>DASTTS010000048.1:0-2130 GCA_035760085.1 Pyrinomonadaceae bacterium
TGCCCGCACATGAACCAGATCACGCTCGAAGACACGCTGGAATCGCTGCAAAAAGAGCAGTTTGAGATCTTCATCGACGAGGACGTTCGCGTGCGGGCGCTGCGTTCGGTGCAGCGAATGCTCGAAATCGGAAAAGAAGACTAATCAGTGACGAACGAAGTCCTGATCATCGGTTGCGGAATTGCCGGTGCGACTGCTGCTCTACGTCTCGCCCGAAATCCCGATCGACAAATCACCATTATCACGCGCGCCTCGGACGCTCACGAATCAAACACGCGCTACGCACAAGGCGGCATCATCGGCCGCGGTCCTGACGATAGTGCCGAGCTACTCTTCGAAGACATCGTCGCCGCCGGCGCCGGCGTAACGTCGCCGAAAGCCGCTCGCATCCTGGCTGACGAAGGCCCTGCGTTGCTCAATGAAGTGCTCGAGCGCACGGCCCATGTTGTTTTCGATCACACTGAAGAAGGTGCGCCTGTTTGGGGACAGGAAGCAGCTCACTCGCGGCGCAGAATTCTTCACGTCGGCGACGCGACTGGCCGCGCGATCATGAACGGCCTCGTCGCCGCGCTGAAAAACTTCCCGAACATCAAGATCAAGTCTGACGCGACTGCGGTCGACCTCATCACGTTCCCGCATCATTCGCGCAACCCGCTGGACAACTACGGTGAAATTTCGTGTCACGGTTGTTACGTCTTCGATCGCACGGAAAAGACGGTTCATCGTTATCTCGCGAACGCGACGATACTTGCGACCGGCGGGCTGGGAAGGATCTATCGAAACACAACGAATCCAATTGGTGCGCGCGGTGACGGGTTGGCGATGGCCCATCGGGCCGGAGCGCGGATCGCGAATGCCGAATACGTGCAGTTTCATCCGACGGCACTAGCAGCGCCGGGCGCCGAAGGGTTGCTGATCAGTGAAGCTGTTCGTGGTGAAGGCGGTGTGTTGTTGACGCCGGAGCTACGTCCGTTCATGGAGCGCTATTCGCCAGAGTGGAAGGATCTAGCGCCGCGCGACGTGGTGGCGCGCGCGATTCATCACGAGATGGAAGCGCACGCCTACTCATACGTGCTGCTCGACATTGCTTCGCACATGCCCGCGGAAAAGATTCGCGAGCGCTTTCCGTTTATTTACGACCAGTGTTTGAAGGTGGGCCTCGACATTTCGCGCGAGCCCGTGCCTGTAGTGCCGGCCGCGCATTATTTCTGCGGTGGCGTGCTGGTTGATGAGTGGGGACGTTCGACGATTCGAAATCTGTATGCGATTGGTGAGATTAGTTGTACGGGTGTGCACGGTGCGAACCGACTTGCTTCAACGTCACTTCTGGAAGGACTCGTTTGGGGAAATCGCGCGGCGTTAGATCTCGAGAGAGCGTTGAGTGAAGGAAATGGCCACACGGCGCGGTTTGAAGATATTCCACCGTGGGACGAGAGCGGGTTGAGTGCCGAGCCGGATCCGGCGTTGATCCAGGGCGACATGCAGACGATTCAGAACATCATGTGGCACTACGTCGGGCTCGTGCGCAGCGCGGATCGTCTGTCTCGCGCGATCCGAGAGCTGCGTCACTTGTGGAATGAGATTGAGACGTTTTACCGGACGACAAAGCTTTCAGACGGGCTGATCGGGTTGCGCAATGCCGTTGAAGTGGCGCTGATCGTGGCGCACGCCGCGCAGCACAACCGTCAGAGTCGTGGCTGTCATTACCGACAAGACTCGGTGACGGTCACAGGCGACCGGCTGATTTGAGAAAGGGCGCAGTGGGGTCCGCAGGGGTGGCCACGGAGGGCCACCCCTGCCTCATCTAAAAATCTACCCATGTGCCGAAGTTTTGTGAGAGGCCTTTGCGGTAAAGGTAGTCAGCACTGACGACATCTTCGATTGCGAGGCCGAGGGATTTGAAGAGCGTGATTTCGGTCGAAGAAGTGCGGCCCGGTTTGGTGCCGATCAAGATTTCTCCGATTTCTCCTCGAATGCTTTCCCGATTTACGAGTCCTTCTTTAGCTGCAAGTAAATAATCTCCAGACTCATTTAACGCGGATTCACGTCGATCGACGAAGATTTGCGCCGCCGCCATCGTGGCGCTGTCGATCTCGCGTGAGTTGGGTGAATGTGTTCCGATTGCATTTA
>DASTTS010000049.1:0-3650 GCA_035760085.1 Pyrinomonadaceae bacterium
TGTCGTTCGAGAAAGTGTCCGATGTGGAAGTGACCGGCGAGGATTATGAGCGGCTTCAGGGTGTATTTGGATTGCGAATGCGCGTCGTGCGGATGCGGCTCGGCGATGAGTTCATTGAATTAACTGAGTATCTCACGCCAAAGGGCCGGCCAGTGCCGGTTGACTCACGCAGCAACGATCGCTGGTTCCAGCATATCGCAATCATCACCAGCGACATGGACAAGGCCTACGCGCTGCTGCGACAAAATAAAGTCGAACACGCTTCCACTGGTCCACAGCGTCTACCCGACTGGAACAAAAACGCGGGCGGCATCAAGGCGTTTTACTTTCGCGATCCGGACAAGCACTGGCTCGAGATTCTTCAGTTCCCTTCCGATAAAGGCGAGCAGAAATGGCAGCGTAAGGACAAATTGTTTCTCGGGATCGATCACACGGCGATTGTAGTGACTGACACTGAGGCGAGTCTGAAGTTTTATCGAGATGCACTGGGGTTACACATCGCAGGCACGAGTGAGAACTACGGCACCGAGCAGGAACATCTCAACAACGTCTTCGGCGCAAGGTTACGCATCACGAGTCTTCGAGCCGGCAGCGGGGGGCCGGGCATCGAATTTCTCGAATACCTTGCGCCGCGTGACGGGCGGCCCGCGCCCGCCGATGCGCGTGCGTCGGATTTGTTTCACTGGCAGACGACGCTAATCGTCAACACCGCCGAGATGTTTGCGAAAAGATTGCTCGCGGAGAATTCACGTTTTGTCTCGCCCGGAGTCGTGACGCTGAGTGAGAGAAGTTTGGGGATTAGTAAGGGCTTGCTGGCGCGGGATCCCGACGGCCATGTGATGGCGTTGATTGAGCGATGAAATGGGCATCGCGTTCAAGAGGGATTTCTTACGCAAAGGCGCAAAGCCTGCCGGGCTCCAGGTAGCTTGCTTTGCGTCTTCTTTGCGCCTTTGCGTCTTTGCGTGAGAAATTACCTTTTGAACGCGAACATCTCAGGGGGCTTGCCGTGAAAATCATTTCACTCAATGTCGGGTTGCCGCGCTTAGTGCTGCGGAATGGTGAACCAGTCTCGACGGGGATCTTTAAAGAGCCGGTCGAGGGGCGCGTAATGTTACGCACGCTGAATCTCGATGGCGACCGGCAGTCAGATCTGTCTGTCCATGGTGGACCATATAAGGCCGTCTATCTTTATCCGTCAGAGCATTACGACTTTTGGAAACACGAGCTGCCGGATATGGATCTACCGTGGGGAATGTTTGGCGAGAACTTCACCACCACCGGCCTGCTCGAAACCGAAACTCATATTGGCGACAAGTTTCGAATCGGCACGGCCGAAGTGATGGTAACGCAACCGCGAATGCCTTGTTACAAACTCGGAATTCGCTTTGGTCGCGCCGACATCATCAAACGATTTCTCGTCAGTGAACGCACGGG
This sequence comes from Pyrinomonadaceae bacterium, assembly GCA_035760085.1. Taxonomy (GTDB): domain Bacteria; phylum Acidobacteriota; class Blastocatellia; order Pyrinomonadales; family Pyrinomonadaceae; genus PSRF01. The sequence continues at coordinate 1,435 of DASTTS010000049.1, forward strand.
TTTTTATTTTTCAGTGTTGAAAGAAGGCGAAGTCGGCGCTGGTGATCAAATCGAGCTGCTCGAGAAAAACGATTCGGGTGTAAGGGTCGTCGATATCACGCGACTATATAGCAGCGATCGGGGAGACGTCGATCTTATGCGACGTGCGATCGCGACCGAAGCATTGCCCGATAGTTGGCGAGAATATTTTTTGAAACGGTTATGACTACAGAAGAGCAGCGACTAGAAGAGGCGCGTCAACGCACGAAGCACTGGAAGCGTTGGGGCCCATATCTCAGCGAGCGCGCGTGGGGCACCGTGCGCGAAGACTACAGCCCGTACGGCAGCGCCTGGGATTACTTTCCGCACGATCACGCGCGGTCACGTGCTTATCGTTGGAACGAAGACGGCATTGCCGGAATCTCCGATCGCCATCAAAAGATCTGTTTTGCAATCGCGCTCTGGAATGGTCGCGATCCGATTCTGAAAGAACGTCTGTTTGGTTTGACTGGCAACGAAGGAAATCACGGCGAAGACGTCAAGGAATACTATTTCTACCTCGACTCAACTCCCACGCACTCGTACATGAAATATTTGTACAAGTACCCGCAAGGTGAGTTTCCCTACGGTCGGCTCGTCGAAGAAAACCGGCGCCGTGGAAAACTCGCGCCTGAGTTTGAGTTGATCGACACAGGCATCTTCGATTCCGATCGCTACTTCGACGTGGTGGTCGAATATGCAAAAGCTGACGTCGACGACATTCTGATCAAGATCACGATCAGCAATCGTGGACCTGAAGAAGCATCGTTGAACCTACTGCCTACGATCTGGTTTCGCAATACGTGGTCGTGGAATCAGAACGGTACGGCGAAACCGTGGCTGCGACAAACGAGTGACGGTGTTATCGAGCTCAATCACAACGAAGTTGGTGGTCGCTGGTTCTATTGCGATGCTGCACCTGAGCTGCTCTTCACCGAGAACGATACCAATACCGAGCGGCTTTTTAACTTCAGCAACGGTTCACGGTACGCCAAAGACGGTATCAACGAGTATGTCGTTCACGGGAATCAGCAGGCAGTGAATCCAGAAAAGCGAGGCACGAAAGCGGCCGCGAATTACAAACTCGCGATCAAACCGGGCGAAACCGCAACTGTCCGTCTGCGGTTAACTGACCGCACGTATGAAAACGCTTTCGCAGATTTTGAAAAGATCTTCGCCGCTCGTATTCATGAAGCTGACGACTTCTATCAAACCGTTATTCCCGGCGATCTTTCAACCGATGCACGATCAGTAATGCGCCAGGCGTTCGCGGGAATGCTCTGGTCCAAACAGTACTACCACTACGTGATCGAGCAGTGGCTTGATGGCGATCCGGCGACTCCCGAGCCTCCGAAAGAACGTGTGCACGGCCGGAATCACGAGTGGAAACATCTCTACAACGCCGACGTCATCTCGATGCCCGATAAATGGGAGTATCCGTGGTACGCGGCATGGGATCTTGCCTTTCACTGCGTGCCGCTCGCCCTCGTCGATTCCGAGTTCGCAAAGTCACAGCTCCTGCTGATGCTGCGCGAATGGTACATGCATCCGAACGGTCAACTTCCGGCGTACGAGTGGGCGTTTGGCGACGTGAATCCACCGGTCCACGCGTGGGCTGCGTGGCGCGTCTACAAGATCGAGAAAAAACGTCGCGGAGTGGGCGACACGGGTTTTCTCAAGCGCGTGTTTCAGAAGCTGCTGCTGAATTTCACGTGGTGGGTTAACCGCAAAGACGCCGATGGGATGAACATTTTTCAGGGTGGCTTTCTCGGTCTCGACAACATCGGCGTCTTCGATCGCAGCGCACCGCTGCCGACGGGCGGTCACCTTGCGCAATCGGACGGCACGAGTTGGATGGCAATGTATGCGCTGAATCTGCTCGCGATCGCGATGGAGCTCGCGAAAGAGGATTCGTGTTTTGAGGATGTCGCAAGCAAGTTCTGGGAACACTTCATCTACATCGCGCACGCGATGAACAACCGCGGCGACGACGAGATCAGATTATGGGACGAGCAGGACGGGTTCTTCTACGACGTGCTGCACTTGCCGCAGGGCAAACCGTTTCCGATGAAAGTCCGTTCGATGGTTGGTTTGATTCCCCTCTTTGCAGTCGAAACATTAGAGCCGGACTTGCTCGAGCGTCTGCCGGATTTCAAAAAGCGCATGGAATGGTTCATCGACAATCGACCGGACCTGAC
>DASTTS010000050.1:0-3040 GCA_035760085.1 Pyrinomonadaceae bacterium
ATCAACACGAGCGTGAACGTTCAGTACCAGCGCAACTGCGGCTCAGGCAAAAAGTTCACCGTCTCCTACACCAACCAGGTGGTAATCAATAGCAGCACGTTCAGCGCAGGTGGTGACTCAGGCTCTCTGATCGTCACCAACAACGCGTCACACAATCCAGTCGCTCTCCTTTATGCGGGCAGCAGCTCATCTACGATCGGTAATCCGATCGGCGAAGTGTTGACAAAACTCGGCACGGCGCTGGGCCGCACGTTCACTTTTGGCGGTGGTGGCGGCGGTGGCGCTGCCGCAACTCCTAAAGGACACATGCGTGGCGATCGAGAGCCGTTCATCCCCGGATTGGAGGGTCTGATGCCACAACTTCCGCAACAAGCAGCGGATCGCGCGTCGGCAGTCCTCGAGAACCATCGGGCGAACCTGATGTTCCAGCCAGCCGTCATGGGCGTGGGCGTCGGTCTCGGCCGAACGGATAACGAAGCATCGATCGTGATCTACGTGAACAAGGATTCAGGATCACAGCCTGTTCTGCCTACTGAAATCGAAGGCATTCCGGTGACCGTGGTTTTGACGGACCAGTTCGTCGCTCGCTAGGCCAATTGGGCCACGAATTGAAAAATTCGTGGCCCAACTGCATTTTTCTATTTACGACGAGGGCCATATCGTTTTAGGATACGGTCCGTCTTTGACAACTCAGCAACGGCACATGCGCGGCTCAGCCCACATTAACGAGTGATGAGCACCGCCGTGGAGCATGAAAAATTCATACTCACGGCGAAAGATAAAGGCGAACGCAGCCCACTCCCAACTGTGAGTAGGCGCCGGAAGCAGCCATCAGGAGGTCGTTACTGATGGGGAACCCGCGTCCGCGGCCGTTAAGATTGGCTGAGAAACTCCTGCAAATACGCAATGGCCTCGGTTTGTCGCAAACGCAGATGCTGGAGCGTCTCGGGCTCGGCGACTCGATGCATTACGGCCGGATTTCCGAGTACGAACAGGACAAGCGCGAACCATCGCTGATCACCCTCCTCGCCTACGCTCGCGCCGCCAGCGTTCACCTTGAAGACATCGTCGACGACGATTTCGAGCTGCCCCGCAAACTTCCCGGCAACGTTAACTATCGCGGTATCACGCGTAGATCCAATCGCCGGTAAAGAATAAGTCTTACAGGTCCTATCCGACCGATATGTTCGAGAGGACAACTCTGCCCGACTGCGCTAATATCTCGTCGCGGCATGCTAGTCTTTTACACACCTCGTTACTACGCAGAGATCGGCGCAGGCCACATTTTTCCCATTCGTAAATTCGAGCTGGTGCGCGATCAGCTACTCGCTGAAGGAACTCTTGCGCCTTCCGAGATCGTCGAGCCATCGCCTGCGTCACGTGAAGACGTGTTGCTGGTCCATACCGAGGATTACGTCACTCGCCTTTGCAATGGCGAACTAACGACGAAAGAAATAAGACGGCTGGGACTGCCCTGGTCCGAATCACTCGTGCGCCGTTCGTTCTACGCGGTCGGCGGCACAGTGGCTGCTACTCACGCCGCACTTACCGAAGGTTACAGCTCAAATCTCGCGGGCGGCACACATCACTCGTTCGCGGATCGCGGTGAAGGATTTTGCGTGCTCAACGACGTTGCCATCGCGATTCGTGCGTTGCGCGCCCGGAACCTGGTCCGTCGCGCTGCGATCGTTGATTGTGACGTACACCAGGGCAACGGTACAGCAACGATCTTCGCGGGTGATGACGAGACGTTTACCTATTCGATGCACGGCGCAAACAACTACCCGCTTTTCAAAGCGCAATCGAGTTTGGATGTCGAGCTGCCTGACGGCACTCAGGACCATGAATATCTCGACACGCTCGCGCGTTATCTGCCCTCGGTGTTTGCACACGATCCGGAGATCGTCTTCTATCTCGCCGGCGCTGATCCGTTTGCCAGAGACAAACTCGGTCGACTCGCACTCTCGATCGACGGGCTGCGCGAACGTGACGCGTACGTGCTACGTGAGTGTCACGAGCGCGAAGTTCCTGTCGTGACAGTGATGTCCGGAGGCTATGGCAAAGACATTAACGACACGATCGAGATCCACTGCAACACGATTCGCATGGTCAAGAGCGTTTTCGAAACGCCGGTTGCAACACGACGGTTCGCCTGAACGTAATCCGATAACAGATGCGCAGACTCTTTCGAATTTTCTTCCTCGTGGTGCTGGGCGTTGTCGTTGGGATTGTCGGTTACGAAGGCATTATGTTCGTGCGCGTGATGCTGCTGCGCAACGGCAATCCTTCTTCCACTTCCCTGATCGATACGCGCATCAGAGAAGCACAAGCGAAGGGCCAACAACCAAAACGCCAGCAGGTTTGGGTGCCGCTCGACAAGATCTCGCCTAACTTGCAGCGGGCCGTCCTCGCCGGTGAAGATACGAATTTCCTGACGCATCGCGGTTTTGACTACGAAGCGATTCAGAAAGCGTTTGAGCAGGCACAACGCGAATCAGCGCGTGAAGCAAAAGCGGAAGGTGAAAACGACGATTGGCTTCCGAGTCTTCCAGAGTTCAAACGCGGCGGCTCGACGATCAGTCAGCAACTCGCGAAGAACCTGTATCTCTCATCGCAGCGATCGTTTTTGCGAAAGGGCCAGGAAGCGGCGTTGACGATCATGCTCGAACGCACGTTAACGAAGCGACGCATACTCGAGATCTATTTGAACGTGATCGAGTGGGGCGATGGAATTTACGGAGCTGAAGCTGCGGCGCAATACTACTTTCACAAACCCGCATCGTCCTTATCAACGAACGAAGCAGCCTTCCTCTCCGCAATGATCCCCAACCCACGCACCGTCTTCAACCCGCAAACCAACCCACGCCGCGTCGCCCGTCGCCAGCGCATCATCCTCCGCAGCATGCCCTACATGAAACTGCCTTAGCCACAAAGGCACAAAGATCAAACCATCGACAACAAGCTAACGCGGTAGATCTGTCCGGGCTGTGTATTTGAAAGACTTTGCCTCAAAAATTATTGGGATTGTTGAGAACAACTG
>DASTTS010000051.1:0-4404 GCA_035760085.1 Pyrinomonadaceae bacterium
GTCGCGGCGCGAGCGGGTTACAACGTGATCATGCACGACGTCCGCGAAGAATTTCTTGATCGCGGACTGAGTGCGATCGACAAGAGCTTGCAACGCGATGTCGATAAAGAACGGCTCGATAGTGCAGGGAAGCAATCGATCCTTAACCGTATTCGCAGAACGACTGATTTCTCAGCGTTCAAAGAAGCTTCATTCGTGGTCGAAGCAGTGGTGGAAGATCTAAACGTGAAGACGCAGGTCTTCAAGATGCTCGATGAAGTAACGCCGTCACACGCAATCCTCGCTTCAAACACCTCCTCAATCTCGATCACAAAACTCGGCGCCGCAACGAAACGTCCAGACAAAGTCATCGGCATGCATTTCATGAATCCCGTGCCGGTGATGAAGCTCGTCGAAGTCATCCGCGGCATGGCGACCTCCGACGAAACTTACGAACGAGTCAGAACACTCTCCGAACAGCTCGGCAAGACGGCGCTCGATTGCCAGGACTCGCCCGGCTTCGTCTCGAATCGCGTATTGATGCCGATGATCAACGAAGCGATCTTTACTCTTTACGAAGGCGTGGCGAGTCGCGAGAGCATCGACGGCATCATGAAGCTCGGGATGAACCATCCAATGGGCCCACTCACGCTTGCCGACTTCATCGGTCTGGATGTATGCCTCGCCATCATGAATGTGTTATATGAAGGGCTCGGAGACCCCAAATACAGGCCGTGCCCGCTGCTCAAGCGTTACGTCGACGCCGGCTGGCTGGGTAGAAAAAGCGGTCGCGGGTTTTACGAATATTAATCATCATGCGCCCCGGCATCTCTCACTACTGTCAAAAATGTCTCGCAGCAAATTCGCTGGGCCAGGAATTCTGTACTCGCTGCGGCACGCGCCTGATGATCGTCGTCGAGCCCAGCGCCACGCGCTTCGAGGCCGGACCAGCAAGTCTCTCCACTGACGAACACCTTCTTGAACGTATCTCAGCCGCTGAAAACAGAGTCGCAAGAATGGCCGAACGCCTCGAGCGCACTCTCGACTTGTTGCTCCGCTACGCGCAGAACGCCTACTTCGATCGCTCGTTGATGCGAGCACTGGTTGGTCTACTGACTGAAGACGGCGTTGTCGATTCAGAGCGACTCGAGCGGATGTGGAGCGAGCGCTGCCAGCGCGATACGGTCGAACAGGAAGAAAGCGTTCATCGCGATGCCCTTCGCTTGCGAATCCTCGCGAGTGCGCACGTTTATGACCGGCAGGCATTCGAAGAATTGGTCAACGAAGGTTTTGTACTGATCGAAGATAAGCAGCTTCCTCAAGGCATCGCGAAGCTCCAGTCTGCGGCCGAGATCGCAGAAGAGAATGCGCCACTCAATCTCTTTCTCGGTGAACACTTTTTCCGCCGCGGCAAGACAAAACAAGCCCGTACGTATCTCGGGAAAGCACACGCGGTGCTGCCTGACGATGTGCGCATCTCGCTGCTGCTGGGACTGACGTGTGCTGACGATGGCGAAGTCGAGCTGGCGAAAGATCTTCTGAGCAACGCGACGGCGCAAGGTTGTTCTTCATTTGCGAGCCACTGTGGTCTCGGCTGGGTCTTCGTGGCTGAAAAGAAATGGCGTCGTGCGCTTGGTGAGTTCAAGCGCGCTTTGACGATCCGACCTTCGGCCGAAGCGCATTATGTTCTCGGCTGTCTCTATTACGAGCTAAATCGCGACGCGCTCGCCGTCCGTCACCTGCGAAAGGCGACTGAGATGGATGGCGACTACGCCGAGGCGTTCTCATTACTTGCACAAGCTTATGAACGTACCGGACGTAAAGAACTGGCCCGGCAGGCTTTAGAGAAAGCCGGACGGAAGAATGCAAGCCTGTTTCATACGACGAAATCCGGCGCGCTCCGCTTGATGAGCGGCGCCGATAAGCGTCTCGCCGAGGCGTTACGCGAAGACGCTCTGGCAGCCGATTTTACGAACGGACATTAATCGCCTATAATGGCCGCTTTTTGTGCGGAATGCGTATTGAGCTGGAGAACCTGGAGGGTAGTAAGGGCGATTTCGCTCATGTTTACCAGCCTGAGGAACTGAATCCAGTAGATGAACGAGTGAGTTTGACCGCGCCGGCAGCCGTAAATGGAAAAGTCCGGCTTTCCGGCAATCAGGTCTTTGTCAACGGGCATCTCGAGACGCGAGCACAAGTTGAATGTGATCGCTGTCTGAAACCGATCGAAATCCCGGTCAACGCTGATTTCACGCTCGAATACATCAGCGACTCGGATTACGAGACGAGCCAGGTGGCGGAGCTTACGGAAGCCGAAATGTCGGTTTCAGTGTTCGACGGCGAAGCCATCGACGTTGACGAGATCGTGAAAGAACAGATTTTGTTGGCCGTACCCACTCGCATGCTTTGCCGCGAGGACTGCAAAGGCATTTGCCCCGAATGCGGCACCGACAGAAACACGGGCGAGTGCAATTGCGAGACGAACGATATCGATCCGCGTTGGGCGGCTCTGAAGAATTTGACTTAGCCACAAAGGCACAAAAAGCGCAAACAGTTAAGAAAAAACCTTGTGCTTTTTGTGCTTCTTATTAAACGGAGTAATTATGCCAAACCCTAAACGACGACACTCCAAAGCTCGTCGCGACAAACGACGCGCGCACGATGCGTTGCGCGCCCCCCAAACCACGCTGTGCCCGAATTGCCGTGAGCCCCGCATGCCACACCGCGTTTGCCCCAAATGCGGCTTCTATAAAGGTCGCGAAGTGGTACAAGTAGAACAAAGCTAGACCTGCATCGTGCGAAGTCAATCGCAGCATCAGCCCCAATTGACGGGCAAGGTCGTTCTCGACGCAATGGGAAGTGACCACGCGCCCAACGTGGAGATTGATGGCGCCCTTGCTGCGACACGCGACTTCGGCGTGGGAGTTATTCTGGTGGGCCAGGCCCACAAGGTCGAGCCCGAGCTGCGGCGCTGCGGTTGGCGCGGCGACGGCGATCGCGGCATCGAGTTGGTAGACGCGGCTGAAGTCATCGCGATGGATGATCCAGTCGCCACTTCCGTGAGACGGAAGAAGAAAAGCTCTTTGAGGATCGGTTCGAAGCTCGTGATGGAAGGTCGTGGCGATGGTTTTGTCTCGGCGGGGAACACCGGCGCGGCGATGGCCACTGCGAAGATGGTCATCGGAACATTGCCAGGTGTCGACAGACCGGCACTCGCGGCGATGATTCCGACGAAAGCTGCAAAGCCGACGCTGTTGCTCGACGTCGGAGCAAACTCCGAGTGCAAACCGCATCACCTGGCCCAGTTTGCGATCATGGGTGATGCTTACTCGCGCTCGGTGCTGGGAACAGTCAAGCCTACAGTCGGTTTGATGAGCATCGGCGAGGAAGAAGCGAAGGGAAACGATCTCACGAAAGAGGCGTTTCCGCTGTTGCGGCAGTTGACGGATATCAACTTCGTCGGCAACGTCGAAGGTCGCGACGTTTTCTCGGGTCTCGTCGACGTAATCGTGACTGACGGTTTCACCGGCAATGTGATGTTGAAGTTGTCGGAAGGACTGACCGAGGCGATGCTGTCGATGCTGAAACGTGAGCTGATGTCGACTGCGGTCACGAAAGCAGGCGCGATGCTCGCGAAGCCGGCGTTTCGGAATATCAAGAAACGTCTCGATTACACGGAATATGGCGGTGCGCCGTTGTTGGGAGTCAGTCGCATCGTGGTGATTGGTCATGGTCGTTCGAATGCGCGTGCGATCCGGAACGCGATCCGGAGTGTGAAAGAGTTTTCAGAACATCGCACGGCTGAGCGAATCGAGGAAGGGATTAGAAACAAGCCGCAGCTAACGCAGATGAATAGCGATTATCTGAGCGTTTCTGTGTAATCTCTGTTTATAGTAATCTGAGGACTTAATGCTGAATCAAAGCGCTGGAATTCTGGGTACAGGTCATTCTTATCCGGAAGGCATTCTGACGAACGAAGATCTCGCGAAGATTGTCGAGACTTCTGACGATTGGATCACAACGCGCACAGGAATTAAGCAACGTCGCAAGGCAGCGCCAGGTGAGTACACGTCAATGTTTGCGGTGCGTGCTGCACAGCAGGCGATCGAACGTGCTCGTTTGGATCCGGCTGATATTGATCTGCTTCTTTGTGCCACTGTGACGCCCGACCAGATACTGCCGTCAACCGGCTGCATCGTTCAGGCAGAGCTCGGCGCAAACAATGCTGCGGCGATGGACATCGTGGCCGCGTGCTCGGGTTTTTTGTACGGCGTGTCGCTGGCCGACTCGATGATCAAAACGGGCCAGGTGCGACACGCTGTCGTCGTCGGCGCGGAGATCCTGACGCAGTACGTTGATTACACCGATCGACAGACGTGTGTGTTGTTTGGTGACGGCGCGGGTGCGGCAGTCTTAGGACCGGTT
>DASTTS010000052.1:0-3244 GCA_035760085.1 Pyrinomonadaceae bacterium
GAACTGCCCCGTGCTGTTCCTGGGTCTATCACTACCCGAGCACGGCTATCACGCACCGAATGAGAATTTCGACTGGCAGCAAGCTTCCGGCGGTATGGTTGCGTTTGCGAAGTACTTCGAGGAGATCGCGAACCTCAATAATAAAACCTAACCACAGATTACACAGATAAAATACGGAGTTAAATCTGTGTTATCTGTGGTTAGGGATTAAATCAAACACGAGAGCCGTTCCTCATTCAGGGCGACGAAGCCTGCCTTCTCGTAGAACCTGCGCGCCTCGGGATTTTGCAGGTGCACTGCGACATCGATGCGCGTCACGGCCTCGCGCCGTAACTGCTCCTTCAATTGTTCAAGCATCCGCGATCCGATCCCATGCCCACGCCGATCGGGCTTTACCGAAACATCATCGAGCTTCGCAACGACCGATCCCATCGACGTCGAAATCGCGTAACACACAACACAGATCCCGGCGACGCCGTTTTCGTCATGAGCCATCCAAACAAAACCCAGCTCCGGATGCTCCAGAAACAGGTCGAGGGCGTTGTTCAGACCTTGCATCCCGAGGTCGCCGTACGCCTGGCTGCTCGCAAGATAATGCTCATCCTCACTCAGAAAATCGCTGAGCATGTGGAAGGCGTCAGCCACATCCGCCGCGTGCATTTTTCGACACGTCAAACTCACAGGCCCAATGATGCCATAACAAATTCGAAATCCGAACCGGCGGTGCTATAATCCCGCCACCGCATTCCGCGTAGTTTCCATTCCTTAGTTCGCAGGTCAGGAGCCATGAGAAAAATAACCACCACTCTCTTTGCCGCAGCACTGTTCCTTATCACCACCACATCAGCATTCGGTCGCGAAGCGCGACTGGTGCGCTACCCGCATTATCACAACGGCCGCATCGTCTTCAGCTATCTCGGAGACATCTGGACCGCTGACGAGAATGGCCAAAACATTCAACGTCTGACCGTCAACCGGGCACGCGATGTTTACGGACGTTTCTCGCCGGACGGAAAGTGGATCGCCTTCTCGAGCGAGCGCAACGGGAACCTTGACGTCTACCTGATTCCCGCCGGCGGCGGGAATGCCAAACAGCTAACGACTCACTCCGCTGACGATGTCGTGCTCGGCTGGTCGGCTGACTCCAAGTCAGTCATGTTCAGCAGCAATCGTGGCGAAGACTTCATGCCGCAGCTTTATCTCGTCAGTACCGAAGGCGGCATGCCGTGGAAAGCCGGAACTGACATGGGCATACAAGCTTCTTATTCGCCAGATGGACAGAAGCTCGCCTACAACCAGAAAGGGCAAGTCTACTGGCGCAAGTATTACCGCGGCTCTTACCAGACGGACATCATGATCATGGACGTCGCAGCGAAGAAGTTTACGCAGATTACTGACTTCGATGGCCTCGACTCCTGGCCCATGTGGGGACATGACGGTTTCATCTACTTCGTCAGCGATCGCGAGGGCGGTGGTCTTACAAACATCTACCGCGTTTCCGAAAACGGCGGCAAAGCCGATCGCATGACGACGTTCAAGGCCGGCGACGTGCGCTGGCCCGCGATCAGTGCCGACGGCAAAGTGATTATGTTTGAGCATGATTTCGGCATCTGGAAATACGACGTCAACTCAAAACGCGCGACTCCGATCAAGCTCGACATCGCCGCCGAAACACAGGAAAACTTGTCGGAAGTGCAGCCATTCAATTCGCAAGCCGATGATTACGACCTCGCGCCGAATTCACGACGCGTCGCGATCTCGATTCACGGTGAGATCTTCACTGCGCCGGTCGAGGAAGGCGATCTCAAACAGGTCACTGACGGCGCCGCACGCGATCGCAACGTCGCGTATTCACCTGACGGCAAGTGGATTTCGTATGTTTCCGATCAGAGTGGACGTGAAGAGTTGTTCGTCGTGCCAGTCGATGGCTCGGCGCCCGCAACACAGCTCACAGACATTGACGCGCTGAAGAATGCTTACAACTGGTCGCCGGATTCGAAAGAGATTGCTTTCGCATCTTCTGACGACAAGCTGCGCAAGCTTGCTGTTGCGACAAAGCAGATAACAGAGCTCGACAGCTCGCGATACGGCGCGTTCAGCGCGCCCGTTTGGTCGCCGGATGGAAAGTGGATCGCTTACTCGAAACCCGATTCATCACGCACGTCTGACATCTACGTAATTTCCTCATCAGGCACCGAAAAAGAACCACACAAAGTGACTTTCGATTCGAGCAACGACGTTGGCCCACGGTTCTCGCCGGACGGCCGCAAGCTCTACTTCCTGCGACTCGAACCTACCGGCAACGCCACGCCTTCAGTTCAGGTCTACTCGGTTTGGCTGGAGCGACAGGAGCGCGATCCGGACGATCCGGAAGAACGTGACGCGCGCGATGCGCAAGCTGCCGGGCCACCGCCCGCTCCTGCCGGTGAAGAGGGTGAAGCCGCACCGGCACCGCGACCCCGGCCGCAAGCCAATCGTCCGCCACGTGAAATCAAGATGGATTGGGACGGCTTGAAGCGTCGTACGCGACAAGTGACGCGTATGCCGTTCCCGATTACGAGCTTCGCGCTGACGCCCGACAGCCGTACGATCGTTTTTGTGACGACTGAACCGGCAGGTCCAGCAAGTATTCCCGTGATCTATTCGATTCAGGAAGACGGACGTCGTTTAGCGCGAATTACGTCGGGCCAGCCGCCGAATGAAGCTGAGGGTGGTGGACCAGGCGGCGGTGGTGGTTTTGGTGGCGGTGTTGGCGATCTCAACATCTCGCGCGATGGTCGCACGCTCTTCTTCCGAGAGCGCGATGGCATCTATTCAGTGCCACTCGCAGCGGGTGGCGCTGGAGCAGGCGCAGCGGCAGCAGCAGCGGCTGGTCCGCCTCGTGAAGCTGGACGTCGTCGCATCAACTTCAACGTGCGTGTTCGTGTCGATCGTCCGGCGGAGTGGGCCGAGATGTTCGACGATGGCTGGCGCACGATGAAGTATCGTTTCTACGATCCGAAGATGCACGGCATGGATTGGGACGCCGCGCGCGCGAAGTATCGTCCGCTCGTCGACTTTGTCGGTGATCGACAGGAGTTGCTCAACATCATCAACGAGATGATCGGTGAGTTGAATGCTTCACACACGGGCGCGGCGCCGCCGCCGCGTGGTCCAGGCGCGGGCGGTGTTAACACCTCCTATCTCGGCGTCGAACTCGAGCCTGACAAGGCAGCGGGTCGTTACAAGGTTACGTACATCTACG
>DASTTS010000053.1:0-7574 GCA_035760085.1 Pyrinomonadaceae bacterium
ACTGCTGATTGGTATCGTGCAGGAAGAGTCGATTCACGGAAGCTTTTACTGGAACGTGGCGCGCGTGAAGCTTGGTGAGACGAAGTTCTCACGTAATCTCGCGCGGTTCATTATTGGTAAGTTCTGGAGTCCGGTCGGACAGGGAGCGAAGCCGAAGGAAGAAGCAAACTACGTGATGGCGACGCTATGGCCGGGTAAAGAAGGTCTCGATTTATTCGATCAAAAAATCGCCAGCCGTATTGAGCGCTTGCCTGGGTTCCTTGGGTTCAAAGGACTGACTGAACGAGTGGCGCCGATCGTGCAGAAGTGCGCGACGGTGAATATTGCGGGCGCATTAGGCGCGTCGTTGTGGTTTGGTTAGGAAGAATTATTTCTCACGCAGCGGCGCAACGACGCAAAGCGCTGCCGCGTTTCCAAGATTTTCGTCGCGCCGTCGCGCCGCTGCGTGAGAAACCTTCTTTAGCGTTACGGCAATCGAAGCACGGTGACTAACGATCCCGCTTCGATCGTTTTGACGTTTGCGGGAACGATTAGCAACGCGGTCGTCAACGCAAACGCGACAAAATCCGACGAGCCGCCCCACTTCAACGGAAACGCTACGAGCTCTCCGTCATCGTTTGTCGTGAGCTGTGCAGGCAAATAGCTCTCACGATCCGTTGTTCCCTTTACAGTTCGAGCAAGCACGGCAGTCTCGCGTTTCAACGCGGGTTCTGCCGTGCCTTGCATTGCAAGTAGCGCCGTGCGGGCGAAGAGGTTGAACGTCACTGACACAGAGACTGGATTGCCCGGCAGTCCAAAAACGAATGTGCCGTTTGGCAAACGCCCGAAGACAGTCGGCTTGCCTGGACGGAGTGCGACACGTTCAAAAAATAATTCCGCGTCGAGTTCTTTGAGTGCTGCTTTCGTGACGTCGTAAACGCCCATCGACACGCCGCCGGAAGTTACGATCAGATCGCAACGTTTCGCAGCTTCAGTTATCTGGTTTTTCAGAAGGGAAGTTTCGTCGCCGGTTAACGGCATCCGTTCGACGACTGCGCCGGCTAGCTCCGCGTAAGCACTGATCGAGTAGTTGTTCGAATCGCGAATCTGATCCTGTCCGGGTTTTTGATCTACTGGGACCAGTTCAGACCCAGTTGCGAGTACAGCCACACGCGGCTTTTGAAACACTTCGACCTGCGCATAACCAAACGCAGCAAGCACCGCCATCATCGCCGCATTGATAGTCGTACCCGAGCGCAACACGACTTCACCGGCTTTGATCTCCGACCCGCGTGGAACAATCGATTTTCCTGTCTCAACAGTTTCAAGCAGCTCGACGACAGTTCCATCTTTGAGCTCATGAGTTAACTCAACCTGCTGCACGCTGTCTGCGCCCGCGGGCACTGGCGCACCGGTCATGATGCGCACGGCATGCCCTTCTTCCAACTTTTGGTGCCAACCTTTCCCCGCAGCCGATTCACCCGCGATTCGCAAACGCACCGGCGCTTCACTCACATCCTGCGCCCGAACCGCATACCCATCCATCTGTGCCCGATCAAACGGAGGCAAATCTGTATCTGCAACTACATCGTGCGCCAGCACGCGCCCCAAAGCTTTTTCCAGTTTTACTTGTTCGGCCGGCAGCAACTGTGTACGCTGTCGAACAATCTGAATAGCTTCAGCAACCGAAATCATTTTTATGTTTGCGCCTTTTGTGGCTGAAACTTTGTGCTTTTTGTGGCTAAAAAACCGAAAGGCCGGTTTTGGACCGGCCTCTCAAGGTTGGCGGAGGCATTCAGCCTCAATTGGTTACCGTCCTCACCCCGGCAACCACATTCACCGTTGGGTTGAATTGTAATCAAAACCGTCGCGCGGTCAAGCGCAGAGTGAAATTATTTTTACGGCGTGCCGTATTTGGGAGCTTATTGAGATAAGTGGCGGAGCATACGGGACAATCTTCGCAACTTTTTCTTGTCGCGACCGGCAGAAATGCTCAGTTTCTTCAGCAGTTGCGAGGTATCTCACAATGGAGAAACAATTGATCGTACTTGGGTATTGAATCGCCCTCCCGGCAACCCTTCTAATGCCACTCAGACGCCGCATTGACTCGCGTGAGTCAGTTGCTCAGCAAGAATACGTCCCAGGCCCAGCGGGCTACTGTCGAATGCTTGCCACCGTCGACTTTCGCTCGATACCGGAAATGATTGCCGTGCTCGTCAGTCTTCTTCGATTCTTTATAGTCCAGCGAAATCGATTCAACATTGAGCGAGGGCAATGAACTTAACTCACTCGGCTCACAAATGCCGTTATGGTTCGTGTCTTGCCACAATTGTAAATTGGAGAAGACGGTATCGCGATGGTCGATTATGTTGTCTGCGTTTCCGCCGTTGACAGACTTATCGTACTCATCAAGCGCAAGAAAGCCGTTTCTGATCTCGCCCGATGGCGGCTGGGGTTGAGGCGTTGCACTGCCAAACAACTCAGCACCGTTATCCACGACTCCGTTATTATTGCGATCCAGCACGAGCCACGCATCATCACTGTTTGCCGCGGTCCACGACGTGTGAATCTTCGTACCGCTGGCAAAAATATCAAAGTCAACTCCACCCGCAACGTCTGTGAGGTTGAACCCGTTGCCCTGTACGTCGACCACGATCGGCGTAGAGCAAACACCTTGGAAGCAAACAGCGCCACCATTTGCCATGCAAA
Organism: Pyrinomonadaceae bacterium; assembly: GCA_035760085.1. Classification (GTDB taxonomy): domain Bacteria; phylum Acidobacteriota; class Blastocatellia; order Pyrinomonadales; family Pyrinomonadaceae; genus PSRF01. The sequence goes on from DASTTS010000053.1 coordinate 2,689, forward strand.
TGTCGCACATTAAGTTCCAGCATGCCATTGACCATGGGTTGTCCGCACAGGGGTCTGTTTCCATGCAAGAGTTAGTTGAACTGTTCCAAAAAAAGCCGTAGGCGAGGCACACATCGGGAGGCAGAGGAGGAATGTCTAGCGGGCCGAGACAATTTTGAAACATCGGGATTTTTAGTTCGAACACTGTGTCTCCCCGTTCGCATCCCTCAGTCGCGTAAAGGGTATGCACGACTTTTCCATTGATCAAATTAACTGCTGTACCTCTACATCGTAAGGTAGTAGACGTGCTATCAACGATTACGTCGTTCACAACTGGCACGGACGCACACCATGCATCTTCCAAACAAAATGCATCTATTATTACGGTATCAAGATTCGAATTAATGCAGAACGCAAACCCCTCGCAGACGGCGGGGTTTCCAATGCCGCCAGGCTGCATGATGTCGATATCCGTGCATCCCCAGGTCAGCAGTATTTGACCAGCCCAGCTTGGTTTCATGGCAAAAGAAATCAATAGAACTATCATCACCGGCAACGCCAAAAGATTCCTTACGATTCGCCGCCTGCGCGAGCCGTTCCAAACTTCTACGAGCGTTCTAATGATTCTCATTGCCGTTGCTCCTTCTAAGACGCAACCCGTAAAAAAGAAACATGTTTCAAGTTCGGATGGATTTTGACGTAAAGCAGAGTTTCAGCAAATTATCAGTGTTGCAGTGCAGTCATTACTTGCTGTTCATCAACAGCTGATAATCTTCCAACCCAAACGTCGCTAACATTCCCCTGAGCATCTACCAGGATCACTGTTGGAGTTCCAGTTACTCTGAAAGTCGTGGGATCCACGCTTGCCACGGATCTTATTTCCAGGCTATTTCGTTGCTTATACTCATTAACAACGGTTTCACTATCTGGAAACAGAGCAACTACTGCGAGGTTCTTGCCATCCTTACGCTGCTTGTCAATCAGGCGCCGATAGAACGGTAAACTGTCCTGGCAATAACCACACTCTGCACTAAGGGCCAGTAAAAGGGTGCGCGGGGCCGCTCTATAATCGACTGAAGGCAAACTAGGCATCGCGTCACCCTTGCCAATACCTCGCTGGAATGCTGGGGGTCGAGGCTGACCGAATCGTGCGGAAATAAACGCGGCGAGTAGCACTACAGCTACTACCAGAACTGCGATATTGGTGGATATTTCTAAGTATTTAGCCCAAGAGTCACGTCGCATTTACGTTCTCCATCATCCGGTCAATCGTCGTTCTTCCTCAACTCAAGCCAAGGCCTATTTAGTGGACGCACTGCAAGGTCAAGTGCTTTTTCGTCACCGTAGATACCCTTCATTCGAAGAATCTCATTCGCATACATCGCCTTAAAGGATCTGTGATAGTCGTCTGGAGTTGATTCGGAATCTAACTTTTCGGGCCCTTGAGTCGCAATTTCTTCCAAGTCTTTGAATATCTCAGCCCGCGTTCTGTTCGCATTCGATAAATCATTGCCAATTGTTTCCAACAGGCTACGCCTTCCAGCTATAGCAGCCTTGGTCTGATTGAAAAAATTGCTCGTATCAGGCCCCACGAACGTGCCGTCAGCAAAGAAAGCGCCGTCTATCGAAACAGTGATGGCAGTATATTTCTCTGCCTCCTGACTGAACCGTTGCATGAGCGTCGCTCGATCAAATTTGATGGTTCCATTCTTTACTCCTTCGGCTTCCGAGGGCGTGAGCGTAACGCGCAGCATTCCGCCACCGCTAGGCGATAGTAAGGTAAGAAGACGAGACGCGTTCGGTTCGATGGCGTCCACTCTGCCGTTAGCTTCATCGAATCGCATTTTACTTTGGACCAACGCTTCAGGATTTATAACAGCGGTTTTATAGTGTTGATTCGTGCCGTCTGTCCTTGTGTAGGTCCACTGAACAAGGTACGCCACCACGGTTTTCTTTCCCGTGTTTTTCAAAAAAACTGAAAAGGGTTTCATCGCCTCTACAGCATCATTCGACTTCCCTTTGAGTTCTGCTCTAAGCATCCCATCGAACGACGGATCTGAGGCATCTATTAGTTTGAGACCATGGTGCGAGAGATCCTTGATATGCATCTGTATGCTCACTGGTTGAGTGTTCTTGCTGATGGCAAATCCTGACATGCCTATAAGCACGATCACGATTGATGAAAACACTATAGCTCTTTTCATGGTTCGTGGTCCTTTGTGAGTCGTAGTAAACGAAGTCAAAGGCGTATTCGCCATCGGCGACATGGCTAGTTATCTGGCCAAATTCAACGTGGCTCATCTCGGATGATTTTGTATTTCACGGTTAACAGCTCCTCATGAGCAGCTGCCTCCCTCTTTTGGCAAGGCAAACGAAACGACAATCAGGAAAGTTACTAGAAGTTAGTGCTAGGAGTCGGCTTCGAGCTATTGGCCGCCAATTATACGAGAGCACGCCAATGATACTTGAGACTCCCTCCGACATCAGTACGATCGCGCACCGAAAAAGGACCATTCGGCTCACACTTACGCGTTCCTGATTTACTTAAAAAGCAGACCGCAATAAACCTAAACAAGCATCGATTCAGATGGGAAGGACGAACGGACAACAGTTGAAATCCGGGAATACTCGGAAAGAAGCACAACTGTCCGGCAAGTCAGTGACGAGGTGGCTTGGAATACGATGCTGGCCTATGAGGTTTGGCAAAAAGGCCAACGTTTGCCGAACTTAATCAGAAGCGGCTTTACCGATAGACTGACTTTTACGCACGTAATACTGCGTAACTATCAGCCGTGTGAAGATCCCGGAGTGGGGCGCAGAGAGAGCGATTACCGCGCTGAGTGTTGAGCGCATTCCATTCGGTCGATTCTCAATCGAACAGTTTGGTACAAAACAGGGTACACCCGCCAAAACGACGAAAGCCACTCAATAGAGTGGCCCTCCAAGAGCGGTAAGTTGTTCAAAAGAGATGGCGGAGCCGACGGGACTCGAACCCGCGACCTCCGACGTGACAGGCCGGCGTTCTAACCAACTGAACTACGACTCCGCAAAGAACTGGTTTCGTTTGGTAGGCACGGAGGGATTCGAACCCCCAACCTCTTCCTTGTAAGGGAAGCCGTCTACCATTGACGTACGTGCCTGCGCTTGGGACGACCCTGCCGTCGTATCCCGATTCAAACAGAGTCGTCATGCTATGAGAACGACGGAATAGTGTCAAGGTGTGCCAACGGGCGGTGGTGTCTTAATTTGAAAATCTTCTCTGCGGTTCTCGGCGTATCTCTGCGCCCTCTGCGTTTGATTTGCCGTTAACGCAGAGAACACTGAGATACGCCGAGGACGCAGAGAAAATCGCTCAATTTTAAGACACCACTCGACGGGCGGCCCTCCGTGGCCGCCGTTTGATTTGAGTATTTTGTGACTCGTCTGTTTTGTGGCAATATTCTGTCCACGAGAGCCCATCCAGTGTGTCGCTATGCAAGTAATTACAAAGCTTACTCGTCGTTTGCCCGGCCCAATCGTTTTCCTAATCACCGTATGTGTGGCAGCACAACAGGTCACGCAGCAGCCTGCGCAACGGCCACGGCGCGTCAACGGCTCTGAACAAACAACCGAAGCGAAGAAGACGCCAACGCCACCCTCGTCCGAGGAGGTCGATGAAGGCGATGTTGTTCGAGTCGAGACGCAGCTCGTATCTGTTCCCGCTGTTGTGACTGACGCCGCGGGACGACCGTTGTCAGGTTTGAAGCCTGAGAACTTTCGTCTCATCGAAGACGGCCAGGCGCAGACCATCACCAACTTCGGCACCACCGACACGCCTTTCGAGATCGCGTTGTTGCTCGATACTTCGGGCTCCACACGCGACGACGTGGCGTTGATCCGCTCAGCCGCGAACAGTTTTATCGAAGCGTTGCGGCCGGGAGATCGCGTCGGAGTGGTGGCGTTCAATCAGGCTCAGACTGTGAAGGATCCGATCGCGGTGGTTGAAGTGTTGTCGCCGCTCACTGACGATCGCGATGCACTGCGTACGTCAATCGACAATCTCGGCGCGAGCCAGGGCACGCCGTATTACGACGGACTTGAAAAAGTCGCCGACAGCATTTTCCGCGATCCGCCGAAGGATGATGTGCGTGGGCGGCGTGCGATTGTTGCGTTGACTGATGGTGTCGACTCGTCGAGCAACTCCGATTTTGTAAACGCGAGAATGAAACTCGCACGCGCGGGCATCGCGTGTTACTTCATCCAGGTGAACACGGAAGACTTCGTGGAAGATCGCCTCATGAAAGACTGCCAGGACGACGGTCAGCTCGCGCTTTCGAAAAGACAAATCCAACGCTACCGCGAGCTCTTCTTCCCGAAAGCGAAGGAAGAGAATTTCAACAGCTTCTGCCAGATGGGACCGTTTGAAAGAATGTCGATCAGCCGCGCGCTCTACAATCTCGCGCGCAAAGAGATGAACGATCTCGCGCGCACGTCCGGCGGCAGAAGTTTCGAAGCCGCGACGCTTGCCGACGCGCGTGCTGCCTTCGCGCGTGTCGCTGCTGACATCGGCACGCTCTACAGTCTCGGCTACTATCCAACCAACAAAGCTCGCGATGGAAAGTTTCGTTCGATCAAACTCGAAGTGCGCGGCTTGAAAGACAAAGCACAGGTCCGCGCACGCGATGGATACTACGCCCCGAAAGAATGAACACTTGATGCCCACACCGTTTCCCTTCAACCGCGTCCTATTGATCGTTCTGGATGGCGCCGGCATTGGTGCAATGCCTGATGCGCCGGAGTGGGGCGACGCCGGTGCCGACACGTTTGGTCACATTCTCGAGTCGCGGCCCGTGCGACTTCCCAATTTGCAACGATACGGGCTCGGCAATATTCGTCCGCTGCACTCAGTGCCGCCCCTGGACCAGCTT
>DASTTS010000054.1:0-6136 GCA_035760085.1 Pyrinomonadaceae bacterium
GCAGTTCAATCAACACGGCGTGCGCCTCAACTCAGACATTCTCGACTTGCGTCCCTTCGTGCGTCGCGAAAGTGAAGTCCTGCTCGCACGTGATGTGCTCGACAAACAACTCATCGATGTCGATGGCAAACGAGTGGTGCGCGTTAACGATGTTCAGATCATCGAGGCTGCGGGCGAGTGGCGCGTGACCGGCGCCGACGTGAGTCTTCAGGGTCTCTGGCGACGACTCGCACCTGCCGGTTTTGCGGGTTCGAGGAAACCGGTTGAAGTACTTGACTGGGCCGACGTCGGCTATCTCGCAACTGACGCCGCCACCGTGCAGTTGAAATCATCGAGCGACAAGCTCGCGCGCCTGCATCCGGTCGAGATTGCACGGCTCGCGGAAGCACTCTCCTACCACCACGGATCGGAAGTCGTCGAAGCACTCGACGACGAGACCGCCGCCGAAACACTCGAAGAGATGCCCGCCGAAAGCCAGGCGCGCATCCTCAGCGACATGGACCAGGAACGAGCCGCCGACATTCTCGAATGGATGTCGCCTGATGAAGCGGCCGACGTGCTCGGCGATCTTCCCGAGGACAAGGCAGAAGAGTTGCTCGGCTTAATGGAACACGACGAACAGGCTGACGTCGTCGAGCTACTGCCTTACGAAGACGATACCGCAGGCGGATTGATGACGACCGAGTTCGTCACGCTTCCACGCGCGCTCACGGTCGGTGAAGCACTCGCACGATTGCGCGAAATGGCCGAAACGCCAAACATGATCTACTACCTCTACGTCGTCGAGGAAGAAGAGTCGTGGAAACTCCTTGGCGTGATCGCGTTGCGTAGTTTGATCCTCGCGGATCCGTCGATGCCGCTCGAAAGCGTGATGCGAACGGAGTTTCAACGAGCGGAGCCCGAAGAGTCTGCGAAAGAAGTGGCGCAGCGAATTGCGGAATATAACCTGCTGGCGCTTCCCGTGATCGATGAGTCAGGAGATATACTCGGCATCATCACTGTGGATGATGCGATGGAGATTCTGTTGCCGAAAGACTGGAGGCAGCGCTTGCCCAGACTATTTGGGTGACAGGATCCTGTTAATCCTGCAAAATCTTGAAATCCTGTCAAAGGTTTTTTGTTTATGAAGGACGACGGTGACCAACGTGGCAGAACAGCGAGCAGCAGTGCGGGCTGCCGGACGTCGCTTAATGCGTCGTGGCGCTCAAGGTGTGCGCCAAACGGTGGCACGCCGCAGACGTCTGCTCGCGTATATCGCCATTCTCGGCCCGGGAATGATCACCGCCAACGCCGGCAATGACGCCGGCGGCATCGCGACCTTCGCCTCGGTCGGCGCTGACTTTGGTTATTCACTTCTCTGGATCCTGATTCCCATAACAATCAGTCTCGGTATCGTGCAGGAAATGTGCGCGCGCATGGGCGCCGTCACCGGCAAGGGTTTGGCGGACCTGATTCGCGAGCGTTTCGGTGTGCGCTGGACGGCGCTCATCATGCTGGCGCTGCTGGTTGCGAATGCGGGCGTGACGGTTTCCGAGTTTGTCGGCATCGCCGCAGCGTCAGAGCTCTTCGGCGCGTCGCACTACGTCTCCGTGCCGCTCGTGGCGATTCTCGTCTGGTTTCTCATCGTCAAAGGTTCTTATAAAAGAGTCGAGCGAGTCTTTCTGTTAATGTCGCTCGTGTTTCTCGGCTACATTGTTTCGGCGTTTCTTTCGCGACCGGATTGGGGCGCGGTTGCGGTCGGGCTTGTCCGTCCGGAGTTCAAGCTCGAACACGCGTTTCTGTTCACGTTCGTCGCCGTGATCGGAACGACGATCTCGCCGTACATGCAGGTCTACGTTCAATCGTCTGTAGTCGAAAAAGGTGTGACTTCTGACGACTACTTCAAGACGAAACTGGACGTGTGGGTGGGAACGATCTTCGCGCTCCTGATCGTGTTCTTCATCATCGTCTCGACCGCTGCGACGCTTCATAAGGCCGGTATCCAGGTTTCGAGCGCAGCCGACGCCGCCCACGCGCTGCGGCCACTCGCGGGAAGATACGCGCAAACGTTGTTTGGTATCGGACTGCTTGGAGCATCAATGCTGGCGGCCGGCGTGTTACCGTTGGCAACGGCCTACTCGATCAGCGAGGCTCTCGGATTTGAAAAAGGCGTCTCGCGCAGTTTTCGCGAAGCGCCGATCTTCATCGGAACGTTTACTTTTCTGGTGGCCGTCGGCGCTGCGATAGCGATCGTGCCGAACCTGCCGCTCATCCGCGTCTTGCTTGTGACGCAGGTGATCAACGGCTTGCTGCTGCCGGTTGTGCTGTTTGCGGTGCTGCGACTCGTGAACGATCGCGAGGTGATGGGCCGGCACGTAAATGGGCCGCTCTATAATATTGCCGCGTGGCTTACAGCAATTTTCGTGACGATTGTCTCGCTGCTCTTTATACTAATCACTCTGTTTCCGACGGTTTTTGGCCACCGCTGAACTCGGATGACTCAGATGGTTCGTCCTCGTTCTACTAACAAACTCATTCTCTTTCTCGCCGCATCCGCAGCCGCGCTGCTGGCGGCGTATCTATTCTGGTCCTTCGATGCCGACGTAAAGGCGCTGCTCGAGCACCGGATGGGTGCGAGTCCATCACCTTCAGCCGACACGATAGTCAAAGTAATCAAGCTGGTTCTGGTCGGACTCATCGGCTATTTGTTCGTGCGCGCGCTAAACGCACTGTTTTTTGGTCTCGCATACCAGCTAAAACGAATTGACGCGCCAACGCTCATTCGCAACATCTTCACGATCGTCGCCTTCACGATCTTCTTCCTCATAGCTTTCACGTTTCTCTTTCCGGATGTGAACCTCGGTGCCCTATTCACTACGTCCGCGATCTTCGGCGTGATCCTCGGTCTTGCCTTACAGGACACTCTCGGCAACTTTTTCGCAGGGATTTCTTTACAGGCAGACCGGCCGTTTCAAGTCGGCGACGTGATCACGGTGGGCGCTCAGCGGCACACGGGCGTGGTCGAGGAGATTAGCTGGCGCGCTATTAAGATCCGCACTTTCCAGAACCACGTGGTGCTGATCGCTAACAGCAACGCGGCGAAAGAGCCAATCGAGGTTTGTCCCCGCGACAACCTGAACGCGCGGCTCGTGTTCTTCAACACCCTTTATACAGATTCTCCAGCAAAGGCTATCCACGTAGTGCGCGAAGCCGTGCGCGAAGCCGACAACGTTTCCGACAAGGTCACGCCTATCGTCAGAATCAGAAATCTTGGCGATAACGGCGTTGATTACGAAGTTAAATACTGGCCCGAGGACTACGCCAAGTACAACGATACCGACGCCCTGATCAGGCAAAGGATTTGGTACGCATTCCGTCGCGCGGGCCTGAACTTCGCGTTTCCTACACGTACGCTTTACGTCGAACGGCCTAGCCGCATGGCTCAGCGAGACGGCGACGGCGGCGCGATCGTCGAACGGCTGTCGGCAGTCGATATTTTTGCGCCGTTGTCAACTGACGAGACCTCGATGCTGGCACAAGCAGCGGTCAGACACGTCTTCGCGCCCGGCGAGACTGTGATCCGTGCCGGCGACCCGGGTTCGTCAATGTTCGTGGTTCATAAAGGAAGGGTGCGCGTCCAGGTTAGCGAAAACGGCCGCCCGCGAACGGTTGCGACCCTCAACGAAGGTGATTTCTTTGGCGAGATGGCCTTATTTACAGGCGAGCCGAGGACCGCCAATGTCCTCGCACTCGAAGAGACCGAAGTCCTCGAAATCGGCCACGCGGCGATGAAACGCGTGTTCGACACAAACCCGGACCTGGTCGAATCCCTGAGTTACATCATGGCCGAACGCCGTCAGGGCCTCGCCTCCCAAACAGACGACTCCGCCACGAGCACCCACTCGACCGCCGGAATACTCTCCGCAATCAAGCGCTTCTTTGGAATTTAGCCCGATCAGCGGGGGCAAGCCACCCTTCCTGACTTGTTCATGTCGAGCAAACTTAAACCACCGAAGAAGTCAGGAAGGGGTGGCTTGCCCCAGCTATTTGGGGTCTAAAATGCATAGTTGACAAGCTGACACTCAACCTTTATTATGGCGCTACGCTCAGCTAGTAAGCCGAGTCCACACAACAAGGAATAATAGGAGGAGAGAGACCCATGACTGTTGTTCGCTACGACCCGTTCCGCGATCTGCGGACGTTACAGGAAGAAGTGAATCGCCTGTTCTCGACCAATCTAACCCGAGCCTTTGGCGATGAGGGCATTGGCCGTGGTGCCTGGGCGCCCAGCGTCGACATCTATGAGAACAAGGACCAGATCGTCCTTGAGGCCGAGCTTCCCGGAATGAAACAGGAAGATTTCGATCTCTCCATCGAGAACAATGTCATTACCCTCCGCGGTGAGCGAAAGTTTGAAAAGACGGATGAGACTGATAACTACCATCGAGTCGAGCGCTCGTATGGCGCCTTCACACGTTCTTTCACTTTGCCGCAAACAGTGTCCGCTGAGGGAGCAACTGCCGAGTACAACAACGGCGTGTTGCGTGTGACGTTGCCGAAACGAGAAGAGACGAAGGCCCGGCGTATTCAGGTGTCCGGAGGAACTGCCGGCCCGACGCAGAAGACAATCGACACTACTGCCGAAACCAGCAAAGCGAAAGAAGCGACCGGCGGACGCTAATAAGCTTTGAGGATCGGTAAAACGCGAGCGGGCTCGGCGCAGTTTGGGATGCGATTATCGAGCCCGTTCAATTCATTTAGAGGGATTAGTGACAAGGTAGTTTTTGACAGGATTACAGGATTTTCAGGATGCGTTTAGATAAGTTCACACTACGCGGACAGGAAGCTATTCAATCCGCAATCGAGCTCGCGGAGCGCAACCAGCACCAGCAGGTTGAGCCCGAGCATCTGCTCGTCGCGATGCTCGAACAGCCGGAAGGTATTGTTAGACCAATCCTCGGCAAGCTCGGTTCTAACGTCGCCGTCATTCTTAATTACACGCAGGCGGCAGTTGCGCGTTTTCCACGTGTAAAGGGCGGGCAGCAATACTTAAGCTCTCGCATGACGCAAATCTTTACCGCGTCACAACAACAAGCTGATCAGATGCAGGACGAGTTCATCTCGACCGAGCACCTGCTGCTCGCGATTGTTGAAGAGAAAGACGGCGATGCGGGCAAGATCCTGCGCCAGCATGGCGTCACGCGCGACGATTTGTTCAAAGTGATCGAGCAGATGCGCGGCGGCTCTCGCATCACCGATCAAAACGCCGAACAGAACTACCAGGCTCTTTCGAAATACGCGCGCGATCTAACTGAAGCCGCGCGTAAAGGAAAACTCGATCCGGTGATCGGTCGTGACGACGAGATTCGACGCACGATCCAGGTTCTGTCTCGTCGTACAAAAAATAATCCCGTGCTTATCGGTGAGCCTGGTGTTGGTAAAACTGCGATCGTTGAAGGTCTGGCCCAACGAATCGTCTCCGGCGACGTGCCTGAGACGTTGCGTAATAAACGGCTCGTCGCACTCGACCTCGGCTCGATGCTCGCCGGTGCGAAATATCGCGGCGAGTTTGAAGATCGTTTGAAGGCAGTTCTCAAAGAGATCGAGAGCGCTCAAGGCCACATCGTTCTCTTTATCGATGAATTGCACACACTCGTCGGCGCGGGCGCTGCCGAAGGCGCGATCGATGCGTCGAACATGTTGAAGCCCGCCCTTGCGCGTGGTGAGCTGCGCTGCGTTGGCGCTACCACGCTCAGCGAGTATCAGAAGCACATCGAGAAAGATGCCGCGCTCGAACGTCGCTTCCAACAAGTCTACGTCGGTGAGCCGACTGTCGAAGACACGATCGCGATTCTGCGTGGCTTGAAAGAGCGTTACGAAGTTCATCACGGCGTTCGCATCAAAGACTCTGCAATCGTCGCCGCAGCAACACTTTCAAATCGCTACATCACAGATCGTTTCCTGCCTGACAAAGCAATCGATTTGATTGACGAAGCTGCTTCGCGTCTGCGGATCGAGATCGATTCCCTTCCACAGGAGATCGATCAACTCGAGCGCGAGATCATCCAACTGGAGATCGAGCGCCAGGCGTTGCAACGTGAAGAAGACGAGAAGTCGAAAGAACGCTTGCGCGAGATCGAACAGCGCATTGCCGACT
>DASTTS010000055.1:0-3377 GCA_035760085.1 Pyrinomonadaceae bacterium
ATTACCGACTCTTCCTGTAACTGCGAGATCAGGACGTCGTCAGGGACCGTCACGCGATCCGAGAATGAAATTGTCATGGCTGCGATTCTAACACGCGGTTCTGTTATTCTGTTGCGCAAAGGAGCCCACGCACATGCGAGCACTAACGAAGCTGCTTGCTGTTTTACTTGCAAGTTCTGTCGCCGTTTCAGCACAGTCTACTCCACCCGATCTCACTAAAGAGCCGGTGCTTTACGTCGTCGCCTACGCGCACCTCGACACGCAATGGCGCTGGGAATATCCGCGCGTCATCAACGACTACATTCCCAAGACGCTGCACGACAACTTCGCGCTGATCGACAAGTATCCGAATTACGTCTTCAACTTCAGCGGCGCCAATCGCTATCGCATGATGAAGGAATACTGGCCCGCCGATTACGCGCGGTTGAAGCAGTACATCGCCGCGGGTCGCTGGTTTCCCGCGGGCTCGTCGATGGAAGAAGGCGACGTCAACGTTCCGTCTGCGGAGTCAATCTTTCGACAAATCCTTTACGGCAATCGTTTTTTCCAGCGTGAATTTGGAAAGACGAGTGCGGAGTACATGTTGCCTGACTGTTTTGGTTTTCCCGCGTCGCTGCCGAGCATTCTCGCGCACGCCGGGTTGAAGGGTTTCTCGACACAAAAGCTCACGTGGAATTCGGCGGCGGCAGTTGGTGGCCGCGGCTCGATCGAGGAAACACCGCGCGGCATTCCTTTCAACGTTGGTTACTGGGTTGGACCAGATGGTCGTGGCATCGTCGCGGCGCTGAATCCAGGCAGCTACGGCGGACAAGTTAGAGAAGACATCAGCAAGAGTCCCGTCGTCGCGGATCCAAACGCGCGCAATAATCCGGTCGATTGGCCGCGACGCGTCGAGCGAAATGGAAAAGCGAGCGGAGTCTTCACTGATTATCACTACTACGGCACCGGCGACACGGGCGGCTCGCCGCGCGAAGATTCAGTGCGCATGATGGAAGCGATCGTCACGCGAAACAACGCCCTCGTTGAAGCGCAGGCCGCAGTCGGTGATGGACCATTGAAAGTCGTGTCGGCAACGGCGGAGCAGATGTTTCTCAACATTCGTCCGGAATTCATTGATCGCTTGCCGCGCTACGAAGGCGATTTGCTGTTGACCGATCATTCTGCGGGTTCGATCACTTCGCAGGCTTATCAAAAACGTTGGAACCGGAAGAACGAGTTGCTTGCTGACGCGGCGGAGAAAGCTTCAGTGGCAGCAGCGTGGCTCGGTGCGCGCGTCTATCCACAGGAGCGATTGAACAATGCATGGACGCTCGTGATGGGCGGCCAGTTTCACGACATCCTGCCCGGCACCGCGACGCCGAAGGCGTTTAACTTTTCGTGGAACGACGATGTGATTGCGATGAACCAGTTTGCGAGCGTGTTGACAAGCGCGACGGAAGGGATCGCGTCGGCGATGAACACGCAGACAGTTGGGACGCCGGTCATTGTCTACAATCCGTTGAATATCGATCGCGAAGACATTGTTGAGGCAAACATTCCGCTCCAATCTGGATTAGTGCGTGTCTTTGGCCCGGATGGGCGCGAGGTTCCGGCGCAGATTGTAGATCACACTGTGCTGTTTCCGGCGAAGGTGCCGGCGGTTGGATATGCGGTTTACGACGTTCGCTTTGGTACGCAGAGTACCGCTGCTTCGATGGTAGAGGTGAAGGATTACTCCCTTGAGAATCAACGATACCGGATCACGCTGAATCGTGATGGAGACGTGTCGAGTATTTTTGACAAGCAGCTCAATCGTGAACTGCTGGCGTCACCGGTTCGACTAGCGATCAAAGGCGATACGCCGGCGCAGTGGCCGGCGTGGAACATGGATTGGACGGATCAGCAAAAGCCGCCGCGTGCTTACGTTGGCGGAACGCCGGAAATTATGGTGGTTGAAGATGGTCCCGTGCGCGTTGCAATCCAGGTTAGACGCGTAACCGAGGGATCGAAGTTTACGCAAACCGTTCGTCTCTCGACGGGAGATGCAGGCAATCGTGTCGAGTTTAGCGATGTCATCGAATGGAAAACTGCGAATGCAAATCTAAAGGCGACGTTTCCACTCACTGCTACAAACGCGAAGGCGACTTACAACTGGGACATCGGCACCATCGAGCGTGGCAACAACGACGAGCACAAATTTGAAGTGCCGTCGCACCAGTGGTTCGATCTGACGGATCGCAGCGGCACGTTTGGTGTGACGATTCTTTCCGACTGCAAGTACGGCTCTGACAAGCCGGACGACAAGACGCTGCGTTTGACTCTTTTACGCACGCCCGGCATTGGACCACGCGCCGGTTACGCAGACCAGTCAACACAGGATTGGGGACGCCACGAGATTGTTTACGGTCTCGCGTCGCACGCCGGGGATTATCGTCGCGCGCAGACTGACTGGCACGCGCAGCGTTTGAACCAGCCGCTGATCGCGTTCGAGAGCTCGAAGCACCCGGGAACGCTCGGCAAGACGTTTTCGATATTACAAACAAGCAGTAGTCGTGTTCGTGTTCTCGCGTTGAAAAAAGCAGAAGACAGCGACGAAGTGATCGTGCGTGTGGTTGAACTAGATGGGCGTGCTGCGCCGGATGTGCGTCTTTCGTTCGCGGCGCCGGTAATTTCGGCCCGTGAAGTTAATAGTCAGGAGCAAGAGATAGGAAAAGCTTTGGTCAGAAACGGCGAGCTGGTTACGAGTCTTGGACGATTTCAACCGCGCACGTTTGCAGTGAAGCTCGCACCACGATCGTCAAGGCTTGCTCCGCCGCAATCGACGGCGATCACTTTGCCTTACGATCTTGCCGGCGCGAATCGCGACGGTGAGAGGATGAAGGCCGGGTTCGATGGTGAAGGCTACGCGTTGCCGGCGGAAATGCTGCCGCGCGAGCTATCGTATGCAGGCGTCGAGTTCCGCTTAGGTCCGCCAGACAAGGCAAATGCGCTTGTCGCGCGTGGGCAGGAGATTTCATTGCCTGCGGGCGTGCGAAGGTTGTACGTGCTTGCAGCGTCGGTGAGTGGCGATCAAGACGTCGCTTTTCGTGTTGGTAGTGAAACGATGAAGGTGACGGTTCAGGACTGGAGTGGTTTCATCGGACAGTGGGACGACCGCCAGTGGAAACAAACGGAAGTGCAGTTGCAGCCTCGCACGCCGCCACCAGATATTCCGCCTGACATCGCCGCGCTATTACAACGATCGCGAACGAGGCTCGATCCGTATGGCGAGATGCTGGGCATTACACCGGGCTTCATCAAGCGCGCGCCACTCGCATGGTTCGCCTCGCATCGACACACGCCATCTGGCGCCAACGAAGCTTACGCCTATTCATACTTGTTCGTTTACACGCTCGACG
>DASTTS010000056.1:0-18437 GCA_035760085.1 Pyrinomonadaceae bacterium
TCGGGCTTCCACTGGGAGAACGGCGGATAGTTCGAGACAAAATAATTCCCTACTTCAGTTCTGGTTTGGGCGTCTGCCGTCATAAAACCAGTCAAGTTAGCATCAATGCTACGCTATGAGCAATTAGACCGCGGATCTAGCAGTGTCTTAAATTGAACGATTTTCTCTGCGTCCTCGGCGTATCTCAGTGTTCTCTGCGTTACGGCAACTCAAACGCAGACGGCGCAGAGATACGCCGAGAACCGCAGAGAAGATTTTCAAATTAAGACACAACCGCGGATCTATACAGATAATGACTGTTTAGTACGCAGCGTTCGAGAACTAGGTTGCGTCATTGCGGGGTCACGTTGTATAGAGATTCGATGGCCCCTCAATCCAACTCCAGTTTTTTGAACGCGCGAACTTATTTACCGTACCTGCTGTTATTGCTGATCTTTGGAGGCGGCGTTTGGCTGATCCTCACCGCCGGATCCGGTCTTCAGCCAGCCGAAACGATCGCAATTCCTCCGCCGGATCCAATGCCTTCGCGGAGTGTGTTCTGGCAAAACTTCCGAGCCCCGGTCAGCATTTTACTTACTCAGATCGTCGTCATCCTGGTTGTCGCGGGCTGGTTCCGCAGACTCTTTCGCCGGCTTGGTCAGCCACCGGTGATGGGTGAGATGATCGCAGGCATCGTTCTCGGTCCCTCGGTCCTGGGGCTGATTTATCCGATAGCACTACCTTTCCTTTTTCCTCCCGCGTCGATGGAAACGTTGCGACTGCTGAGCCAGATCGGCGTCGTACTATTCATGTTTACTGTCGGCATGGAGGTGAACGTACAACACCTACGAGAAAAAGGATCGGCGGCAGTAATGATCAGTCATGCGAGCATCATCGTGCCTTTCCTGCTTGGCTCGGCGCTGTCACTTTTCCTTTACCGCGGCCTCGCACCTTCCGGAACCTCTTTCAACGCGTTTGCGTTATTCATCGGTGTTGCGATGAGCATCACTGCCTTTCCGGTGCTCGCGCGCATTCTTGAAGATCGCAACTTAACGCAAACAACGCTCGGCTCGATCGCACTCACGTGCGCGGCCGTCGATGACGCTACCGCGTGGTGCATACTGGCGATCGTGATCGCGCTGGTAAAGTCGACCGGTGTCGGTAGCTCTGCGCTCACGATCGTTCTAACTATCGCGTTTGCGGCCGGGATGATGCTTTTAGTCAGACCGGAACTGGCGCGCATCATCAAGAACCGTGACACGCAGCAACACCGCCGGCGTTTGATTCCGATCGTTCTGGCGGTTGTTCTGGGTTGTGCGCTGCTTACCGAGACGATCGGTATTCATGCGCTATTCGGTGCTTTCATGGCAGGCCTGGTGATGCCGCCTTCTACCGAATTTCGGATCTTTCTCAAGGATAAACTCGAGGCGTTCGGCTCGTATGCGTTGCTGCCGCTGTTCTTTGCGTTCACAGGATTGCGGACGCAGATTGCTCTTATCAACGACTGGCAAAGCTGGGCGCTGTGCGGCGTGATCATCCTTGTTGCGATCGCCGGTAAGCTGGGCGGCAGCATGTTGATGAGTCGTTGGACCGGAATGAGCTGGTCGCAGTCGTTTTCGATCGGCGTGCTGATGAACACGCGAGGATTAGTTGAACTGGTAGTGCTCAATATCGGTTATGATCTTGGTATTCTGTCGGAACGGATTTTCGCAATGATGGTGATAATGGCGCTGGTCACGACCTTCATGACCGGGCCATTGCTGAGTCTTGTGAGGAATAAAGGAGATCGAAGATGGGAAGAACGATACTGTTGACAGCCGCTGCGATCGTGGCACTCTCCGTGATCGCGTTTGCGGCAGCGAAACCAAACTTCACTGGCACCTGGACGATGGATCGGGCGCGTAGCTTCGGTCTTCCACCGGACATGAATCAAACCCTCACCATCACGCAAAAAGACGATCGCATCGAGCTGGAGACTAAGCTCATTCAGCCCAACAATGAACGCACAGTGAAGGATACTTATGTACTTGACGGTAAGGAGTATGACTTCACGCCGCCGGCACAGCCGAACCAGACGCCACCGACGGGTAAACGTTCAGCGATCTGGCTGCCCGGTGATCGGGGCATTCAGGTGACGGATGTGACGACTGCGGAGACTCCGAAAGGTCCTGTGAAAACGCAGACAGTGCGTAAGTGGACCCTGTCGGGTTCAGGCGAGCTGGTGGTTGACATGTACGTAGACAACCCGAACGTCTCGTACGAAGCGAAGCGCATTTTTATTAAGCAGTAAAATTATTTTGCGGAAATGTCGAACGCCGCCATTTCATTCGAGTTGCGAACGAGAAGTTTGCCGCCCGCAATGGCCGGATAATTCCACGTCTGGCCCTGCACCGCTGAGAAGCGCGCGACTTCCGTGTACTTGTCAGGCGAAGCTTTGACCAAAGCCAGGTCGCCCTGATCTGAAGTCAGGATCAGGTGATTGCCGGCGAGAACAACCTGCCCGTAACCGTAGCGGCCTTCTTTCCACTTGCGCTCACCCGTGTTCACGTCGAGACACACGAGGATGCCTTCGTCGAGACCGTAGACATAACCATTATGAAGAACAGAGCTATTGAACTTGTTCTTCATATTCTTGTTTTCCCAGATCGTCGATGCAGTGAAACTGTTACCACTGCCCTTCACTTCCACGAGTGCGGCCCCTTTTCCATATCCCGACGAAATGAAGAAACGGTTTCGATCGACCATGATCGGCTGCGAGACGTTGATTCCCATGTCGGTATTCCACGGGTAAGTCCACAACGTCGCGCCATTCTCAGGCGCGAGACCAACTACACGGAATGAACTGACAACGACGATCTGCCGGCGTCCCGCAAGCTCAACAAGCATTGGCGAAACATACGCCTGCGGATCATCGAGCACTTTCCACACTGGCGCACCGGTGTTCTTGTTGTAAGCAACGACAGACTTGCCATTCGCACCGCCAGGAAGCACGACAACTTTGTCGTCGACGATGAGCGGTGACGCAGCCTGAGCCCAGGGAAGGTTCTTCGCGGCGTTGTCGTTAAGAATGTTTTTGCCCCAGATCACCGACCCGCTGTTCGCATCGAGACAACGCAATTCGCCAGTAGCGCCGAGTGCGTAAATGCGGCCCTGATCCCATGTCGGCGTAGCGCGTGGTCCATCACCGGTCGAGTCGTTGAACTCAGCGCTCCACTTCTGCGTCCAAAGCTCACGACCATTGTTGATGTCGTAAGCCGCGACGACTTCCTGACCGCGACGTTGTTCGATCGTGTAAGCCTTGCCGTCTGCAACAACGAACGAGGCGTGCCCGACACCAACAGGCTGCTTCCAAATGACGGGCAATCCTGTCGCCGGCCAGTTAGTCGCGACCGACCCTTCATCGTACTTTCCGTCACGCTTTGGCCCGCGGAAGTTAGTCCAATAATTCCGTGAGGCAGCAGGCGCAGCGGCCGTTTCTCCAGGCGATGCTGCGACACTCGCAGAGGGGCTCGGACTCGGACTCGCGACTGCTGCTGCGGGTGCGGGTTGTTGTGCCTGTTGGTTGCGATTCTGCTCAAGCGAGGCGTAGTGCGCTTCGTTCGAGCCTCTGCTGCACGCTGCGCAGAAGACCAGCGTCAGAATTAATAGTCTTTTGGTCATAATCCGATTAGACGGATCTACACCGTTTTATGTTCCAATGCAATAAAGATTCTTCTCGCCGCGGATGAAGATGCGTCCATCGGCAATCGCCGGCGAGGCGTAAACAGGCTCGCCAACCGAGTTTGTGCCAAGGATTTCATGCTTCGGACCGGCTTTGACGATGAACGTGTCGCCGTCTTCGCTGGTCATCAGAATCTTGCCTTCGAACGCGACTGGCGACGCCGTGAAAGTCGCCGGAATCGGGATTCGACCACCTTCGTATTTCACTTCGCCCGTCTTCGCATCGATAGCGGTGAGAATCCCGCGATCGGTTGTCAGGTAAAGATACTCACCGTACAGGATTGGCGACGGAACATACGCAGTGCCTTTGGCATACGTCCAGGCCACGTTAGGAGTGCCGGTAAGATCGCCGCTCTGACCGAGTTTAATCGCCATCGCGACCTTTGCTGGAAATCCTGCGACGAGAAATACCATGTCGTTGTTCGCGACAGGCGACGGAATCGCGTTGCTCTCGACGCCCTTGTGTTTCCACAGTTCTTTTCCGGTCGCAGGATCGTAAGCAACAATCGCTTCGGTTCCGCTCGTGATCAGCTCCGCACGTGTTGAAGTGCGGACCAGCAACGGCGTGGCCCAGCTAACCTGCACTTTGCGCGGCGAGCGCCAGGCTTCTTTGCCCGTCTTCTTGTCGACCGCGACGATGAACGAAGCCTCACCATTCTCTTCGTCACACTGCACAATCACGAGATCGTTGAACAGGATCGGCGACGTGCCGGTGCCCATACCGACGGTGCCGAGCTTGCCGAGATCCGCTTTCCACGCGAGCTTGCCCTTGAAGTCGTAGGCATAGAGACCTTCGGTGCCGAAGAATGCATAGATCAGTTTGCCGTCGGTGGCCGGGGTCGAAGCGGCATAGGAACTCTTGCGATGACGATTGTCGTAGGGCGTGCCTTCCCAGGCTGTCGCTTGCCAGACCACTTTACCGCTATCGCGATCGATGCTGATGACTTTGAAAGTGTGTTTCTTATCGGCGCCGACGCTGTCCGGATGGAGAAACTCTTTGCCACCTTCAAGGGTATGCTTCACCGCTTTCGCACCCGGCACGACCGCGCCTTCAACAGCGGTCGTCAGGAATATGCGGTTGCCCCAGACGATGGGCGATGAATGCGCTCGACCTTCGATCGCAGTCTTCCACTTGATGTTCTTCGTGGGACTCCATTCCGATGGCAGGTTCTTCTCATTCGAGATACCGGACCCATCCGGCCCGCGCCACTGCGGCCAGTTCCCTGCCGCTGCCTTACTCGCAAAAGAGCTGAGACCCGCGACTAGCAAAGAAATACCGATGATAAGCGTCAAAGCAATTCGTTTCACTGTAATCGTTCCTTTCAATCCTTCTAATCCGTGGCTAGTTTCCTGATTTACTTGCCGTAGGCGCTTCCCCGAAGGCGTAGAGATGCGAGACGGTGCGAACGATCAGTAGTCCATCAGAGATCGCCGGCGTTGCCATCATCACTTCGCCCACAGGATTCTTCGCGAGCAACTCGTACTTCGGTCCCGCCTTCACGACGAAAACATCTCCATCCTCACTGGAGAGATATATCTTCCCATCCGATGCGACGGGCGACGCCGTGAACGCACCGCCAGTTCCACCCAACCGTTCCTGGTAAACGCGTTCGCCAGTCTTCGCGTTGTACGCAGTCAACACGCCCTGATTCGAACACGTGTAAAGCAAATCGCCGTAGACGATCGGCGTCGGCATGTATGGACCACCGCGCTGCTTGCTCCACGCGATGAAGTCACTCGACTCTTTGCCGTCCTTGAGCGTTAGATCGCCGGAGCCGCCCGGCTTAATCGCATAGATTGGCTGAATCGGCGCGTAACCACTCGTGATGAAGATCAGATCGTGGGCGACGAAAGGTGTCGGCGTCGTGATCTCAGACATCGGACCGAGAAACCACAGCTCTTTTCCAGTCGCCGGATCGTAACTGCGGATCTTCTTGGGACCGACAGTGATCAGCTCAGCGCGCGTCTTGCCTTCGTAAACTGTCGGCGAACCCCACGAAGGAAGCTCCTCGCGTGTGGTTTTCCATAACTCTTTACCGTTCTTGATGTCGTACGCAGCGATGAAAGAATTCTTTTGTATATCGGCCTGCACGATCACCATGTTCTTGTAGATGATCGGTGAGCTGCCGTATTCCCACTGGTAATCGACATCGTAAAACCATCCCGCATCGAGTACGCCGAGATCTTTTTTCCACTTGAGCTTGCCGTCGAGATCGTAAGCGTAGAGACCTTCAGAGCCGAAGTTGACGATGAGATATTTGCCGTCGGTCACTGGCGTCGAAGCAGCGTGTGACGACTTCGGGTGACGCTTCACTTTCGGAATGCCTTCGTACGCAACGCGCTCCCAGAGGATCTTGCCGGTCGCCTTGTCGAGCGCGTAGATCTTCCACGCGTGCTGTGGATCATCTTTGACTGGCTTGACGTCGCCATAGAGACCGAAACGCGTCTCGTCCTTGCCGCTCGTGACGGCACTCACCACGAATACTTTGTTACCCCAAACGACGGGACTCGCGTGCGAGAGACCGGGGATCGGAGTTTTCCAACGGACGTTTTCTGACTTCGAGGCGTCGAATTTTACGGGCTTCGCTAAACCTTCATTGACGCCTGTCGCACCGGGTCCACGAAACTGCGGCCAGTTCTGTGCAAAGGCAGCGGTGAAAGCAACGGTGATAAGAATGATAGACAGTGTGAGTCGTTTCATGGATTCGCTCTCTATGTAGTTATTCAAGCCGCTTCATTACGTTAGTATTCGTGGCTGACTTGAAAGTCATGCTCGTGACTTTCTCACCTTCGACTTTGAACGCCAACGTGATTCCACCAAACGCGAGGGGCCGGAACGTCGCCTTGTCCAACGCCATCAATGGTTGTGGTTGAGGCGTGAAGCCGGCGACAAATAGCTTTCCATCTTTCACCGAGATCGTCACCTCCGGTCCGGTTTCTCCTTTGTACTTGCCGACGTACGTCTGAAGTGTCGCAGCATCGACCTCCAGCGGCGGCGTTGCTCCCGCTTTTTTGAGTAACTCAGTGATTGCCGGTGTGTTCGCGTTCATCGAAGACGCGAGTGCGGCGGTCAGGACATCTGGTTTGATCTTGCCGCTATCGAGGGCCATCTTCACGACGTCTTCCTTACCTTCCTGCACACCGCTCATTAGCACATCGTCGGCGCCTTCAGCGCCTTTCGCGAGCAGAAGCTGAACAACGTTGAGGTGATCGTTCTGGAGGGCCCACGACAGCGCAGTCGCACGGTAGAACGTGTCTTTCACGTTCACGTCAGCCCCACGATCGAGCAACACCTTGGTGACGTCGGCATTTCCTCTCTCGGCGGCTTTGAACAGGGCCGTCATGCCGTAGCGAAACTTCGCGTTAACCTCGGCGCCTTTATCTAACGCGGCAGTGACAGCGGCAGCATCGCCCTTGCGCACCGCTTCGAAGAGCTGATCGTTGAGTTCCTGTTTGGGGTTGGTCTGAGTCTGTGGGACCAGCAGCGCCAGCAGCGAAAAGAGGACGACCTTTTGTAGCATGATATCTCCTGAGCAGTTGAGTTCGCGTGTAGGGACAGTCAGTCTTTTACAGGATCACAAGATGTACAAGATTTTCATGATAATCCTGAAAATCATGTAATCCTGTCAATGGACTTTTTGTAAACTGCAATACCAGCCGGAACCTGCTAGAATCAACCGAAAAATTTGTAACGCAGCAACGTGAGCTTACGTAATATACATCCTTTAGGTTGCAAGCGCGCAGAGACTTCCAATGCCGACAGCTTTTTTTCGCGGACTCGGAACGTTCTTATCCATAATTAGTGACGGGCCTCCAAAATGACTAACCTGATCTCCATTTCTTTGAATCTTTGCCTCGCTTTATCCATTTTTGTCTTCAGCGATTGGGCCGAATGGCGCGGCCCGAATCGCGACGGGGTCTCTACTGAAAAGAACCTGCCCGACAAATGGTCTCCCACGGGTGAGAACCTGGCCTGGCGGGCTCCATACGGTGGTCGCTCCGCACCAATCGTCATGGGCGATCGTGTTTACCTTCAGAATACCGCCGGCAAAGGCGAGACGCTCCAGGAACGTGTCATGTGCTTCAACGCCGACACCGGAAAACTCCTGTGGGAACATCGCTTCAACGTCTACTTGAGCGACGTGCCGCCACATCGCGTCGGCTGGGCCTCTCCGGTCGGAGATCCCACGACGGGAAACATTTACGTGTTTGGCGTTGGCGGTAACCTCATGGGTCTCAATCGCGATGGAAAAGTTTTGTGGGAACGTTCGCTCGGTGAAGACTTCGGCCTGCTTACCACGCACGGCGGACGCACCGTCTCGCCGATCATCGACGGCGATCTCGTGATCGTGAGTGGTGTGACGTTTCAATGGGGCCAGCACGGGCGTGGCGCACATCGCTTCATGGCCTTTGACAAGAAGACCGGCGAGACTATGTGGATAAGCGCTCCCGGAGGCCGTCCTTACGACACGACTTATGCGCCGCCGATCATCGTCAACGTCAATGGCACACGACTGCTGATCCAGGGCGCCAGCGACGGCGTGGTCCATGCAATCAAACCGCAAACGGGCGAGCCGGTGTGGAAATTTGAGATCAGCAAACGCGGGCTCAACACCGGCGTGGTCGTCGCTGGCAACACTGCGATACTGACGCACAGCGAAGAAAATCTCGACTCGAACGAGATGGGCATGATGGTCGCCGTCGACGCAAACTCAAAAGGCGAGATCAAAAAAGACCAGGTTAAGTGGAGCATCTATGGCTGGCAGGGCGGCTTCTCTTCTCCCGTGCTCGATGGCGATCGAATGTATCAAATCGATAACGGCGCGAACATCGGCGCCTTCGACGTAAGCACCGGCAAGCAACTTTGGCTGAAGAACCTCGGCACGATTCAGAAGGCGTCTCCAGTTTTTGCTGACGGCAAGCTTTACGTCGGCACTGAGAACGGAAAGTTTTTCATTCTCAAACCGTCGGCAACCGGATGCGAGATTCTCGACGAAGATCAACTCGGCAACGAGACACAGCCGGAAGCCATCGTCGGCTCGGCAGCCGTATCGAACGGCCGCATCTTTTTTGCGAGTGATTCGGGTCTTTACGCGATCGGCAAGAAAACTAACCACAGTTCATCGCAAACAAATGCGAACGCCGTGGGCAGCACTGTCAGCTCGCAACCGGCAACGCACGTTCAGGTCGTACCGACTGAACTGATTCTCAAACCCGGCGACAAAGCGAATTTCCGCGTACGTCTCTTCGACGCGCAGGGCAACTTCATTCGCGAAGAACCGGCCGCAACGTGGTCGCTCGATCAATTAAAAGGCACGATTGAGAACGGTCATTTTACTGCCGCCACCGATGCGATTGCGCAGGCGGGTCTGGTTAAAGCAACGGTTGGTGGCGTAAGTGGAACTGCGAGTGTGCGCGTATTTCCACCGCTGCCGTGGAGTGAGACTTTCGATTCGTACGCTGCTAACTCATTGCCACCGACGTGGGTAAACACAACGATGAAGTTTGCCGTGCGCGAGCAGAACGGAAACAAAGTGCTCACAAAGCTGACGGAAGGTTCTTCGTTGCTGAGTCGCGCGCGTGCCTACATGGGACCGTCAGACTGGTCCAACTACACTGTTGAAGCCGACGTCAACGCGACGCAAAAACGTCGTCAACAAGGCGACGCGGGTGTGATCGCACAGCGCTACGTCTTGACTCTTTTCGGCAACAGCCAGATGCTCCATCTCGAGCCGTGGCAGCCTGAGACCCAGCGCACGAAGAGCATGCCGTTCGCGTGGAAGCCCGACACCTGGTACCGTCTCAAACTCGAAGTCGCAAATCTACCCGACGGCACGACGCGCGCGCGCGGCAAAGCATGGCCGGCGAACGAGCCTGAACCCGACGCGTGGATGATTGAACGCATTGATCCGATTCCGAATCGACAAGGCGCGCCCGGAGTATTCGGCAACGGCCTCGCGGAACTCTATTTCGACAACATAAAGGTGTACGCAAACAAATGAGAATTAAAAGCACAAAATCCAACGCAATCATTTTCCTGGTCCTGCTCAGTGCTGCTGTTTGCGCCCTGGTGCCCGCGGTGTCGGCTTCCGATCCGGGTTCAGGCGACTGGCCCATGTGGGGCGGCACGGCGGATCGCAACATGGTCTCGAGCATGAAAGGTCTGCCGACGAGCTGGGACGTCAAGTCCAAGAAGAACGTCAAGTGGGTGGCCCAGCTTGGCTCGCAAACTTACGGCAACGTAGTCGTCGCCGGCGGTATGGTCTTTGTCGGTACCAACAACGAAGGACTGCGCGATCCGAAGATCACGGGCGACAAGGGAGTCCTGATGGCGTTTCGCGAGTCGGACGGCCAGTTCATGTGGCAGATGGTCCATGACAAGCTGGCAGCCGGGCGCGTAAACGACTGGCCGTACCAGGGCGTGGCTTCGTCACCTCTGGTTGACGGAGATCGCGTTTATTACGTTTCGAATCGTGCTGAGCTGATGTGTCTCGACACGCAGGGCTTTCGCGACAAAGAAAACGATGGTCCAGTCACGGATGAAAAGTTGACTGGCGAAATGAATGCCGACATCGTTTGGAAGTTCGACATGATCGAGGAAGTCGGATCACTGCCGCACAATCTTGCGAACTCGTCGCCCGTGATGAACGGCGATTTGATCTACGTGAGCACGTCCAACGGCCAGGATGAGAGTCACGTTAACGTTCCGTCACCAAAAGCACCGGCAATCATCGCCGTCAACAAGAAGACGGGCAAACTCGTTTGGGAAGACAACTCGGTTCAGGATCGCATACTGCACGGGCAGTGGTCGTCGCCGACAGTGGGAACGATCGGCGGCGTGGTCCAACTCATTCACGGCCAGGGTGACGGCTGGATTCGCGGCTATGACGCGCAGACGGGTAAGAAGCTGTGGGAATTTGATACGAATCCGAAGGATTCAGTCTGGCCCAAGACGCGCAACGAGTTGATCAGTACGCCCGTGGTTTACCAGGACCGCGTCTATATCTCGAACGGTCAGGATCCGGAACACGGCGAGGGTGTGGGCCACATGTACTGCATCGACGCGACGAAGCGCGGCGACATCACTCAGAGCGGGATGGTGTGGCATTACGACAAGATTCGGCGCTCGATCTCGACACCGGCAATCAAAGACGGGCTCCTTTACCAGTCAGACTTCAGCGGCTTCGTGCACTGCCTGGACGCGAAGACCGGTCAGGTCTACTGGACACACGATCTCTTCGCGGCCGTTTGGGGTTCGCCGATGTTGATCGACGGTAAGATTTATCTTGGCGACGAAGACGGCGATGTCGTGATGTTGCAGGAAGGTAAAGTCAAGAAGGTCCTCGGCGAGATAAACATGGGCAGTTCTGTCTATGCGACGCCGGTACCGGCGAACGGCGTGCTCTACATTTCGAATCGCAATCAGCTTTACGCACTCGCGGAAGCGGGCGGTGGAAAACCGACAACCACAGTTGCGGCGCCGACGGCAGCGAGACGTAAACCGTAATCTTTGCCACAAAAGGCACAAGAAGCACAAAAAAATCTCGAGTTCATCTTTGTGCTTTTTGTGCCTTTTTGTGGCTAAAACAAAATGAAGAGTTTTGATTTTCAACCGCGAACGCGCGTGGTATTTGGTCCAGGCGCGATCGAGCGCCTCGGCGAGCTGGCGCGCGATCTGAATTTTCGACGCACACTGCTCGTCGCCGATCATGGTCTGGTGGCGAGTGGGCACGTCGACGAAGCAGTTGGACCATTAGAGAAGGCTGGCGTCGAGGTTATTCGTTTTCACGACTTCGAGGTCAATCCTGACTCGCGTATGGTCGAGAATGGCACTGCTTTTGTCGCGCCGTTGCAGATCGATTCGATCATCGGTCTCGGTGGTGGCAGCTCAATGGACTGCGCCAAAGGCATCAACTTTCTGCTGACTAACGGCGGCCAGATGTCTGACTATCTCGGCTATGGCAAAGCCACTCAGCCGATGCTGCCGATGATTGCCATACCGACGACTGCCGGCACCGGGAGTGAAGGTCAGAGTTACGCGCTCATCTCGGATCCGGAAAGCCATGCGAAGATGGCGTGTGGTGATTCGAAGGCAGCATTTCGCGTCGCACTTCTCGATCCCGTTCTCACCCTTTCACAACCACGAAGCATCACTGCGACTTCCGGATACGACGCGATCGCTCACGCTGTCGAAACTTACGTCACGATCAAACGCAATCCACTCTCCGAGATCTTTTCGCGCGAAGCGTGGCGATTGCTCGAGTCAAATTACGAGCGCGTGCTGAACCAGCCGGACAATCTCGAGGCCCGCGGCGCGATGCAACTCGGTGCGTATTACGCTGGAGTCGCGATCGAGAACTCGATGCTCGGTGCGACACACGCGTGTGCCAACCCGCTGACGGCGCATTATGGAACTGCGCACGGTGCAGCGATCGCGATGTTGTTGCCGTCAGTCGTACGTTGGAATGAAAGGTTCGCATTCAACGATTATTTCTGGCTTCTCAGTTGGTCCAGTATTGCCGGACAATCTAACGGCGTAACAGCTACTGAAGCTCTCGCGCGCCGGCTTGAGGAGCTCGCGGAGATTGGCGGCTTGAGCAGCAACCTGCGCGCGGCTGGTATCAACCAGTCAGAGTTGCCGGAGCTCGCTTCCGAAGCCGCTGAGCAGTGGACCGGCACGTTCAATCCAAGACCTTTCGATAAGCAGGGAGCGATTGAAATCTACCAATGCGTTTATTGAAAAGTTTCATTGTAATCGTTTGCCTTGTCATGACCGTGTTGGCGCAGGAGACGCCTGCAGATAACTGGGCACAGTTTCGCGGCAATCAGTCGTTGACCGGAGTCTCGCAGTCAACCGTTCCGTCTTCGCTCAAGCAGCTATGGACTTACGAAGCAGGTGGATCGATCGAATCGTCGGCCGCAATCGTCGGCGGCACAGTCTTCGTTGGTTCGCAAAAGGGCGAGCTCGTTGCGCTGAGTCTTGAGAACGGATCGGTCTACTGGAAATTTCCGACGGGGAATCCAATTGGCGAGTCGTCACCGGCTTACAGCAACGGCATTGTTTACATCGGTGATTTAGGCGGCTGGCTGAATGCCTTAAATGCGACTGACGGTAAAAAGTTGTGGGCGTTCAAAGTCAATGGCGAGATCAAATCGTCGCCGGTCGTGGTTGGCGACAGGGTTTTAATCGGATCTTACGACGAACACCTTTATTGCCTTTCGGCGCGCACCGGTGCGCTTCAGTGGAAGTTTAAGACGAATGGGCCAGTGCACTCGACGCCGGGCATCGCAAACGGCATGGCGTTTATAGCTGGCTGCGATGAGCTGTTTCGCGCGATTCGACTTTCGGATGGCAAAGAGGTTTTTAACGTTTCGTCAGGTGCATACACGGGCGCCTCGCCTGCCTTGCGAGATGGTTTGGCGTTTTATGGCACGTTCGACAACGAAGTGTTGGGCGTAAACCTCGCGGAGCGCAAAGTCGACTGGCGTTATGAACACCCGGAACGGAAGTTTCCGTTTTACTCGTCAGCCGCGGTGACGAGCTCGCGCGTCGTGGTTGGCGGACGCGACAAGCTGGTCCATGGTTTGACGTTGCAAGGGAAAGCGGCGTGGACGTTTGCGACGCGCGCTCGAGTTGAGTCGTCACCGGCGATTGCTGATGGACGCGTGTTTGTAGGATCGAATGACGGGCGATTTTATGTGTTGAGTTTGAGTAACGGTGCGAAGGTTTGGGAGTTCGAGGCGGGTGCACCGTTGTCGGCGTCACCCGCAATAGCGAACGGACGTATCGTGATCGGCTCGCAGGATGGGCGCTTGTATTGTTTTGGTTAGGTTGTTATAGACAGGATTTCAGGATTTACAGAATTAACAAGATATCTTGTATATCCTGAAAATCCTGTAATCCTGTCAAAGGTTTTATTTCAACACCGCTACGACTTCTATTTCAATGCGCGCATCACGCGGCAAGCGCGCCACCTGCACAGTCGTCCGCGCCGGCGGGTCGCCCTTGAATTTCTTCCTGTATAACTCGTTCAGCGTGTTGTAATCGTTCATATCAGCCAGAAACACGGTCGCCTTCAACACGTGTTCGATACTGCTACCGGAAGCCTCCAGCACGCCCGTCAAATTCTTAAACACCTGCTCAAACTGCCCTTCGAAACCACCCTCGGCAAGCTGGCCAGTCTTCGCATCGATCCCGATCTGTCCCGACGTAAAAACAAGATCGCCGGTAATGATCGCAGGCGTGAAGATCCCATTCGGAGGCCCGGTCTTCACCGCACGGCGTTTATTAGTTTGACCAATCGCATAAGACGAAGCACACGCGATCACAACCAACATCAGAATCAGTTTCTTCATGGCTTTCGACCTCCAAAATACCTTGCCAGCGTACCCGGCGCGGGTTTCTTCGTGAGCAGCGACACTACGATCATCAACAACGTCGATCCAATCACCATCGGTACCACCGGCATGAATCCATAAACCGCCGTGCCACCTGGTGTTCGCGTCAGGATCTCGACGCCTCCGGGCGCCCACACGACCGTTGCCGGTCCAGGCGCCGGAGCAGGCACTACTGCCTGCAACACCGCAACAGCAACAACAGCCGCTGCCGTCCAAAGAGTTACCGCCAGCGCGCCCCACTTCGTGCTTTCTTTCCAGAACAACGCCGCGATGAGCAGTGGCGACAGTGCGGCAAAACCAGAAAACGCATACTGGATCGCAAGCTCAAAGATAGTCTCCGGCGCTTGCAGCGCGACGATATAAGCAAAGAGTGTGATGAGAACGATGAAAATGCGTCCAGTCTGGACCTGCACGGCTTCGCCAAAGCGGCGCTTACCGCCGTAGAAGGCGAAGACGTCCTCCGTAAACATGGTCGATAGAGCGAGGATTTGCGAGTCGCTGGCCATCACCGCCGCCATGATCCCCGCGCCCAGGAGTCCCGCGAGCCAGAGTGGCGCGTACTTTTTCAGCAACAGCATGATCACATCGTCGCCCGCAGACTGCTCACGCAGCTCATCGCGGTGCTCGGGATCCATGGTGCGTCCCTGCGTGGCGAGTACGCGCCGCGCTTCCTGCTTTTGGCGGATCTCCGGAACGTCTGTGACGCGATTGGCCATCACACCTAGAAACACGCACGGCAGCCAGATCGCGAGTATGCAGATCGGGTAAAAAATCACGGTCTTCTTAAACTGCGCCATCTTGCGCGCGGTCAAACAGAAGATCAGGATGTGTGGGAACGCGATCGCGGAGAGCGGGATGAACGTGTAGCTGAAAAAGTAGTACGGCGAGATCCGCTCGCGCGTGAGCAACCACGAGGTCGCCGGTGTCAGTAAGGCCTGCGCCGAGCTGCGGAAGCCACCCATGCCGACGCCGATGACGATCAGCGCCACCGCGCCGAAGCAGAGGAACAGCACCGTCTGAAACGTGTTGACCCACGCAGTGCCGCGCATACCGCCAAAGAACACGTAGCTCATCACTACGAGCGCGACTATTGCACCGCCAAACCAGAACGGGACGAACCCGCCGCTGATCGTGTAGAGCGTAGTGCCGCCGCCCATGATGCCGATGATGATGTACGGCACGAGCAGCACAGCTTGCACGACGGAGATCACTGTTCCGATGTGAGTGCACTCCCAGCGATCTCGAAACATTTGCACCGGCGTCATAAAGCCATATTTCTTGCCGAGTGCCCACACGCGCGTGCCGATCAGAAAAATCGTGAGTGGAATCACCAGACCTGACGACGACGCCATCAATCCGAACGTCACGATGCCGTTGTTGAAGGCATGGCCTGACGATCCGAGAATCGCGAACGCCGTCATATTCGTGCCAAAGAGCGAGAACAGGAACACGAATGGACCAAGCGAGCGGCTCGCGAGAAAGTAGTCTTCAGCTTCCTCTTTCCCTTTCGCGTGACGAAAAGCAAAGATGCCGATGTAGAGAACGGTCGCGAGATAAAAGAAAACTACGATTGCGGGAATCAACGGGCGGCGTCCTCCCTGGTATTTGTTTCCTCAACCTCTTGTTCAAGGTGAGACGGCCAGGCATAAGTCACCAGCAGCCACATCAGCAGCGCGGCGGCCACTGAGAAGCATCCTTGATAGAAGAGTCCGATCGGAATAAAACCAAAAACCAGGCGTGAGCTTCGCCAGAACCAGATGTCCTGATGAAGCACGTAAAGAGCGACCACAGCAAGAACAAGCAGGAGTTTTTTCACGGAGGCCAGAACTTAACAAGCCTTCCGAACCAGTGTCAAGAGCCACAAAAGGCAGGTGGTGTCTAATTTGAAAATCTTCTCTGCGGTTCTCGGCGTATCTCTGCGCCCTCTGCGTTTGAGTTGTCGTTTAACGCAGAGAACACGAGATACGCCGAGGACGCAGAGAAAATCGCTCAATTTAAGACACCACTAAAAGGCAAATCCAGCACAATGGAATTTCTCTATCGTGCTGGATCTGTCTTTCGCGGCTCTGATTTATCGGGGCTTAATGTCCACCACGTGCTGAAACTTTAGCGCGCAGCGCACGAGCGTGATGACAATCGATGTTGTGTCGCTTGATCATGCGATCGAGAGTTTTCCGGTCGACCGCGAGCACGCGTGCGGCAGCTTGTTTGTTGCCACGCGTGTGAATTAGCACGCGGGCGACATAGCGTCCCTCGATTTCGGAGAGCGTGACCCAGTCGCCGTTATCGGTTCCAGCCGGAGTAGGAGTTTGAGATGAAATGCTCTGATGATCCGGCAGCGGTGGTAAAGCGATCGAAGCTGAATTAAGGAGGTGGAACAGATCATTTGAGAAGCGTCCGGCCCCAACTTCCTGTTCGACATTGCAGCTACTGGCTGCAATCATCCGCAGGTTTACTTTCTGTATGTCGCTCGAGCCGGCGCGGTTCAATTCACCCGTTTGCAACAGGCGCATAAACTTTAGTTGCAACACAGGGTTTGTTTGGGTGATCTCGTCGAGAAAGACGGTGCCACCATCTGCTTCTTCCAACAGCCCTTTTTGATCTTCGTGTCCGAAGAGCTTCGTTTCAATTAACTCCGCCGGGATCGCGGCGCAGTTGATCATAACGAATGGCCGATCACTGCGCCCGCTGCGATGATGAATGGCGGCGGCCACGAGCTCCTGGCCGGCTCCGGGTTCGCCTGTCAGTAAGACAGCCGAGTTTGTTCCCGAAACAAGGTCCACCTGTTTCATCATCTCGACAAACGCCTGGCTGCGTCCGGACAGATCTATGTCTGGTTGGTACGCAGCCGAGCGTGGCGTGGGTGAGGTTCCCTGAATTTCTTCTCCCGACTCACGCGCCCGCTGATCGTCATCAATCGCCATTGCGTGTGCGTTTACTCCATTTGAACTAATCATCATGCGCGCGGTCCTCCACTACCAAAACTTTTAAGGATTCAAAAAGGTCTTTCATAGGAGAGGGACGACAACCTCGCCCTGGCTATCGTCCCCCTTTCCACGCGCGAGGATTTCACCCTGTTTACAACGCGCGCGTCTCGTAGGATTTCAATCAAAGCCGACTTGACCCAATCTTGAGGAGGGCAACACGAATAATCTGAGGACAGTGCTGCTCACCCGCTCATCCCGGGCGACCTCAATGTTAGTCGTTGAATGATTCAACGGCGCCTTAACACAGCTCGTTGTTTGAGAGGGTTTTGCCTATGACTGGCAATTGGGTAACACTTAAACGAGCAGGGGCTATCTAAATCATTCAGCAGCTAGAGGTTAAGCGGTATCTGCAGGGTGCGCAATTGGGGAGTTTCCTGAACCGGAATAGGGAGTTCCCTGAGCGTTTGGGCCAGATGGTCTCGGGGTTGGGCCACCCTCGTCGCTTATTCGACGTCTATAAGGCCCACGATGATGGCATAACGGACGAGGCCGGCGACGTCGTGGATACCCAGGCGTTCCATTAGCTGGGCGCGGTGAGTTTCGACAGTCTTTACGCTTATTTCCAGAACCTGCGCGATCTGTTTAGTGGTTTTACCTTCAGCGATAAGGCGAAGGACCTCGCGTTGTCGCGGGCTGAGGGTGGCAAGGAGATCGCGTTTAGTGGCTCCCCGGCCATATTCGAGCAGGGTTTTTCGCGAGGTTTCGGGCGAAATATAGGTTTCCCCGCGGACCACGGTCTGGATGGCCTGTTCGAGTTCAGTGCTCGCGGCACTTTTAGGCAGGAAGCCGGCTGCTCCTTCACGTAAAGCACGAATGGCGTATTCACCTGCTTCATGGACCGTGAGGACGATGACCTTGATTTCGGGGTATTTCTTGCTTACCTGGTCCAGAACTTCAAATCCGCCACCGTCGGGCATCGTGATGTCGAGGAGCATGAGGTCGGGGCTGAGCTGTTTGACCAGGTCTAATGCTTCACTGCCCTTGCCGGCTTCGCCGACCACGACCATGTCGTCAATTTTTTCGACGAGGGCTCGAATGCCTGCCCGCACCAATGCGTGGTCGTCAGCGATTAGCACTCGAATCGGAGTCATCGGACTGGACTGCCTTGTTTTCTGAGACGGATCTCAGCCGGGCACACGTGAGTTTGAGAATTAAACAAAATACCGCCGCACGATCGGTGTCGCTTTATCATTACAGAACCGCCCTGATTCAGCAACAACCAGGAACACCCAGCGTGTATGGAGCCAAGGCCATTGGCCTTATGAGAGGTGAGTGTACTTTGTGGAACGATCTTGAAGAAAGTGCTGCTTATTGAACACCTTTTTGCAACACGTTGTGTCGGAATTGTTCGGG
>DASTTS010000057.1:0-3332 GCA_035760085.1 Pyrinomonadaceae bacterium
CCGGCTTTGAAAGAGAACGCCGGCGCTTTCGCGACACCGATACCGCCGTGACAGAGAGAACACAACGCAAGCTGTCGATCGCGCGGTAATTTTGCCGGATTCACGATTGCCTGATTGACGGGCTTCGGAGCGCCGGGCGCATTCAGCTCAGCGTGTTGTTTGCCTGGTCCATGACAACGCTCGCATGAGATACCGAGTATGTAATCAGTGCGGCGATAGCGATTAGCGACACCGGAGTCTGTCACTGCATCGAACGACGATGCGTGGCATTCGAGACAGCGCGCCACGACTGGCCGGCTGAACTCGAGAGATCGATCGCCGTAGCCAGGGCTGTTGACCCAGTTCCCGACTTCGGTCCAGTAAGAAACGGGCAGTTGAAAAAGTTGATCGTTCTTGTTCCAGTAGAGATACGTTTGGCCTTTGCGTCCCGAGCCGATGACGATGTCGAAACGTTCGGCGAGCGAGATGGTGTCGGGCGGCGTACCGAGAATGCCGACCTGGAAGAAGCCGTCCTTCCTCGCTTCCATTCGATACTGTAGCTCACGTTGTGTGGCGAGGATGTTCTTTCCGGCGGCGAAACTACCGAGAATCGAGGCTGCGTTTGCTTCGCGTGATGTTAAGTGATGTGCGGTTGATGGATATGTGCGCTGCTTTTCATGGCACGAGAGACATTGCTCGTCGCCGATGAAGGTCAACAGCAATGCGAGTACGAATATCATGTAAAGCTTTTAGACAGGATTTACAAGATTTTACAGGATGAATCATGTAAATCTTGTAAACATCCTGCTAATCCTGTCAACGTTTGACTTCGGCGGCGGCGTTCACCAACTGCTTCACGCCGGCAACCACCACAAACTCCAACGCACCATACGGCTTCGTCGCTTCTTCAACCTTCGCCAAACTCTGCTCGCGCCAGTCTCTCGGTGGCGGCATCCCGAGCTTCAAGTAAGTGAGCGCCTCCAGGCCCGTCGCCCCGAGTTGCGAAAGGTTGTGCGCGAGCGGCTTGATCTCTTTCAATGCCGGCGAACGATCGATCATCGGACTGAGTGATGATCCCGCAGTTTGCCAATCCCCGAGCATCTCGCTCAACTCCGCGCGATACAGTTGATAACGTGGCCCATCGTTCAGAAACTCCGACACCATCCACTGAAACCGTCGCCCCGTTTCACTATCGGGCAGCGTCGCATCAACTACACCCGTCAACGGACTGAGCATGGTCTGCGGGCGCTGCTGGTAACGACGGTATTCCTTCACGGGTTCGATAACAGAAACGAGCGTGCGCATTGGACCGATATCATCGTTGCGCACGAGCCGTCGCAACATCATGTCCTGATTCTTCTTATGCAGCAGGCCGAGCTCTTCCAACTGAAGACTGATCACCGCAAGCCGTCGATACATGTCGGGAATGTCGGTCACAGTGCGCGGCGACCAAAGTCTTTCCGCGATTACTGCGGTGCGCGGCCAGATGCGCGATTCAATCGTCTCCGGCGTTACCCACTCAGCCCACATCGTGGCTTCACCACCGAGAACGTGCTTCGCTTCGTCTGGTGTGAGAGTACTGTCTGCCGGAAGTGGATCGGAGACGTAGTGGTGCGACGCAGGTTGAATGAGATCGATATAGTAACCGTTTGAGAGTATGCCGTCGTAACCTTTGCGCGCAGCCTCAGCAAGTGCCGCAGTGCCGCGCCACGAGTGAATCACGATGTCCTTCGGCAATTCGGGTTGCAGGATCTCGTCCCAACCGATCATCTTCTTCTTGTGCTTCTGAAGAATTTTCAGGAGGCGGGTGTTGAAGTATGCCTGCAACGCGTGGTTATCTTTGATCCCTTTCTCTTTCATGTACTTCTGAATTTCGGGATTGCGATCCCACTGCTTGCCTTCGTTCTCATCGCCGCCGATGTGCAGGTAGTCATCGGGAAATAGCGCTGCCATCTCGCCGAGAAACCCTTCGAGAAACTTGTAGACTTCTTCGCGCGTCGGATCGAGGGCGGGCTCGAAAATTCCCGGGCGACGCTCGATCGTGTATGGACCAGGCGCGCTGCCGAGCTCGGGATGACCGACGAGCCAGCTCGTGCTGTGACCAGGTATGTCAAACTCCGGCACGACGCGAATGCCGCGATCGCGCGCATACGCGATGATGTCTTTCACTTGTTCCTGCGTGTAGTAGTTGCCGTCAGATCCGAGCTGGTGCAGCTTCGGAAACTTCTTGCTTTCGACGCGGAATCCCTGATCTTCAGTGAGGTGCCAGTGCAGAACATTCAGCTTCACCGCCGCCATCGCGTCGAGAGTGCGTTTGAGAACTTCGATCGTTTGGAAGTGACGCGCGACGTCGATGAGCAAGCCACGCCACGGAAAGCGCGGTCGATCGTCTATCTGCACACCTGGCAGGAAGTATCCCGTGCGATCGGCGTCGAGCAGTTGCAGCACGGTTTCGAGGCCGCGGATGGCGCCGACGACTGTGGGCGCGCTGAGTATGGCCTGACGCCTGGTGATATCGATGCGATAGCTCTCGTCTTCGCCGAGGCCGGGAACGTTTTTGCCGGGACCCTGCGTTTGAATGATCAATGGTGTCATTTGATCGTCTACTGCGAGCGTAGGCGAAAGCGTGAGGACGGTGCGTCCTTCGAGACGCTTGATGAAGCGCCAGATCGCTGCTTGCAGCCGTGCGTCTGAATGGCCGCGCGTGGCGACGCGGAAGTTGCTGTCGACCGCCAACCGCTCGTTATGAAACGTGATTGATGCGGGGACCGGCATCAGGTTCAGCTTTGCGGGTGATGGTTGCGGTTGCTGCGCGAAGGTGACGACGGCGCAAGTGATGATTAGTAGCAGAGTTTTCATTGGGTTTCGTGTTGGCAACGGTAGTTGTAGACAGGATTTACAAGATTCTTCAGGATAATCATGTTAATCCTGAAAAATCCTGTAATCCTGTGCTCTATTTAACTGTGAACTTTTGCGTCAAACCAGCAATCCTAACCTCAAACTCACCTGGCTCGACGACGGGTTTGTTATCCGACCCGATAAACGACAAATCCTCTCGTCGCAGTTTGAAATTAAGCGTACGACTCTCACCCGGCGCGAGACTCACCTTCGCGAAACGTCGCAACCGTTTTCCCGGCGGGGCGATCGAAGCAACCAGATCGCTCACATAAACCAGCACCGCTTCCTTCCCGGCGCGATTACCGGTGTTCTTGACCACGACGCTCACCGGCAATTCATCACTGGCCGCAATCGTCTGCTTACCAACCCGCAGATCGCTGTACGCGAAGGTCGTATAACTCAATCCATCACCGAAACTGAACTGCGGATTGAACGCGAGATTTCCAAACGAAGTA
>DASTTS010000058.1:0-20900 GCA_035760085.1 Pyrinomonadaceae bacterium
GTGTTTTCGAACAAGGGGCGGCCACGGAGGGCCGCCCCTACAGTTGTCTGTAACAGCGTTCTCGACTTTGAGGCAAACCCTGCCACAGCGTTTTCCTATTATGGTCTAAGGATATTGAGTGTTGCGCTCACACTGCTATTGCCGAGTGTGGCAGTGATAGTAACGGGGTTTTGGCCTCCACCTAGTCTACCCGTGCGAGTCGTGATAACGAAGGTTGCTGATTTACTTCCCTCCGGCACAGTGACGCTGGGTGGAACGGTGGCTTTTTCCGTATCACTACTCCTGAGCGTAACCGAGACTCCGCCCGCTGGTGCCGCACCATTCAACGTAACGGTTCCAGTAGAGCTCGCAGGAGCGGTCACTGTTGTTGGATTCACGGTTAGGTTCTCAATAGTAGAACCCTCGGGAATCGTTATCGTGGCAGTAGCGCTGTTCGACAAGGCAGATTGATTGCCCGCCGCATCAATCGCTGCCACTGCGTAGACGTGAGTTCCGAGCTGATTAGCATCATTGAACGTCGTGCCGGCGACAGTACTGATCGGTGTCGATCCGTTGTCACGGAAAACACGATAGCCAATCACACCAACGTCGTCAGTCGAGGCAGTCCACGAAAGCGCGATCGTGCGGGTAACCAGATCAGCGGTTGCAGTAAGAGCGACGGGCGCCGTCGGCGGTGTGATGTCGCCACCAACCACCGTGGCGCTGGCAATGTTCGAGAGACTCGACTCGTTGCCGGCCGCGTCTATCGCAGTCACTCCGTAACTGTGAGTTCCCGACAGACCAGCATCAGAAAACGTAGTGCCGTTGACTGTATTGATGGGAACTGGTCCACCGTCACGATAGATCCGGTAGCCCGTGACAGCAACGTTATCAGTTGCAGCAGTCCACGAAAGATCGATCGCGTTCGTGATGGTATTGAAGGTTGCCGTAAGGTCCGTTGGTGCTGTTGGTGGCGTAGTGTCGCCCGTTGTGGGCGCAACTTCGTTGATGTAACGTGCCAGCGTTAGATCAAAGTTGCTGCGAAAACTTCTGCCAGCTAACACGACCTTCCCATCAGATTGAATACCTATGCCCAGTGCCTCATCGGTGCCGCCGACAATATCGGTGGTCCTGATGCCATCGAGGGTGCCGTCAGAGTTGTAACGCACTAGAGCAAAGTCGGGTGGCGTAGCGAACGTCTTGAACGCCGCGCCGGCAACAACGATCTTGCCGTCCGGTAAAAGGGCCACAGCGTTACCTTGTTCGCTGGCGCTGTCTGGAAAAGGAATGGCGGTTTGTCCACCAGTGCCGAAACCTGAGTCAAGACTGCCGTCCGAGTTGTAACGGGCCACAGCAATGTCAGTCGCAGCCGGACGAGTCGCGCTATCAGAAGCGCTTCCTGCCACAACGAACCTGCCGTCCGGTTGCAGCACGACGCCATTCGCCTTTGCGCCGGCTCCAAAGAAATCAGTGATCTGCTTTCCGCCGGTGCCAAAACCAAAATCAATACTGCCATCCGTGTTGAAGCGAGCGAGAGCGAATCCGATATCGCGATTGGCGCTGTCGTAAGAAGCGCTACCGACAACAATGATCTTACCGTCGGGTTGAAGAACTGCACCGTTCGCCTGGTCGAAGCTGCCGAAGAAATCGAAGACGACTTTGCCGCCCTTTCCAAAAGTGCCATCAAGCGTACCGCTGGAGTTGTAGCGAGCCAGAGCGAAATCAAGACCGCTGCCGGGAAGATCCGGATTGAAATCCACTGTTCCAGCAACGACGATCTTGCCATCCGGCTGGACCATCACAGCACTGGCCGCGGCAAAGTTGCCGCCAAAGCTGGTCGTGAGCGCTCCACCGTTTCCGAAACTTGTGTCAGGGCTACCGTCACTGCGATAGCGTGCTAATGCGAAGACGCGTGGCGTACCACCATTGCCGCCGAGTTGTGCAAAGCCTGCAACGATGATTTGGCCATCCGGTTGAATAGCAATGGCGCTGATTGAATCGACGTTGCGGAAAAAGTCGGTTGTAATTTTACCGTTCTTACCAAAGCGTTTATCGAGCGAGCCGTTCGCGTTGTAACGCGCAACGATAAAGTCCTCGACAGTTTTCGAATTGCTGAAGCTCGAACCGGCAGCAACGATCTGGCCATTCGGCTGAATGGCAATGGCGTTAGCCTGATCGATATTTCCGGCGAAGTCCGTTCTAACAATGCCGCCTGTCCCGAAGCCCGGGTCGAGATTACTGGTCGTAGTTTGACTCACTACTGCGGTAACCATAGTTAATATGCCGATTATCGTTGCTAGAAACGTCTGCATTACTTTCATTGCTGTTTTTCCTCCCGCTGTTGCAAATCTTCTCCGCGGTTCTCAGCGTATCTCTGCATCCTCTGCGTTAAGTTTGCCTTTTAACGCAGAGAACACTGAGATACGCCGAGGTCGCAGAGAAATGGACCATCGAACTATGGTCGGAGAACATTGAGTACCGCTGTCCTACCGGTTCCGGCGAGAGTTGCCGTGATAGTGACAGGGTTTTGTCCTCCACCCAGTTGGCCCGTCAGAGTTGTGACCGTGAAGGTCGCTGTACTCTGCCCGGCCGGCACAGTTACCGTCGCCGGTACCCGGGCTTTTCGTGTATCACTGCTGGACAGTGTGATGGTCAGGCCGCTCGCTGGTGCTGGACCACTCAACGTGACCGTTCCCGTTGAAGGAGCCGGCGCTGTCACCGTTGTCGGACTCAACGAAAGCGACACAAGTGCGCCCGCAAGTTGAGTTGTCGCACTGGCGGAATTCGAGTTCGCAGACTGGTTACCCGCTGCATCGAATGCCACCACCCTATAACTATGCGTAGAGTTCACCGCCAGGCCCGTGTCAGAGAATGACGTGGTTGAAACGGTGGCGACTTCTGTCACTCCGCCGTCGCGGAAGACTTTGTAACCCGTCACAGCGAAGTTATCGGTCGAAGCTGTCCAGTTCAGGTCGATACTGGTTGTGCTGGACCCCGTCGCCGTAAGACCTGTGGGAGCAGTCGGCGGAGTAGTGTCGTTGCCCAGCGTCGACGCCGTAACCGTGTTCGACGCTGTCGACTCGTTATTCGCCGCGTCAATAGCCTTCACCGTGTAGGTGTGCGTTGAGCTGATTCCCAGACCGGTATCGGAGAAGTTGGTTGTAGAAACCGTGGCAATCGCAGTTGCCCCGCCATCGCGGAAGACCTGGTAACCCACGACACCAACATTATCGGTCGAGGCCGTCCACGAGAGATTAATCGTGGTGGAGTTTGATCCCACCGCGGTTAAATCAGTTGGTGCACTCGGAGCTGCCGTATCAGCGGGCGTGCTGGCAGTCGCGGTGTTTGAATAGCCCGAGAGATTTCCGGCGCCGTCGATTGCGATCACTCGATAACTATGTGTCGAGAGTGGCGTAAGTTCAGTGTCAGAAAAAGCTGTTCCAACCACCGAGGCAATCGGCGACGGCAATGTATCGCGGAAAACCAGATAGTTAGTAACACCGACATTATCGGTCGAGGCCGTCCATGAAAGATTGATCGTGGTCGGGTTAAAGGCGCCCGCGGTCAGGTTCGTTGGAGCCGATGGCGCGGTTACATCGCACACCATGGGCTGCGGCTTGAAGATGTTAGTCGCAGTGATTGGCTGCAATGCCGGATTGGCCGGCGGCCATGACAGCACAGTGGAGTTGCCATTGAAATTGCCAAGAGTGGCGTCCACGTAAGAGAGAATTCGGTTAGAAGCGTTCGTCAGCGTGCTCGCTGAGAAGGTCGGATCGTTATATGCACCAGTCGGAACCGGAGCCTGCGTGCGCGGATCGATGATTTCGAACGGGAATGGATCGAGTGGTTGCGCCGTCGTCTCACATGGACCATTGCAACCGCCCGGACCGAGCCGCCGATCAAGATTCCACGGCAGACCGGAGAAGCTGAATGGAGTGTCAAGCGCATCGAGGTCGATCTCTACGAACTCTGGTCCAACGATACCGCCAAGACCCAATCCTAACGGAAATAAGTACTCGCCGTTGGTTGCTGCATTGCCCAGGATATCGATGGTTTTGAGTGTCCCGGTCGCGTCACCAAACTTACGGCCCGTTCGCGCGATAATCTCGTGTGGAACAGGGCTCAGCACACCGAACTGCTCCTCGAACGTTCCGCCCGCAGGACACGGGTTTGTGGCAGCGAATCTCGGATCCCCGCGCAGGTGCGAACAAGGGTTAAGCCTCGGTCCGGTTGCAGGGGCGATGAAATCCACGTCGTGGCGGATTTTCCAGATGTTGCCCCCGACGCCGGCGACGAGACCATTCTGCCCGCAGGTGCCCGCACCCGCGGCATTGTCGCAACCTACGACGGTAGCGAGTGGAAACTCATGTTCCTGGTTAGCCCGATCGTAATGAAGCGACCAGATCATGACGTCTGTATTCAGACTGGCGAAGCCGATGAAGAGGGTTCGGACGCGTTGGTTTTGAAAACCCGGCGCATCGATTCCTACTTCGTCGAGAGTCAGATAGTCAGGCTGACCGGCAACATTCCTCGTAGAAAGCGCACGATTCACCATGGTGGTGTGGGCGGAGAGAAATCTTACGTCATTGATCGTCTCCCAGTTGCCCTCAGCTTCGACGCTATCTCCGATCTGAATTGGCGCAAAGCGTCTTGAGTCGGCGACTATCAAATCAGGGGTCCGGTTGGTGGACGGGCAGAGCAGATCACCGGTTCCCGTGCTGCTGCTCGCGGTCGAGAGAGTCTCAGTTGTGTTGGTGTCGCCGTCGACATCAAGAGTATCAATGAATGAACGCGAGACTGTGCTCGGGATACAACTGGGGACGCCCGTGGAGAAAGTGTTCGTATAGTTGTCAGGGTCAAGCGTGAAACGCGGATCCGGACTACAGTTGACTGAACCGGGCTGGCAGCCGAGTCCCTGTTGGACCGTGTGCCGGTTAGCCGGATCGTTGAGGCGAACCATGACGCCGGTGTTGGCGTCGTTCGCGATGCCGTTCAGGCGGAAGTAACCATCGGTGTAATTAATGTACGTGACCTTACCTTTCACCGTCTCAATACCTTTTTGTATGAAGACATCGCCCGCGATGATGTTTCCGGCGCTGGTGCGATTAGCGTGAATAGTGGCAATGGCGCCTGACTTGTTGGAGTTACAGACATCTGCTTTCGCCAACCCGCTCTCAGCTCGCTGCAAACATGCAGCGGGCGCCTGCGCGAACGCCTGGTTTAGCGTTAGTCGGTTGGCCGGCAAATCCATCAGCAGGTTGCGGGGGATGATGATGTTCTGTCCGCCGACAACGATGATGCCGCCGGACCATGGATCCTGCTGGTTGTTAAGCGTGAGACGTTCGATCTCACCAGTGATGGGGGCCGCCGACGCGGTTTGCGCTTGTACTGTACCGGCGGGTAAAAGCAGGAACACGAACAATACGAGCATGGCGCTGCTCGCTAATTGAATGTTCCGGTAGATACAAGTGGATTGATGGGAAATCAGCTTTCTGGCTGTTCCACTGTTAACTTTGGTGGGACTCACCTTCATGGGGTTCTCCTTAATCTATTTATTTCCACAGATGGACACACTGAGCCACGCTGAGGCGCCCATCATCGATGCGATGTGTGATCGACTTGAGATCTAGTCCTCGGGGGGAGCAGACAGACCTCCAGATAGAGCCGCAGAAACGGCGGCTACTTCCTTCGAGAAGGATTTCCTTGTCTCGGATTACTGAGTTTTATTGGGCTCGAGAGCTATCCCGCTTACTAAAACAGGATCGATAAAATCGATGAAGATCGTAAGAAAGCTTCTCAAGCGAAAGGTCGGAGTGCAACGTTCATGCCGAAGGCGAAATGAGGCTATTCACCCCAAATCTAATTTTTTCTCTGTTGAGGAGGAGAAAATGTGTTTCATCTGGAGTCACTATCACGAGCCAGCTTGTTTCACTTTGAATCTGTTTCGGGGTGCTGTCTGGGTGACAATGGCTTGTCCGCTTCCCTGAGGTCCCGATTTTCTTTCAACACTGATACCGAATTTCTTAAGCATGCGGTAAAAAGTGGGCCGGTGGACGCGGAGAATCTCGGCGCTCTTTTTCACGTTGCCCCCGGTTCGTTCAAGCGTTTGTATGATCACATCACGCTCGATCTCTTCCAACGACAAAGATTGAGGAACAAAAACGCGATTGGGCGTCGTAGGGAAATCCCGGAGCTCATCCGGCAGGGCCGCAACTGTTAATTCATCTCCCTGACAGAACAGCACCGCACGCTCAATCACGCTTTCCAGCTCACGCACATTCCCGGGCCAGTCATAGTGAGTCAACCGCATAATAGTATCCGGTGAGATATTCTGGATGCGCTTGTCATATTGCTGGTTGAAGCGTTGCAGTAAGCGTTTGGCCAACAGAACTACGTCCTCGCGACGTTGTCGCAAAGGCGGTACTTTGATCTTGATAGTGCTAATGCGGAAATAAAGATCTTTTCTCAGGATTTCCTGTTCCAATAACAATGAAGTATCGCGGTTCGTGGCGGACACGAGACGAAAATTAACTTCGATCTCCCGCTCGTCGCCCAGCCTGCGAAGTTTACGTTCCTGCAACACTCGCAGGAGTTTGGTTTGCAGATGGGTAGGCATTTCCGCAACTTCATCCAGCAGGAGTGTTCCTCCTTCAGCGACTTCGATCAGGCCTCGCTTGTCGCGTTGCGCGCCCGTAAATGCGCCTTTCGTGTAACCAAACAACTCGGATTCGATGAGCTGGTGCGGAATCGCTGCGCAATTGATGCTGACGAATGGTCCACCGGCGCGATGGCTTTCGCTGTGAACGGCTCTCGCAATCAGTTCCTTTCCGGTGCCGCTCTCACCTTCAATCAGCACTGAGGCATCAGACGGCGCTGCCGTACGTATCGTCTCCTGAATTTTTCTAATTCGTGGATCGCGGCCAACCAGTCCGAACATTTCACTGTCGCCAACCAGCGAACGCTTCAGCGTCTGGTTCTCGGCCTTCAGCGCGCCAAACTGTAGAGCCCTCTCGACCAGCGCCAGCAGTCGATCGGGCGGAAAAGGTTTTTCGAGATAGTAATAGGCGCCGCACTTGATGGCTTCGATCGTTACCTCAATCGAGCCGAAGGCAGTCATCAATATGACTTCAGTATCTGGAGTTTGCTCCTTGATGTGAGTGATCAGATCGATCCCTCTGCCGTCGGCTAAGCGCAAATCGGTGAGTACCAGAGCGAATGAACGGCTGCTCAGGATCGACTTGGCGTCGACGAGACTATTTGTTGTTAGCGTCTCGTAGCCGGCGTCATTAAGGATCGTGGCCAGCGCTCCTGTGACGCTCTTATCGTCGTCAACGATGAGTATTACTTGCAAATCCGTCTTCAATCCGCGTTTATCCGTGGCTAATTATTCTGTGGAGACCTGGGCTTCTTTATTGAGGGCGGCGTGAAGGGTGTGCCAGGGGAGC
Organism: Pyrinomonadaceae bacterium; assembly: GCA_035760085.1. GTDB lineage: Bacteria > Acidobacteriota > Blastocatellia > Pyrinomonadales > Pyrinomonadaceae > PSRF01. The sequence goes on from DASTTS010000058.1 coordinate 7,425, forward strand.
GTGGCGCATTTGACGCGCACGGGGAAGTCGCGCACGCCTGCGAAGATCTTCAAGTTGCCGAGGCTGTTCTCTTCTGTCTCCTCATTGAGCTCGCCCGTTACCATCGAGTGAAACTCCTGAAAGAGGTCCTCGACCTGTTCTTTACTCTTCCCTTTCACGGCTTGCGTCATCATGCTCGCGGCTGCTTTCGAGATCGCGCAGCCCGATCCTTCAAACCCGACTTCCTTCACCGTGTCGTCTTCGAGATTCAGGTAGACAGTCAGTTGATCGCCGCAGAGTGGATTAAAGCCTTCAGCGCTGTGATTAGCCGTTTCGAGCTTGCGAAAGTTTCGCGGCTTCTTGTTATGGTCGAGGATTACCTGCTGGTAGAGTTCGCTCAGTTCAGACATTAGCTAAATATCTCAATCACACGTTCGATCGTGCGTGCGAGCACATCGATCTCTTCCTTCGTGTTGTAAAAAGCAAACGACGCGCGCGCCGTCGCCGGCACTTTGAACCGTTGCATCACGGGCTGCGCGCAGTGATGACCGGCGCGAACCGCGATGCCTTCCTGGTCCAGGATCGTGCCGATGTCGTGCGGGTGAATGTCGTCGATCACGAACGACAACACGCTCGCCTTATTCTTTGCGGTGCCGATGATTCGCACGCCTTCGATCGCGGAGACTCGTTCAGTCGCATAGCGCAGCAGCTCCAGCTCATAAGCAGCCGCAGCTTCACGACCGATGCTGTTCAGGTAATCGATCGAAGCGCCGAGTCCGATCTGTGATGCGATCGCTGGTGTGCCTGCTTCGAAACGGTTTGGCGGATCGGCATACGTCGTCTTCTCGAAGGTAACAGTCTTGATCATGTCGCCGCCCCCCTGGAAAGGGTTCATCTTTTCGAGCAGCTCCAGCTTGCCGTAGACGACGCCGCTGCCGGTCGGCGCAAACATCTTATGACCGGAGAAGACGTAAAAGTCAGCGTCGAGATCCTGCATGTCGATCGGCATGTGCGGCGCGGCCTGCGCGCCGTCGATCAGCACGGGCACGCCGTACTTGTGCGCGGTGGCGATCATCTCTTTGATCGGATTGATCGTGCCCAGCGCGTTCGAGACGTGCATTACCGCAACCAATTTCGTCCGTTCGTTCAACAGTCCTTCGTACTCGTCAATCAGCAACTCACCCGCGTCGTTCATCGGAATCACACGCAGGCGCGCGCCCTTTTCTTCGCAAAGCATCTGCCACGGAACAATGTTGGCGTGATGCTCCATTGCGGAGATGATGATCTCGTCGCCGGCGCCGATGAACTTGCGGCCGTAGCTGTGCATCACGAGGTTGATGCCCTCGGTAGCGCCGCGGACGAAGATACACTCACGCACATCGCGCGCGTTGATGAAGCGCTTCACCTTTTCACGCGCGCCTTCGTAAGCGGTCGTCGCTTTCTGGCTGAGATAGTGAACGCCGCGATGAATGTTCGAGTGTTCCTGTTCGAGATAAATGCTGCCACGATCGATGACGACTTGCGGCACTTGCGAGGAAGCGGAGTTGTCGAGATAGATGAGTGGCTTGCCGTTTACTGTCTGTTGCAGGACGGGAAAGTCAGCGCGAATGCGTTCGACGTCCCATGTCGAAACGGGTGATTCCGGGGTTACTAAAGTTCCAGCACTCACAGTTCTAACTCCTGCTTGACAGGATTACAAGATTTTCATGATTAACAAGATATCCTGACAATCATGAAAATCCTGTAATCATGTCTATAACGACGTGTGCAACTGTCGCAGCACAATTTCATCAAGCTGCGACCGGATCGAGTCGATCTTGATCTTCCCGATGACTTCCTCCGCAAATCCGTAAGTCAACAAGCTGCGCCCAAGCTCGGGACCGATGCCGCGCGTTTCGAGATAGAACAACTCTTCCGGATCGATCTGCCCGACCGCCGCGCCGTGCGCGCACTTCACATCGTCCGCATAAATCTCGAGCTGCGGCTTCGTGTCAACGCGCGCCTTATCTGAAAGCAGCAGGTTCTTGTTTGTCTGCTGCGCATCAGTCTTCTGCGCGCCTTCGCGAACGAAAACTTTGCCGTTGAAAACAGCGCGACTGTTGCCGTCGAGAATCCCCTTGTACAACTGGTGACTCGTGCAATGCGGCTGCTTGTGATCGATCACCGAGTGTGTGTCCGTATGCTGATCGGAGCCGACCATGTAAAGCCCGTCAACCGCGGTCTCGGCTCCTTCGTGATCCATCACGACGGAGATGTCGTGTCGCGAAAGCTGCGCGCCGAGATTGATCGACGTCGTATCGTAACGACTCGCACGACCGAGCTCAGCGGAAGTCGTCGACACGTGATACGAATTATTGCTTTCACGCTGCACGCGGTAATGCTCGAGTTGGGCACCGTCTTTCAAAACGATCTCGGCAGTCGCATTCGTAAAATACTTTCCGCCATTGTTTGAAACAAAACTCTCGATCAGAGTCGCCGAGCTGTTTTCTTCAGCGACGACGAGCAGTCGCGGAAAACTCGCAACATTATCAGCATCAGCAAGGAACGTGATCTGCAAGGGCCGTTCAAGCTTTACGTTCTTCGGAATCCAGAGAAACACTCCGGACTGAAGAAACGCCGTGTTCAGCGCGGTCAGTCCGTTGTTGTGATAACCGGCATTGCGTGCGAGGTACTTGCGAACGAGTTTGTTGTAGCGCGCGTCTCCGACTGCACTGAAAAGATCGATCGCGACCACTTCGCCGAGACCAGTCTTCGTCGATAAGTCTTCACGCAGAAAACCATCAACAACGACGAGATGCGTCTCAGCCGTTTCTGCATAACCTTCAATATCAAGCGCGGCAGTAGAGCCACTCGTAACCGGCACAAACTCTTCCTTCGCGAGCGTCGCGAGGTTCGTGTATTTCCAGTCCTCTTCTCTTACAGACGGAAAACCTAACTGCTCGAACCGATCCATCGCGCTGCTGCGCACGAGGTCCAGCCACGCCACCGCGGGCGACAACTCACGCACCGAACGAAAAGCCGCTTGATAACTATTTTCTGACTTGACGAGTTCAGTAACCATCCTTAGTTTGCCGGCGCGCCCGCTCCTTTTCCGCTGTCTATACTCTTGATCCAGTCGTAACCTTTCGATTCGAGCTCGAGCGCGAGTTCCTTGCCACCTTCGCGAGCGATGCGCCCGTCGGCCAGCACATGCACGAAATCAGGAACGATGTAGTTCAAGAGTCGCTGGTAGTGCGTGACTACGATGATTGCGTTGTCCGGCGTCAGCAGTTGATTCACACCGCCAGCGACAATACGAAGCGCGTCGATGTCTAAACCAGAATCAGTTTCGTCCAATATCGCGAGCCTTGGCTCTAGCACAGCCATCTGCAGGATCTCGTTGCGTTTCTTCTCGCCACCCGAAAAACCTTCATTGACGGAACGCGTCATGAAGCTCGCTTCCATCTCGACGACTTTCGCGCGCTCTTTCAGCAGATCCTTGAACTCGAGTGGATCGAGCTCCTCTTCGCCGAGATGTTTGCGCTTCTCGTTGTAAGCGAGGCGCAGAAACTGCGCATTCGAAACGCCCGGCACCTCGATCGGATACTGAAACGCCATAAACACGCCTTCGCGCGCACGCTCATCCGGCGACATCTCGAGCAGATTGCGTCCTTCGTAAAGGACCTCGCCGCTAATCACTTCGTACTGCGGATGTCCGGCAAGCACCTTTGCGAGCGTGGACTTCCCGGAACCATTCGGTCCCATGATCGCGTGAATCTCACCTTTGTTAACCGTCAGGTTGATGCCCTTAAGTATTTCTTTGCCATCAATCCCTGCATGTAAATTTCGAATCTCTAACATTTAGTCATCCTGCTAATCTTGAAAATCCTGAAATCCTGTCTAACCTACGCTTCCCTCAAGCTTCAGCCCCAGTAACCTCTGCGCCTCAACCGCAAACTCCATCGGCAACTGCAAAAACACATCTTTACAAAAACCGTTGATAATCAGCGACACCGCGTCTTCCTGCGAAATGCCGCGCTGTTGCAAGTAGAACAACTGCTCTTCGCTGATCTTCGAAGTCGACGCCTCATGCTCGACGCTCGAACTGTTGTTCATCACTTCAATGTACGGGAACGTGTTCGCACCACACGTCGATCCGATCAGCATCGAGTCACACTGCGTGTAATTACGCGCGCCCTCCGCCTTCGGCATCACCTTCACGAGCCCGCGATAACTGTTATTCGACTTCCCTGCCGCAATACCTTTCGAGATGATCGTCGAGCGCGTGTTCTTGCCGAGGTGAATCATCTTCGTTCCCGTATCGGCTTGTTGCGCGTGATTCGTCAACGCAACCGAGTAAAACTCTCCGATCGAATTGTCGCCCTGGAGAATGCACGACGGATACTTCCAGGTGATCGCCGATCCGGTTTCGACCTGCGTCCATGAAATCTTCGAATTCTTACCGGCACACTTGCCACGCTTCGTCACGAAGTTGTAAATGCCGCCGCGTCCTTCTTCATCACCCGCGTACCAGTTTTGCACAGTCGAGTATTTGATCTGCGCATCGTCTAATGCGATGAGCTCGACGACAGCCGCGTGAAGCTGGTTCTTGTCAAACTTCGGCGCCGTACATCCTTCGAGATACGAGACGTGCGAACCTTCTTCAGCAACGATGAGTGTGCGCTCAAACTGTCCCGACTCCGCGTTGTTGATGCGGAAGTATGTTGAGAGCTCCATCGGACAGCGCACGCCTTTCGGAATGAAACAGAAACTTCCATCCGAGAAAACCGCGCTATTCAGCGCCGCGAAGAAGTTGTCGTTAGTCGGCACGACCGATCCGAGATACTTCTTCACGAGCTCGGGATAATCTCTGATCGCTTCCGTAAACGAACAGAAGATCACACCCACTTTCTTGAGCTTCTCTTTGTAAGTCGTGGCCACCGAGACCGAGTCAAACACAGCATCCACCGCGACACCCGCGAGTTGCTTCTGCTCAGTCAACGGAATACCGAGCTTCTCAAACGTGCGCAGCAACTCCGGATCGACTTCATCCAGACTCTGCTTCGTAACTTTCTGTTTTGGCGCGCTGTAATAGATGACGTCCTGGTAATCAATCTTCGGATACGTGAGATTGGGCCAGTGCTTCGGCTCCGTCATCGTCAGCCAGTGTCGATAAGCCTTCAGACGAAACTCCAGCATCCACTCCGGCTCATTTTTCTTTTCGACGATCAGACGAATAGTGTCTTCACTCAAGCCGCGCGGAATGACGTCCGACTCGATATCGGTTACGAAGCCGTATTTGTATTCTTGTTTGGCTAAAAGTTCTGCTGTACTCATCACTAAACTCGATTATCTTTCTGCCTGAAGCCCTGAATCTGATGCAACGCTGCGTCGACGTTTGCTTCGGTTCCCAGCAACTGCGAGAGCGTGATCTCGCCGAGCGCGTTGTCGACAATCTGGTGCAACTCGACGATCACCGGACGGATGCCGCAGTCGCCGGTGTGCACGCACGCATCGAGGACGCCTGCGTAACTCTTGCAGTGCGACTCGGCGGGCTCGCCTTCGAGGACGCGTATCACCTGGTTCAAGCGGATCTCCGACGCTGGTCGCTGGAGCGAGTAGCCGCCTTTGATGCCGCGGGTCGATTGCACGAGTCCGGCTTTACTTAAAATCCACATCAACTTGCCGGCGTTTGCAGTCGAAATTCCCTCAAGGCGGGCGAGCTGCGGCAGCGTTAGCGACTCGCCAATCGTCGCCGCACGGGCGAGCTGTAACAGGCAGCGCAGGCCATATTCCTCTTGAGCTGAGATCTTCATTTCGCGTCTAAATCATTTATCTGAAGCAGCTTAACCTAAACCTTACTTTTTAGTCAAGATTAGGCGCAGATCGCGGGCGAAGCTCCGCGGTCATCTGTGTTACAGCTTGAAGTCGAAGTCGATATACCCGGCGAGACGAACGGGTCTGTTATTCACGAGTGAAGGCGGGAACGTCCAACCACGGGCGGCTTCCTCGGCGGCTTTCCGAAGCAACACGGGACCTTCTGAGTTTGTCACCCAGAGCTTTCCGTTCTCATCAACGATGGCAAACACGCGGACGGTGCCGATCACGTTGTGGGTCTTTGCCTGCGGCGGGTAAACCGGAGTAACGCGCTTGGTTTCGCGGCCACTAAGCGAGCCGGTGCTGACTAACTGTGGCTCGGGTCCCGTAGTCGGCGCGGTCGCTGCAGGAGTTGGCGACGGGGTCGCGTCGGAATCCGCGGTTGCCGAGGGTGGTTTGGTCGAAAAAGGATTGGGAATTCTGTTGGTAACGGCGTCGAGGGCCGGAGAGCGACCGAGTGACGCCACCTGAATCTGCGACGACGCCATTTTCTCTCTCGCCGTCAGGTACTCTGTCTGCCACTTAGCCCGATCTTCATCATTTCGCGCGAGCGCCAATCGAATCCCGAGCACGTCTTCCTGAAGTGCGAGCGCGTCGTACGAGCGGCCTTGAGCGGTCGAGATCTCTTTCGCCTGGGCGACAAGTCTTTCAAGAAGAGCGCGGACTCGATCCAGATCGGCGTTCGCTTCAGCCGGTAAATTCGAGTCGCCTGGATTGATGCCGTAACTGCGATAACGCGCAAGATGCGAGCGAATACCGTTAACTGTCTGCCCGGCGGCGGCATAGTAAGTCCGCAGGGATTCGTCCTTTTGTGCGGCGCGCTGTTGGAACGTCTCTTCCAGCAACGCCTGCGAGCGACCGTAGTTTCCCTCTTCGAGATAGATTCCGAGCAACATCAGGGTTGTGACATTGCGGAGTGTTGCATCGTTAGCGGTCGCGCGGATGTTTTCGAGCTCGGTCGCGGCCGCCTGGAGCTGGTGCACGGCAGCAAGCGCACGAGCGCGCTCAATCCGTGTAAAAACCGGATTGGCTGACGCACCTTCGCCGGAGCCAGTCGACTGGCCCAGCGCAAAAGCGGCTGTAATTAGAATTAGGACTGTCGGGAAGAAAGCATGAATATAGGATTTAAAATTGGCGAAAGACCTCAAATTGCTGGCTCCTGAAAGACGAAAGCGAGCCTATGCTCGCTAGAGTTGGTATCAATTTGACCTGACCATTATGGCCGCAACAGGCCCACCGAGGCAAGAGGGGCAAAAAAGTGAGACAGGATTACAGGATCGGCAGGATGCATCATGATAATTCTGAAAATCCTGTAATCCTGTCTAATGCTTACGGTGCGGTGGTCGTGAGGCTTTTGATGATTTTGTCGCGGAAGGTGCGGGCGTCGGTTTTGACGGCGGCTTCGTTGAGGGTCAGGAGACGGCGATTGCGCATGACTATGCGGCCGTTGATGACGACGGTTTCGACGTCGGCGGCTTTGGTGGCGTAGACGAGGTCAGAGTAGACGTTGTAGAGCGGAATTTGGTTCAGGGTGTCGCGATCGATGACCAGTAGATCTGCGCGCTTGCCGGTTTCGAGGGATCCGATTTCTTTCTCGAGATGCAGCGCCTGGGCGCCGCGAATCGTGGCGAGCTCGAATGCCTCTTGTGCCGAGATCACTTTCGGATCGCCAGTGAACACTTTGTGCAGCTTCGCGACTGTGTCCATCTCTTCCCACATGTTCAGGTCGTTGTTCGACGCCGCTCCGTCCGTCCCTAAGCCAATGAAAAGCTTCTCCGCCAACATGCGCGGCACCGGCGCAACGCCCGAGGCGAGCTTCATGTTCGACTGCGGATTGTGAACGACGCCCACACCCCGACGTTTCAAGATGGCGATGTCAGTTCCCTGCGGCCAGACCATGTGCGCCGCGATTACACGATCGTTCAGGAAGCCGATACGCTCGAGATAAGCAACGGGGCTCGCGCCTTTAGCCTTAATACTGTCATCAACTTCGCGCTTCGTTTCGGAAATGTGCGTGACGATCGGCGCGCCCGTGCGATCGGAAAACGCGCGCGCGGCTTTGAGATGTTCTTCTGAGACCGTGTACGGTGCGTGCGGCGCGATCGCGGGTGTGATCAACTCGTGTCCTTTCCAACGCGCGACGAACTTCTCAACGTACGCCATTCCTTCAGCGTTCGTCTTATTGTCTGCGACCGGAAAGTCGATGATCGTCTCGCCGAGCACACCACGAACACCCGCTTTCGCAGTTTCATCGGCGATCGCGTCTTCGAAGTAATACATGTCGCAGTAAGTCGTCGTGCCGCCGCGAATCATCTCTGCGAGTCCGAGGCGAGTTCCAACGCGCACAAACTCTTCCGTAACATTCTTCGCTTCAGCCGGAAAGATGTACTTCGTTAACCACTCCTGCAAATCGAGATCATCAGCCAGTCCACGAAACAACACCATCGGCACATGTGTGTGGCCGTTGATCAAACCTGGCGTGATGACTTTCCCGGTGGCGACGACCTTCTGGCGTGACGTGTATCGCGATTCAATCTCCGCACGCGGACCAACTGCAACGATGCGACCCTGCACGACAGCAATACCACCATCCTCGATCACACGACGCGTCTGGTCCATCGTCACGATCGTGCCCCCGAGCACGAGCAGATCGACTGCCTGCCGGCGAGTTTGAGCGGTGGCATGTGAAAGAGTGGTCATTAAGAGAACACAGATCAGAACGGATTTATTTACGGATTCAATCATTCTTTTTCAGAAATCGGGCGTCAAAGGCACGTGGTAATAGATCGGCAATGTGAAACTCCTCGCGCTTCCCTGCCAGGTTCGCGAACACGATCTTCGCGCCGCGCGCAAACTCCCAAATGATCTGCCGGCAAGTTCCACACGGCGGGGTTAACGTCTCAGTGTCGGCAACGACCGCCAGCTCCGTGAACTGGCGTTCACCTTCCGACAACGCTTTCCAGATCGCAACGCGCTCGGCACAAACCGTCAAACCATAACTCGCACTCTCGACATTGCAGCCCGTGTAAACCTTGCCATCGGCAGTCCGCACAGCCGCACCGACGAGAAAATTTGAAAACGGCGCCACCGATTGCATGCGGGCGCGCTTCGCCGCTTCAATCAGCGACTCGATATCTTCGCTCAAAGTTGACCTCCAACAGTTGATAAAGCACTGGCCAGCCTCTCGCGAATTTTTAAGCTCAACAGATCAATACTAACGAGATTATGACCACCTTCAGGAATGATGACGTCGGCATGACGCTTGGACGGTTCGACAAACTGCATGTGCATCGGCCGGACCGTCCCGATGTATTGTTCGATAACTGACTCGACTGTGCGGCCGCGCTCGGCGAGATCGCGGCGCAAACGGCGTATGAAACGAATGTCATCTGGCGTGTCGACGAAGACTTTGATGTCCATCTGCTCGAGCAGCCGCGGCTCGGCGAAGATCAGGATGCCTTCGAGGATAACGATCGGTTTTGGTTCGACGGTGCGCGTCTCGTTTAGACGCGAGTTGGTCTTGAAGTCGTAGAGCGGCAGCTCGATCGGTTCACCTGATTTGAGGCGACGCAGGTGATTGAGCAGTAACTCGTTGTCGAGCGCATCGGGATGATCGAAGTTGGCGACGCCGCGATAATCGAGCGGCAGATCGGTGAGATTGCGGTAGTAGGAGTCTTGTTGGATGAAAACTACTTCGCTGGCGCTGACCGATTCGAGGATGCGATTCGCGACTGTTGTTTTGCCCGAGCCCGTGCCGCCTGAGATGCCGATGATCATTCGTGTTATTAAAAGTCAATCTTAGACAGGATTACAGGATTTACAGGATTTACATGATGGTCCTGGTGTTGATGGCGCTGATTACCCGGCGGAGCAGTTCAGCGAAGGTTTCACGCACACGATCGCCGGTGGCCATCACTTCCTCGTGGTTGATCGGTTCGTCACTGATGCCTGCGGCCATATTGGTGATGCAGGAGATGCCTAGCACCTCGAGGCCCATGTGACGCGCGACGATGGCTTCCGGCACTGTGCTCATTCCGACAGCATCCGCACCGAGATTTCGCAGCAGGTGAATCTCGGACGGAGTCTCGTAACTTGGACCAGACAGCGCACCGTAAATTCCACGTCGCACTTCCACTTCGATCGCTTTCGCTTCATCGACCACGATCTCCTGCAACTGCGGCGAGTAGACTGCCGACATATCCGGAAAGCGTGGTCCAAATCGCTCATCATTTGCCCCGCGAAGCGGATTGACGCCCATCAGATTGAGATGATCGCTGATCACCATCAACGCTCCCTGCGTGAGTTGAACGTTTATTCCGCCGGCGGCATTCGTCAGCACGACCGTCTTCACACCCAGTAAGCCGAATGTGCGAATGGGGAATGTGACTTCTTCGAGCGAGTAACCTTCGTAGTAATGAACGCGGCCCTGCATCGCGAGCACGGGAACACTGTCGATCTTCCCGATTACCAACCGCCCGGCGTGACCCTGCGCCGTGGATCGTACGAAGCCAGGGATCTCCTCGTAAGGAATGCCGACAGATTCTTCGAAGTCATCAGCGAAACTACCAAGACCACTGCCGAGCACCAGTGCGATGCGCGGCTCGACACTGATTCGCGATCGGATAACTCTGGTGGCGTGTTCGGCGCGTTCGTAGAGACTCGTACTTGCCATTCGCTCAGCCATTTACTTCTCTTTCTGATACGGAATACCGAGCGCACGCGGTGGCCGGGACGATCCAATAAAGCCCGCCAGCACCACAATGGTCAAGACGTAAGGCACCATTTGAATGAATTGCACCGGAATATCTTCGCCCGACGGCAACTTGAAAACGCCCTGCATCTGGATCGAAACAGCTTCAGTAAAACCAAACAACAGACACGCCAGTAGCGTGGGCACCGGCTTCCATTTGCCGAAGATCAACGCGGCCAGCGCGATAAAACCGCGACCCGCCGTCATGTTTCTTGTAAACAACGACGACTGTCCGATAGAAAGATACGCACCACCCATTCCCGCGAGTATGCCTGCGAGCAGCACGCCCGAGTAACGAATCTTACTAACACTCACACCGGCAGCATCTGCGGCCTCGGGATTCTCGCCAACCGATCTGAGCCGCAAACCAAACGGCGTGTTGTAAAGAACGTACCAGATCGCAGCTACGAGCACGAGGATTGCGATCGCGATGACGACTGGTGATTGCGGTAACAGGTGATCCTTCGGAATCTGCGGCGTCGAACCGGATGACAGAAAGAACGCGCCACTCAAAAATCCCGGCATACCAATCATCAGAATGTTGATCGCCGCGCCGCTCACCACCTGATCGGCTTTAAACTTGATACAACTTACGGCATAGATCACCGCAATGAACAGACCGGCCATCATCCCGGCGAGTAGACCAACCCACGGACTCGCGTTGCCGAGGTGCAGACTCCTCTCAGCGGCATGAGTAACAGCAGCGGCAGTGAAAGCGCCCGCAAGCATCTTGCCTTCAAGAGCGATATTGATCACACCCGAGCGTTCCGAAAACAGACCACCGAGCGCTGCGAGCACGAGTGGAGTCGCGAGCCGGATCGTCGAGGCGATGAGCGAAAAGGTGAAAATATCTTTCATGATTTACGCTCGCAAACGTTGCATTGGAGCTCTTCTTCGCAACAACCATTTGAAGAACCCTTCCGCAGCAACAAAGAGAATAATGACGCCCTGGAGCACCTGCACGATGTCTTTCGTCACGTGCTCAGAAAAACCGTCGACGTAAATACCGCCGTGTTGCAGCGCGGCAAACAGTAACGCTGCGAGGATCACACCGACTGGATGATTTCGACCAAGCAACGCGACGGCAATACCGGTAAAGCCGTAGTTGTCAGAGAAGCCATCGTAATAACGATAACGATAGCCCAGCACTTCATTGATGCCGACCATTCCCGCGAGCGCGCCTGACACAGCCATTGCCAGCACGATCTGTTTACGAATCGAGATGCCGCCATACTCGGCTGCGGACGGATTGCTGCCAGTTGCGCGGATCTCGTAACCCCACTTCGTGCGCCATAAAAACAGGTAGACCAGCAGACAGCAAAGTAGCGCGAGCAGGAACGCGACATTTACCGGAATGCGCTCGGGAAAGCCGGGCACAAACTTGCCCAGCCGCGCGATGTGAGCGCCTTCACTGATCGTCACTGTCTGCATGATCGGATCGCCGGGAGCTTTGTAGTGATACTGCGTGAAGTAGCTGACGAGCGCGACCGCGATGAAGTTCAACATGATCGTGTTGATGACTTCGTGCGAGCCGAACCGCGCTTTCAACACACCCGGAATCGCAGCCCAGAACGCGCCTGACAGAATTGCGGCAGCGAAGCAGAACGGGATTAGTAGCCACGGATTTAAGTTGGCGAACCTGATACCTACCCACGCGGTCGCGAAAGCGGCGATATAGAGCTGGCCTTCGGCTCCGATGTTGAAGAGACCGCAGCGAAAGCCGACGAGAACAGCGAGACCAGTGAAGATCAGCGGTGTTGCGTGAAAGAGTGTGTAACCGATGCCGTCCGGCCACGACAAAGCGCTGCCGAGTAGTAGTCCGTAGGCGGTGAGTGGATTGTCGCCGACGATCAGGATCAGAATGCCGCCGACAATGAAGGCAGCCACCACCGCGATTAGGGGAAACAGGAGCTCACGCGCGAGTTTTGGCATAGATCCGTGTAATCTGTGGTTAATGACCGCGAGTCATTAGTAGGCCAATCTCTTCCAGGGTCGCGACTTTGGGATCGACCTCGCCCGCGATGCGTCCGTCGTGAATGATCAGCAAACGATCGGAAAGGCTCGTGACTTCTTCGAGCTCGGCGGACACGAGCAGGATGGCGCACCCGTTATCACGCAAGCTCACCAGTTGACGGTGAATGAACTCGATCGCGCCGATATCCACACCGCGCGTCGGTTGCGACACGAGCAAGAGCTTCGGCGCGACGTGATACTCACGACCGATGATCAACTTCTGCTGGTTACCACCCGACAGCGCACGCGCAGGCAGCGCTGCATTTGGTGGACGGACGTCGAAGCCCTGAATGATCTCCGCGGCGCGTCGTTGCACGGCGTTCTCGTCGAGAAAAATTCCGCCCGCCAAAGCTGCGATAGGCGGTCGATAATGAACACCGAGGATCGCGTTTTCGGCAAGACTGAAATCGAGCAATAGTCCGCGGCGATGACGATCTTCCGGAATGTGTGCAATGCCGAGCTCACGCCGCACACGCGCGCCAAGCGATTTAAGATCTCTACCTTCGAAGTTGATGTGGCCCGTGATACGCGCGGGATCGACAAGCCCGGCGAGTGTCTCGATTAGCTCAGTTTGACCATTGCCTTCAACGCCGGCGATGCCGACGATCTCACCACGACGAACTTCGAACGATATCTCGTTGACGCGCTTTGCCCCTGAAAGATCAACGACTGACAGGTTCTTAACTTCGAGTTCCGTCTGACCAACCTTGGGCTCAGTTTTTTCGACGCGCAGCAGTACTTCACGACCCACCATCAATCGCGCCAGCTCAGCCGCATTGGTCTCTTTCGTCTGCACTCGACCGACCACGCGACCATCGCGCATCACAGTGACTTCATCAGAGATCGCCAGCACTTCGGAAAGCTTGTGAGTGATGATG
>DASTTS010000059.1:0-2029 GCA_035760085.1 Pyrinomonadaceae bacterium
GGTTGGCCGCGCAGGAAGTACCGCTTCAACCCGGTCCGCGTGCTGAGTCGCAGCTCGTCTCTCGTCCAAAGTTTCTGGTAGTAAAGATAAGCCACAGCGCAACGCGTGCCGTTACCTGAGAGTCCGGCTTCACTGCCATCAGGATTGAAGATGCGACAACTAAAATCGGCTTCGTCACCCTTCAGCTTGCCGATGATCGCGATGCCATCGCCGCCCGCGCCGTAATGGCGGTTACAGATGCGCCGCGCAAACTCACCGAGATCGCCGACCTCGAGCTGCTCAGCCTCGATCACAAGATAGTCGTTTCCGAGGCCGTGAAATTTAGTGAATCGTATTTCCATCTGTGTGATCTGTGGTTTATTCCGGTTTGCCGGCAAACGACGCAAGGAGGACAGCGATCGGATCGATGCACGAGGATCGTGGATCGAAATCGCGCGGGTAGTTGTTAACCATGATCGAAAACGCAAGCTTCTCGCCGCCGGCCGTCGTGAGATAACCGCCGAGGCTCGCAGCCGAGCTCAGTGATCCGGTCTTCGCGCGCACGTTGTTCTCCGCGGGCGTCCCCTTGAATCGATTGCGCAAAGTGCCATCAACGCCGCCGACTGGAAGCGCATCGCGAAACACAGTCGCGTGACGATGCTTGCTCATGAACGTCAGCAACTGAACCGACGCATCGGCCGTGATCATGTCGTTGCGCGATAGACCCGAACCGTCGTCGAGCACGAGCGCTTCCGGCCTGAGACCCACAGTCTTCAGAAATGCTTTGACTGCTTCGAGGCCGAGCTCGTCCGAAGTTTGCGTAACGTTCGACATCGTAGCTGGCGGCGGTGTGACTTTGCCGAGCGTTCGCAGGATGAGCTCGGTGTAGAGATTCTGACTGGGTTTGAGCGTCTGCGCCGCAATCACGCTGAACGGAGGCGACTGTAACGTCGCGATCTCGTTTTGCAACGCCGGCGAAACTGTTGACGAGCCATTCGTGCCGCTGATCGTCACGCCAGTGATCGCGGTGGGTTGCGGCGTCGCGCCGTTTGTCCGCGATGCACCCGTGATCGTGACGCCCTTTTGCGCCAGTGACGAGCGCAGCATGTAGACGAAAAGCAGCGCGGGATGCGAAATGCCGATGCCACCGGTGTAACCGCGATCTTCGAGCGCAATGCTGCCGGTGATCGTGATCGTGTTCTCACCGAGTCCACGATGAATCGAGATCTCGCGCCTGCTGCCTTTTGCTGACGTCGTGACTTTGTTGACGATCGTGAGTAACGGATCGGGTGGACCAGTCGTAATCAGCGCAGGCTGGCCGATGGCGGTGCCAGGTTTAATGAAGAGATCGAGAGCGTTGTCGTTAGCAGTGAGCGGAGTGATTTCCGCGCCGTAGTACCACGTCAGGTCTTCCCAGTTCCAACCGGAGCCATACTTTGGTCCAACGAAATAACTCTCATCGCCGACAATGTCACCTTCGACGCGCTTCACACCAGCGGCGACGATGCGCGTGGCGAGTTCGTCGATAGCTTTGAAGTAGTCGCCGTTATTGAAACGCGCAGCGATCGACGGATCTCCGCGCCCGTAGATCGTCAGATCGCCGTGAACAACGCCCGCAGCATCAGGACGCGCGCTGGCGTAGACGGAAGTCGAGAAACGATAATCGGGCGACAAACGATCGAGCGCAGCGGCGACCGTGTAAAGCTTCATATTCGACGCCGGGCGGAGAAGTTTCGTCGCGTTCTCTTCAAAAAGCACCCGACCATTATCGAGCGACACAACCTTGATCCCCACCATCGCCGACGACAATTCCGGCTTCGCGAGCACCTCCGAAATCTTTGCCCGCAACTCAGGCAGCGTTTTGGGCTGCTGCGCCACAACCGACGAAACGCAAAACAGCAGCAGATAAGCCAGCAGCGAAATTTTATGTTTACGCATAAGAAATCGGTTTTAAGATCCGCGTCTATCCGCGGTTAACTTTCTGCATCAACTCAGCGAACCTCGGATCCCCGCGCACCGAGGCCAAATTCGGATCATTCTCGAAACACGG
>DASTTS010000060.1:0-10569 GCA_035760085.1 Pyrinomonadaceae bacterium
GCGTCGCAGTCGATCAACGAGGCCGCCTTCCTGATCGATACCGAAAAGTGGCGGCGTCGGAACGATTTCGCGAACTGCGTCGAGCAGTCCGCGCAGTTGTTCTGGACCAGCGACGTTACGACCGAAGATGATGACGCCGCCCGGATTTATTTCCTCGACAAGGGCGCGTGTTTCGGCGTCGAGTTCCGTGCCCGGAAGACCGATGAATAGGAATTGTCCGATTTGTTGTTCCAGGGGAAGCGCGTAAAGATTTTCTGGCGACATGTATTGGCGAAGTTTAGCATAGTCGTTGATTGATCCGCGTTGTCCGCGAAAATCCGCGGCTAAAAATTTCTTCTATCTTTGCCGCAGTACGTAGTATAAACACGAATATGCCACGCGAAATCACCGACCGGGGTCGCGTTGTTGAAGCCGTCCAGAATCTCGCTCTTACCGCTGAACTCTTCGAAGAACAAAACGGCAAGCAGAAGTACGGCACCGATCTCGAAGTGATAGTTCAGGGTCGCGATTACGCGAACGGTAAGCGCGTCGGACCCTACGTCCGCCTGCTCACCTATGATTCGGGCGAAGAGATCATGCGACAGGGTGAGTGGGGTGGAAACACCTTTTACATCGCTGTCGAAGGCACGCTCGACGTGTACGTTCGCGATGACGGCGGACAAAAGAAGATCGGTCGACTCGATCCGGGCACGTGTTTCGGCGAGATGGCGTTGCTCGCAGGTATCGAGCGCAACGCGACGATCTCGGTGCCGGCGAATCAAACGGCGCTCGTGCTCGAAGTGACGCGGCCCGCGCTGCGTCTGCTGCGCAAGCTCTCCACTTTCGGCACCATTCTCGACGCCACATACCGCACGCACGGCGTCGATCGTCTGCTCGAAGATCTCAGGCTGATCACAGACAAGCCTCTAAGCCAACCGCTGACCGACGAGCTGCGGCGCACCGCGCGTTACATGGTTTACAGCAAGAACCACGTGTTGTGTAAAGAAGGCGATCGGGTTGACCGGTTGATTCTGATCAAGAACGGCTGGGTGCGACGTTCGCACGGCGTGTTTTTCGATGCAGCCTCGCCGGAAGTCGTCCTGGGAATGGATGAAGGCATCGGGGTCGACTTTCTTGGCGGCGGAAACTGTCTTGGAATCGAAGGCGTCATTAAGCCCGAAGCCTGGCGGTATCGTGCAAGTGTGATGGCGCGCACCGAAGTGCTCGAGATACCGCTCGATTTGTTCTCAACCGATCCATCTCTTCGAAAACAACTTGCTGACACTTTTGCGGGGCTTTCAATCGCAGGTAGTTCAGCGCCGCTCACCATCGAAGCGCTTCCCGACCTGAACGCGTTGAAAGCCGCGGAAGAAGAAATCACGACCGGCATCATCGACGGCACAAACGTGCTCGTGATGGACATGGATCTTTGCATTCGCTGCGGTAACTGTTCGCTCGCGTGTCACAAGATGCACGGACAGTCGCGTCTGTTGCGGCGGGGAATTCAGATCGAGCGGCCGTCGAAGATCGGCAAGAAGCGTTTACAACACGCGTTGGTGCCGCAGGTCTGTATGCACTGTGCGGATCCGGAGTGTTTGACTGGTTGTCCGACGGGTTCAATCTTTCGCGATCCAGTGGGCCATGTCGATATCGATCCGCAGACGTGTATTGGATGTTTCGATTGTGCGACGCAGTGTCCTTATGATGCCATTACGATGGTGCCGCGTGCCGCGCCGCCGGCGGCCAACGGTTTTGCTTCGAAACTGAGGAAAATTTTCAGTCTGCGGAGTGATCGGCTCGTCACGCCGGAGCCCTCAGACGATCCGGTTGCGATCAAGTGCAATCTTTGTGAAGACACGCCGCTCAATCCGCCGGGTGCGAAGCGCAAGAAGTATTCGTGTGAAGAGAATTGTCCGACAGGTGCGCTCGTGCGCGTCGATCCGATCGAGTACTTCAGTGAGATTGGTCCAGCGCAGGGATTTGTGTTTCGTGACCAGACTCACGCGGTCGGACGAAACATTCACAAGAGCGATCCACTCGCGCGCGCCTGGCACATCGGCGGCGCTGTCGTAACGATTATTACCGCGCTCGTTCTGGTCTGGGCGCTTGGCAAATATGGTTTTGACACCGTGCTTACAGGTACGTGGCTGACGCTGCGCTGGCTCACGGGAATCGTCGGGTTTGCCGGTGTTGCGGTCGTGATGTCGTACCCGTTTCGCAAGCAGGTTTATCGCAGGCGCGCGGGCGCGTTGCGTTACTGGATGCTGGCGCATGTTTATGTTGGCGCGATCGCGGGCGTGGTGTTGTTGTTTCACTCCGGGCCACGCACGGGTGGTCTGCTGACGAGCCTGCTTTATGTTGCGTTTGATCTGACGTTGCTATCGGGCATTGTCGGCCTGGTTTCTTACTGGGTGATGCCGCGCATCATGACGCGTATCGAGGGCGAGCCGCTGCTCGTCGAGGATCTCGAAAACCGCCGGAAAGAGTTGCGGAATGACACGCGAACGATACTCGAAAAGAGCGATGGGTGGTTGAAAGACGAGATCCGGGATCGGGTTTACCCGCGGTTCTTGTCGTGGGGTTTCCTTTGGCGACAGATCTGGCGGCGTGAGGAGTTGAAGGCACTCCTGGCCCAGGCGCGACAGGAGTTCAAAGATCGGACAACGCGACTGACGACTGACGAGGAGCGAGATTTGTTGATTGCAGCGGTGGAGACTTCAGTTACGCTGCGACGCGTCGATGCGCTGTTAACGCTTCACTGGTTGTTGCGTTTCTGGATTCCGATGCATATCGCTGCGACTGCGATCATGCTCGCGTTGATGCTGGTCCATGTCGGGCAAGTCGTGTTTTTCAGCGTCAAATGAGTATTTCTCACGCAGCGGCGCAACGGCGCCACGGAAAGACGCGCTGCGCCGTTGCGCCGCTGCGTGAGAAAATCTAATTAACAGCAAAATGCCGGCGAACCAATACCTCATCATTCGTGACGATCTACTAGTCGATCCGGTGATGATCATCAGCGAAGGATTGCTGATTGGTCGACTGCCGCAGTGTGAGCTGCTCCTCAACCATCCGTCTGTTTCGCGCGTCCAGGCGGGTATCAAGCATTTAGAGGAGAGTTACTACCTCTTCGCATTGCGTCCGAAGAATCCCGTCATTCTCAACGGCAAGCCAGTCGAAGAGAACGAAGCGCTCGCTGCCGGTGACATTATCGAGGTTGGACCATTTCATTTACAGGTTGACTCCGCTGACGATGCGCTCGTGATACGTGTTGAGCTTCGCATCGGCATGAAGCCCTCTGAGATCGACGTCAGCGATTCGGGGCTCAGCACAGACAATCTCGTCGAGCCTGATACGAAAGCAAAGAAGCCGCGCGCCGCGCCGATCGCCGGCACGAAAGCACTCGATATTTTCTGGGACAAACGGATTCGCGACGTTGGCAAGATGATGCGCCCATCGCCGCTTTATCCGAAAGGCGGCCGCCGTAGTGGCAAAGCACAGTACAACTGGATGCCGACCACGGATCTGTTGTCACGCTGGCCTGTCGCATTTTTTACGTGGGCCATAATCGTCGTTGGGTTGGTTTCAGTTGCTGCTGCTTACTGGTTTACGAGTGCTTTCTCGCCTGCGCCAATCTCGAAGGCGCACGCGGTGACGCAGTTCAGTATCGTTCCGGCAATTGCCACGACGCCGAATTCCGGGTCGTGTACGGGTTGCCACTCGTTGTCGGGAAACATGGAGCAGCGATGTGCTGCGTGTCATCGTACGGAGGCGTTTACGGCGACAGTGATCAAGCCACACGAAGCAGCGGGCATTGGCTGTGTTGATTGTCATGCGGAACATCAGGGCGTGGAGTTTAGCGCGACGGCGGGCGCGCTGGCGTCATGTACGCAGTGTCATACGGATAGCAATCAGAAAGTCTTTAATGGTCGCAAGGTTGGGACGCCGCATGGCGGGACGTTTGGGTACCCGGTTGTGAATGGATCGTGGAGTGCGAAGTCGATCAATGATGAGGAATGGGAGTTACGGAAGCTCAGCGTTGTGCGATTGCCGGGTGATACGGATCAGAAGTGGCGCAGTAACCAGTTTCACGCGCTACACGATCAGCGTGTAAAGATCGCGCCGGGGATGAAAGGGAATGCTGAGGGAAGACTGTCGTGCTCGAGCTGTCATAATTCATTCGAGCCGCTCGATCGAGTAACGCCTAAAAGCACCTGCGCGAATTGTCACGTCACGAATGGCCAACCAGATTGCACGTCTTGTCACGTGCAACACATTCATTAGCCACAAAATTTTAATGAGCCAGCGAGTTCTTGCGTTTGTTTATTTCCGCGAGCAGGTTGGAGGCGTACGACGAGTTGACCGATCGTAGCTTGCTGTGGGTTTGTTCGGCTTCGGCAATTTTGTTTCTGTCGACGTAAAGAAAGCCGAGTTCGAGCAGGGCCTCCGCATTGCCGGGCCAGACGGCGATAGCTTCTTTGTAAGCCGCCTCGGCGGCGTTCCACTTTTTCTGCTCCCGAAAGCGGTCAGCGAGATCGAAGAAATTCTCAGATTCGACCACGGCAGGAGTTAATGCGGCCGTCGTAGTGTGCCGTACTTTAGGACGATGCTCCCGGCGTCCCGGCCCCGCTTTGTTGTCGGATTCTCTTCCGGTTGCTTTGGGCAGTCGTTGGGCCAAAGTCTCAGTTGGCCCTGCCAGCGCGCAAAATGCCACTACGCAAAACAGTAGCTGCAAAGCGCCGAACTTGAAGCGGAGAGTCATCGCGCCACGCAGAATAAACCAAAGAGTAACGTTTAACAAGATCGGTCCATATAAGATAGTCTCGGGTGGTGCCCTAAGTTCAGATTTCTCTGCGGTTCTCTGCGTTCTCTGCGTTAAAGAGCCATTTCAACGCAGAGAACGCAGAGATACGCAGAGGATCGCAGAGATAGCTTTAATTTAGGGGCGCCACCTAGGGTCTCAGAAGGTTGCACAGAGAAGATATTTCAAATAGAATTCGCGGCCATCTGTACAGATTCGCGTTAGGCTCGTCACACTCGAAGGCAACGCACCATTGCCGCATTCCAGACGGGCAAAGCATTTCGTTCCTTAGCATTGGGCCAGCAACACGCTCTACCCGACATGAGAGAATGCCCCCACTGTTTTAGTTGTTACGACGACACGGTTGCACGCTGTCCAAGTGACGAACGCGCTACATTTCACTCGCTGCCGGGTAACGTCGCGCTCGAGGGTAAGTATGTTCTTGAGCGCCGGCTCGGCGAAGGCGGGATGGGCGTCGTCTACAAGGCACACCACAAATTCCTGAAAACCACTCGCGCCGTTAAGACAATCAAACCCGAGCTCATCGGAAACGACACATCGTTCGTGAAGCGTTTCCATCAGGAAGCGATGGCTGCCGCCGCAATTGGTCACCCCAACATCATCTCAGTCCTCGATTACGGACTGCTTGAAGAAAAAATTCCTTACATCGTGATGGAGTTTGTTGAGGGTGTGTCGCTCGAGACGTTGATAACCAGCAAGGGACGATTCACGCCCTCCGAAGCACTTGAATACATGCAAGTGATAACTTCCGCGCTGGCGGCGGCGCACAAGCATGGCATCGTTCACCGCGACCTCAAACCACTTAACATAATGATCGAATCCGGCGGATCGATTCGCGAGCAGATTCGCATACTCGATTTTGGTCTCGCCAAGATCAAGTCTACTGATCTGTTTGGTTCGTTCGTGGCCGCCAAAACAGTTGGGATCGTTGGTTCACCTGCATACATGGCACCCGAGCAGTGGTCCGGGGAAGAGACAGACAGAAGATGTGACGTTTACAGCCTCGGCATAATTCTGTTTGAGATGTTGACGGGAGATGTGCCTTTTAAAGGTCCCAGCATTCCCGCCATCATGAAGAAGCATTTGATGGCTCCGCCGCCTCCGCTCGCAGTTCCGGGATCTGACATATCGCCGGACGTCGAGCAGGTGGTCCATAGCGCGCTCGAGAAGCAACCGGACACGCGCACCGCGTCTGTGGAGGATTTTATTGCAGGACTCGAAAAGGCGGTTCTGCACCCGGCGCCGGTGAAACCCAAAGCAAAGCGACGCAGCACTGCGAAAGCCACGACCGGCACGCGGCGTCGTAAGACGAATCAACTAGTCGTCAATGAATCAGATGGTCGAGTAGAGGTCAACGAAGAATTCGTCACTCCCGTTTATGATCAGGATGTGAATACTGTTAGTGGACCAACTGCGCATTCACAAAGCGAGAGTGAGACAGCAAAGTTTGCGCGACCTGTGGCTCCACCGGCTACGAAGCAGCCCGAGCCGTTGCCCAAACCAACTGAGCCAGTTCCTGTTCCCGCTCCGGCACCTGAACAACGTTTACCGGGCCGCGTGGTGATCAGCCAGCAGAGTCTCGTTGGAAACTTCGTTGGAAGCTTTCTTAAAAAGCGATTTGCCGTGCCCGTAGTCGCAGGCGTCGCTCTCCTCGGCTTGATCATTCTTTCCGTATTTATTTATTCGCGGAAGGATGGGGAACCGCCTGGTCTGCAAGCGCAAGCTACAGCGGCAACTATCGCGAAGCGCGACATGGTTTTGATCGAAGGTGGCACTTTCACAATGGGTTCGAATAGCAGTGGGGACGAACAGAGAGGAGAGCACACGGTTACCGTGCCATCCTTCTATCTGGATAAGTACGAAGTTACTAACGCTGAGTATGCCGAGTTCATTAAGGAAACACGTAGACAGGCGCCGGCGATCGAGCCGGGAACGGAGAAGGGTTACTGGGTGCCGTGGAATGGCAGCGATCCGCCGCCAGGTCGTGAGCGTTGGCCCGTCACCAACGTTTCACCCAAAGATGTGGAAGCATTTGCGGCATGGCTCTCGAAGCGCGACGCGGTCGTTTACCGTTTACCGACTGAAGAAGAGTGGGAGTTTGCCGCTCGTAATGGCTCTAAGAATTCTTTGTTTCCGTGGGGAAACTCGTGGGAAGAGGGACGCGCCAATATCAATCGAAAAAGAACCCCGGTAGACGTCGGCTCTTTTCCTCAGGGCCAGACTCAGAGTGGAGTACAGGACATGATTGGCAACGTGTGGGAATGGACGTCGTCGAAAGCGCGTTATTATGACAATTCACGCGTGAAATCCGCAGCAGTAAATGCCCTTGTACAGAGGGGCGGTTCATTCTTCGAAAGAATCGATGAAGAATTTCACGATGCTACAGATCGCTCCTGGTTGGATAACGAAAAATCCAAATTTCCCACGATCGGTTTCCGGCTTGCTCGTGATCGAGAGTAGCTCCCCGAAGGTTTTTCTCTGCGCAACCTCTGTGTCCTCTGCGCCTCGGCGGTAAACGATATCAACCGCCTAAGACGCAGAGGACACAAGAGGTTGCGCAGAGAAAAGCAATCAAAGCCATGCCCGCAAAGTTCAAACTCAAATTCACGCTCTATCGCTGGATTGCTTGTCTTTTGCTGGTGCTGCTTGTCCTGCCACTCGCCGAAATAAAAAATCAGGCTGAGGAAACGTTTGTCGTTGTTACTACCCGGTTTCCGACTGAAGCTCACCCGGTCTACCTGATTGCCGCGCCGCCTCAGGAAAAGATGGCGCCACGGCCTTTAAACGTTCCGATTGTATCTGCGCGGCAAGCCCCTCCAAAAAACGACAGCTCGACTGATCTGTTTTTGCCGTTTCCAATGTCCGCCGCTCAAGCCGTGCGAATTGGTAATGGTTTGATTGAGGACTCGGATCCTCAAGGTGCTTTGCCGTATTTGGAACACGCCAGGAAGCAGGATCCCAACTCATTCGAAATGTTGATTGGCCTGGGCCGTTGCTACTACGAACTCAAGCGTGACGACGAGGCGCTCTCATTCTATCGGGAGGCCAGTGCGCGGAATGCTGCTGTTTGGGAAGCACAATATTACGCCGGCCGGATCCACCTGGAAAACGGAAGGTATGCGGAAGCAGTTGAGCCACTTGGTAAGGCAAACAACCTGAAGCCTGACGACGCGGATACGATCAGCAGTTTTGGCATAGCACTAAGCAAGTCTGGCAGAGCGGCGGAAGCCATCGCGTACCTCACCCGCATAACCGCGTTGAAGCGCTACATCAAGGAAGACTTTTATTACCTTGGTGAAGCCTATGCTAACGATCAGCAGTGGTTGAAGGCCGCGGAAGTTTTCAAGGAAGGCGCCGATCTTAGAGGTATCGATGCCAATGGATACTTTTACTGGGCCACCTCGCTATTCAATGCCGGCGAGGTGGGTGAAGCATTGGAGGCTTACGCGAAAGCCCGCAGCGTTGACTATTCGGTGAGTCACTCGGGAATTTTCCGCTATCTCGCGGAGATTGACAGACTTCGTGGGAAGCCCGACAAAGCGCTGGGCCACTATCAATCGTATTTGCAACGAGAGCCGAATGACGTCGAAGCACTCTTCCAGGCAGGTTACATCAGTTTTAAGCTGGACCAATTAGACCTGGCCCGCAACTACTTCCGGAAATTGATTGCGGTCGATCCGAAACATGCAGCCGGCGCGGCCAATCTCGCTGCTTTGGAAGCTCGCTATAACGAAAAGCTCATCGCACGAAATGAAAAGACTCCGGGCGTCACACTGCGCGAAGTTGTTCAGGCCAATCCCGATAGTGTCGAAGCTCACGTTAATCTTGGCGCTCAGTTGATTACCGAAGGCGTGTACCCGGAAGCGCTTACGATCCTCGAGCGCGCTGCCAGTCTGCGACCCAACTCAGCGGCGGTTCAATACGATCTCGGCCTGGCCCAGATCAAGGAGAAGAAATACGACGCGGCCATAGCCTCCATTAGAAAGGCACTTGAGCTCAAGCCTGAATGGCCCGATGCTTACAATAATCTCGGACTTGCGTATGCCGGGCTGAGCCGTTGGAAAGACGCGGTGACGGCTTATCGCGAAGCGGTGCGACTCGTCCCCGACTATGCTGGTTCTTTATTTAATCTCGGGATCGCGCACCTCAGGCTGGGAGAAATCCCTACCGCGAAAGAGGTCACAGCGAAGGTACGACTATTGAACTGGGATTTGCAGGCTCTGTTGTGGCAGGAAATCCTCGCGGTCGAACACCCGGTAAACGTTGTGGCTAAAGCCGCGCCAACTCCGATTGAGCTGCCGCCGGTGGAAGCACCTGCTCCGCCAGTATCAGAAGCGAAGGAGCGTTCCACCAACTCTATTGACGAGGAATGTCCGAGCCCGATCTACAGACGATCTGGTGTTACGCAGATGGCACTCTTGAATGATCCGCTTGAGGTTGCGTACACCGCTGACGCAGTGCAAAACAAAGTGGAAGGAAAAATTGTTCTGCAATTTGTGGTGTGTAGCAACGGCCGTGTCTCAGACATCACGATCGAAGAGCCATTGCCCTATGGTCTGACTGAACGAGCCATCGAAGCGATCAGAAAAGTGCGTTTTCAGCCGGCCTTACTCGGCACGCAACCGGTGTCAGTCATAACGAAACAGACATTCGCCTGTGCCCAGCAGGCGTGCACGACCGTTTCACCCTAATTCAGTGCTTTTTGTGCCTTTTTGTGGCTTAACCTGCTGGTTTGTGGCAGGGGATGCAGTCGTTTGAACCCGGCACCTTTCCTTTCAACGCCGGACGGGCCGCGATCGCCTTGTCGTGACAGACGTTGCAGTTCAAGTGATACGCGACTTCATTATTCAACTTCGTCGGCGCGGGCTTGTCAGGATACTGGACCGCCGGCATCGGCGCGCTATCGTCGCCAGCCTGCAAATGACACGCACGACAACTCTTCACCGGTTTCGCATCGGCTGCCGCGAGCGCTTCCGTCGTCAACACCACTGCGCGCTCTGAAGTCTTCAACGGCGCCTTGAGACTCTCCGCCGGCTGGTCCGTGTGATGACACTCAACACACGTCAACACGCTCTGCCCGTCGGGACTGTATTTCTTGATCGAGTGGTTCTCGTGATTGAACGGCACCTCGCCGTACTTGTCTGACTGGCTATCCTTGCCCAGGACCACTTCTTTCGGCTGAGTCTTACTCTCCTTTTCCTGGAACGCAACCACGCCTACGCAACCGAGCGACAGAATCAGGATCAGAAGTATTTTCATAAAAACCATTTTAGCCACAAAGGGGCGCAAAAAAACACAACTTTATTGCGGCATGCGGAAGGTTGGGCCCGCGTGGCAGCGTTTGCAGTCTTTGAAGGCGAGGTCGCCGCCGAAGGAACGTTTGCCGTTGTGACAGGTGAGACAGGTTGTGCTGCGGGTGTTGACGAAGTGTTCTGCCGCGGATGGGGAGCTGACCTGGCGTGTTTGCGCAACGCCGGGGGTTAATCGATGACAGTCGGTGCAGGCGAGGCGTTCTCTGGTGCCATGATCGGCGTGGCTGAAGGCGTAGCGATACGAGCGCGCGTTGGTGCTTGTGGGCCGGTACGATTTGCGATCGTGACAGACACCACACGACGCGATCTCTCGGCCCGCGGAGGACTTGCTCGCCGGCGTGTGACACGTGTAGCAACCATTGTGTGCAGCGATGTTCGCGGGGATTGACAGGCCAACACCGCGGTTGATGGGTGAGCTATGACAACTCGCGCAACCTCTCTGCGGGCGTGCCGCGCCGG
>DASTTS010000061.1:0-8515 GCA_035760085.1 Pyrinomonadaceae bacterium
TCGTTCGTCGGCAAGTCGGTCGTCGCGATGACGCGTTTTGGCGGGCAGTCCGAGATGATCGCGGTGAAGGCGACGCAGATGTTCGAGAAGCCTGAGACGTTGACGTTCGAGCAGGCGGCAGCGATTCCGGTGAACTACCTGACAGCGTATGCGTTGCTCGTTGTCATGGGTTCTTTGCACGAAGGCGAGTCGATCTTGATCCACAATGCGGGTGGCGGTGTTGGACTCGCCGCACTCGACATTGCGAAGAAGATTGGCGCAGTGACTTACGGCACGGCGAGTGAGAGCAAGCACAAGTTTCTAACTGAGCGCGGGTTGGACCACGCGATCGACTATCGCAAGCAGGACTGGCAACCGCAGTTGATGCAACTGACGAACGGTCGTGGGGTTGATTTGATCATCGATCCGATCGGCGGTGCGCATTTCAAGAAGAGTTATAACGCGTTGCGGCACACGGGACGTTTGGGGATGTTTGGCGTTTCGTCCGGATCGGCGAATGGGTTGTCAGGGAAGTTGAAGATGTTGAAGGCGGCGATTCAGATGCCGCGGTTTCATCCGTTGGGGTTGTTCAATAAGAATCGCGGCGTGTTTGGGTTGAATCTCGGGCACATGTGGCACGAGCCGGAGAAGGTGGCGTTGTGGATGCGCGACATTCTGCGCGGCGTTGACGAAGAATGGATCCGGCCGCATGTGGACCAGACTTTCTCGTTTGACGATGTAGGCAAGGCACACCGCCGACTCGAGGAGCGCAAGAATATCGGCAAGGTGATATTGATTCCTTAATCCTGTAAATCTTGTAAATCCTGTCTAACAGGATGTCAGGATTCACAGGATTAACAAGATTTTAGCTCTCATCAGATCTGCGCTTCGCGAGAAAGAACGAGAGCAAGGTCGAGTAAATCAGCCCGAAGAATAACGCGAGGACAAACAGTCCGACGAACGCGCCGAGAGCGACTCGCGAAAGGGGCGCATTCGCAGCGCCCGGCTCACTCGCCAGCCATTTCGTGCCGACGATCGCGAGCACTGCGACAAAGAAGAGTGATGCGGTGAGTGCGTAGACAAAGGCGATCGCGACGCCCGTCTTCAGTCCCTCTTTGAACATCGGTCGATCGCCTTTTTGGTGCTCGAGAGCTTTCAGGCCGAGATAGATCATTGCAAACTCGAGAACGTTGAAGAAGACGGGCGCGCCCAGGGTGTGAACGATCGATTGGGGGTTGGTGATGAGCGAGCGTGTGATCAGCACCCACGCCATCACTCCGAGCGTGATCAGGAGTCCGTACTTGAGTGGTATTTTCATCTACGTTATTCCCATGCGGGCTTGTCGTTCCAGTAGGGCGCCCAGGCGAGCGTGAGCACCTTCACGGCGATGTTTGCTTTTGTCGGTTTGAGACTGACCGTCTCGAGTTGTTCGGTTTGCGGATCGTTGGAACGTTCAAGCGCTCTTGTTTCGGCCTGAAAATCTGCTTCGAGATCGGCGAGCTTCTGCGAAAGTGATTCGACGTTTTCCTGGGCGCGCTCGACGTCCGACGCTTCCTTCATCGAACGGCCGACGCCGCGCGCCGCAGTCGTCGCCCGGCCGATAGTCGACATGCTCGTTCGCTTGCGGCCTAAAAACGACGACAGCAACGTTGCGCCAAACGAGATCGCCGTCTGCATCTTCTGCCCTTTCGCCTGTTCCGTCTCGCGCTCAACTGCCTGCTCAGCACGTCGCTTACGATCCTCCAGCACTTCGAACTTCGGCGCGTACTTCCGGCGCAACTTCTCCACTGCCTCATCGCGTTGCTCACGCGCAATCTGCTGCAAGCGCACGCGGAAGTCGCGCTCGTTCTCGCCAGGATTCGAAACGATTTCCAAGGTCGGACTCTCCAGCAATTCGAGTCGCTGGTTGCGATAGATCCAGCTCGCGAGATCTTTACGCCAACTCGCGTAATTCCTTGCTTTTGTCGCGTCAGCAGGCCCTTCAGCAAACTGCGCGTTGGGCTCCGGCTCCGATTCGAGATCTTCGACAGGCAGATCGATCGCGGTGGCCTGGCTCCAGTCGAGACCCGCTGGTCCATCCGCAAACGCGGCTAACAAATTCAGCTGCTGCGTCATCTCGACTGTCTTCGAGTTGCTGTAACGAACCTCCGCGGCGCCGAGCAACATTGGATGGTAAGTCAACGTCGCATTCGCATCACCAGATGAGCGCACGGGAATGTAATACTGGCTCACGTCGGGCGGCAGTACCGCGCGCTCACTTTTCGGCGGCGCACTCGCGACCGGCGCAGGAGTTGAGACTGTTGCAGCCGGTGGCGGCGCAGTGGTCGCTTTCAGCGGATCCATCAACAACTTGATCTGCGCGCGCGTCAGTGGTCCACGCAAGTACGACAACGCCCAGCGCGTTTCGAAAACTTCAGGCACGTCGTCGTGCACGTTGTTCAGCAAAAAGATGCGCTTGTCGAGTCCGGCGAGCAGTTGCTCCATCGCCTGCTTGTCAAACTTCTGTCCCGTGCCCGCAGCGATACCTTCGAGTCCTTCCAACACGCGCGCTTTATCACGCTCAGTTTGCAAGCGACCGATGAACCACGTGCCGGTGTTTGCGAGTCCTTTGTAATCCAGATCGACTGGATTCTGCGTCGCGAGCACCACGCCGAGACCAAACGCGCGAGCCTGCTTCAACAACGTCAACAGCGGCAACTTCGACGGTGGATTCGCGACCGGCGGGAAGTAACCGAAAATCTCATCCATATAGAGAATGGCACGCAGGCTCGTCGTGCCGGATTGTGTTCGCATCCAGCCAAGCACCTGGTTTAGCAGCAGCGACACGAAAAACATTCGCTCCGCGTCTGACAAGTGTGCGATCGAAAAGATCGAGAGGCGCGGCTTGCCCGATTCGGTGTGCAGAAACTTCGCAACATCGAGCGACTCACCTTCCATCCAGCTCGCAAACGACGGCGACGCGAGCAAATGATTCAATGACATCGCAAGCTCGAAACGATCTTCAGCAGGGAAGTACGAGTCGAGCTCCATCACGCCGACTTTCGTGATCGGCGGTGTCTGCACTTTTTGAATGAGGCCCGCGATGTCGAGATCTTTTCCGGCCGACCACTCGCGATTCAGAATGTTCGACAGCAGAATGTGTTCGCGACTGCGAACCGGATCGGCGTCGATGCCGATGAGTGCGAGCAGACTTGTGACCGTTGTGTTAATACGCTCGGAGAGTGCTTCGTTGTCTTGCCTGATTGATTCCGGTGGAGCGACGAACGATTTGAGAATCGAGACCGGCAGCCCGGCATTGCTGCCTGGCGTGTAAATGCGGAAGTCAGCGGCGTCGCGCAGGCGCTTGATGCGTTCGCCATCCTCGCCCCATTTAGCGAGTCCGTCTTTCCAGAGTTGTGCCTGTTGAGCCGGGTCGACGCCTTCCTCGACCCACGGCGCGAAGTCTTCCGGCGCGAGGTTTGGAAACGTCAACAACAGATTACACAGATCACCTTTGGGATCGATGATGATTGCGGGAATCCCGTCGATCGCGGCTTCTTCAAGCAGATTAATGCAGAGTCCGGTCTTGCCACTGCCCGTCATGCCGACGCAGACAGCGTGCGTGACGAGATCTTTCGAATCGTAGAGAAGAAGGTTGTTGTCAGCTTTCGTTTTGCCGAGATAAAAGACACCCAGTTTTTCGAATGATTCCATTTAACAAACCTTTCGCAGGATTTACAGGATTAATCCTGAAATCCTGTCCCCCATTTTGTTCGTGTATATGCGATGCGAAAGCCGTGGCGCTCCGAATTCCTCTGCGAACCACTGCCTGGTAGCGTAACCATCATCGCGATCGTACAACCGTGCTCCGCAGCATACCGTAAGCGCTCTTCAAGCAGAGCGTTTTGCGCGCCTTGTTGTCGCGCGCTCGGGATTGTGCTCGCACCTGCAAGCAAGGCAACATCACCCGCAATGGTTAACGCGCCTGTAGCGATCGGGCGTCCATCCAGTTCTGCCAGAAATAGTGGTCCTTTGGAGTGGGCGATGACCTGGCTTAGCTCTCGGAGAAAATCTGCGTACTCCGGAAACTCGCTCCAGCCTTCGAAATTGGTCTGCGCCCAAAGATCGACTTCATTCTTCTCTACAACTCGCACCTTGATGTGCTCGTTACGCGACGCCTTCAGGCGTAAATCCGGATCGATTGGGCGGTATAAGACGTTCGAGAACTCCACCGGCTTATAACGACGTTGTCTGATCATTTCAAAAGTTGACGGATCAGCCAGCGGACAGACTTCGTGAAAAACTTCGGCACCTCGGGATTGAAAAAACTCCTCGAGCGCTTCCATGTGTGCCTCAGTAATCGGCTGGTAAACTCCGAGCCCAAACGTCTGCGTCACAGGCGAACCGACACCATCGAACATCGCATAAGTGCCGGCCACTTCGAGCCACGTCGCGCCGCGGTCCGGAAACGCCCTTGCCCGTGCCTCGACAAAATTGACATTGCCCTGCGACTCAGCGCGTTCCAAACGACGCGCCAGATCGATATCAGCAAATGGATATGTGTCAGACATTATTAAGATCAACTGTAGGGGCGGCCCTCCGTGGCCGCCCCACGCTCAATGGCATGCTGGGGTGGCCACGGAGGGCCACCCCTACAGTTGCCCCTTACGAACACTAAATAGCCGGCACTCACCGCAATTCGGAAGATTACGAACGCCACGATCTTCAAAACTGATTCCCGAACCGGCGACGAGGTCTTTCACCGTGCTCGACACCAGCACCTCGCCCGGTTCGGCTTCGTTTGCCACGCACACACACATCTGCGCCGCCGCGCCGGCGACCTGCCCGTCAACGATTTCACACTCGCCCGTATGTAATCCCGTGCACGTCTGCAGGCCGAGACGCGCAGTGTATTCAGTAATCGCTACCGCACAACGAATCGCTCGCGCCGGTCCGTCGAAGATCGCCAGTAAACGATTCTCCAAAATATCGACCTCACGCCCGCGAAACCATTCGATCTCCTTCGTGATGTGCGCGTGTAAGCGTCGCCACCATTCCTCCCACCGATCGTGCCCGAGTCGCTCGACTCGATCTTTGATGCCCACAAGCCGCGCCACAAGCACGGTGGCGAGCACCGTGTCAGGTTCGCTCCGGTGACGCACACCCGTCAGAAACTCTTCCACCTCATCGAGGATTGCCTCCTGATCACCGACAAACGGCAGATGATCGTTCCCGGGCAGCTCAATAAACTTCGCACCCGGAATCCGCTGCGCGACGAAACGTCCTTCTTCAACTTTCAAACACTGATCTTCGCTGCGATGAATCACCAGCGACGGCACGCGTATCGACGGCAACACGTTTCGCACGTCGATCTCCGCATTCATCTGCGTGAGCGCGACAGCCGCGCCGGGACTCGCGCCCATTCGCAAATATGTAGCCCACCAGTCGCGAAACTGCGGATCGTGCGCAACACTCGGCGCACGCTCGACGATGCCGACTGGTCCACCCCACTGCTCACGCATCACGTCGAAAAACTGTTCGCGTTGCTCCAGCGTCGGTCCCCACGGATACTCAGCATCGCGAATTCGCTTAGCGTACGTGCCAATCCTCACGAGCGCCAGCGTTTTTTCAGGATACGTCGCGGCGAAGAGACTGCACATCGGACCACCTTCCGACACACCACACAACGCCGCGCGCTCCGAACCGACTGCATCCATCACAGCGCGCACGTCGTCCATGCGTTGCTCGAGTGTAGGCAGTTGATTGATCGGCACGCGATCGGAAAGTCCCGTCCCTCGTTTGTCGAAAAGTATCAGACGCGAGAACGATGCGAGACGCAGCAGGAAACGCGCAAAGCTCGGCTCGCGCCAGAAGTATTCAAGATGCGACACCCAACCCATCACGAAAACCAGATCGAGCGGCGCATCGCCGATCACCTGGTAAGCGATGTTCACGTCGCCGCTGCGCGCGTACATCGTTTCCGGTGGTCGCTGTAACGCGGGCTCAAGTTTTTTATGTATAACTTCGCCCGGCAATACGTCTCGCACGCGCGCGTCGTCTTCATCATCACGCTCGACAACGATACGCGCGCGCGTGCGTTCGCGAACGATCACACTCTCTTCTTCACCGCCAGTCGCGCGAACGTCGCCGACAAAACGATAACCACGCTTCGGCACCGTTTGAATGTACTGTTCGCCTTCGCGCGATGTGCCGAGCGCTTTCCGCAGGATGGAAATGTTCTGCGCGAGATTGTTCTCCTCGACAAAACTGTCAGGCCACACCTGCTGCATCAGCTCCTTCTTCGTCATCACGTGACTGGAGTTTTCGAGCAGCACGAGCAGCGTGTCGAAGACTTTCGGCGTGAGCGACACCTCGCGACTGTCTTTAAAAAGCAGTCGCTCGTTTACGTCAACTCGAAACGCGTCAAATAGATAGAAGCGCCTATCCGCCCGGTTCATCATCGCTTTCAGAATTTTTTGAGAACAATCTCAGGATTCTCTAAATACGAGACGCGCCCGTCGCTCGTATCTTCACCGTTCTCACACCCCGACAACTTGAGCCGAGATTATTTAGGAGGAGTTGTAATGAATACAAGTTCAAAGCGCCAGCTTGATCCGGACGGTCACGCCCAGGGCCGCCACGCGGTGGTGCTCGGGGGAAGTCTTGCCGGACTTTTAACAGCGCGAGTTTTATCGGATCACTTTGATGAAGTCACGCTTATCGAGCGCGACGTTTACACGGAAACGACAGAAGTGCGCCGCGGCATTCCGCAGGGGAATCACGTGCATGGACTTTTGTTGCGCGGGCGACAGGTGCTCGAAGAGTTCTTTCCGGGATTGCAGGATGAAATGATCGCAGCGGGTGTGCCGCTCGTCGATATGGCGAACGACATCGCGTGGTACACGCGCGCCGGTTGGGGGCTGCGGTTTCCGTCAGAAATGAAAGTGCTGGCTTTCACGCGACCGGTGCTCGATCTACACGTGCGGCGACGACTCAGCAGCAATCCGCGAGTGAAGATCATGGACAACACAGACGTTCTGCGTCTGATTCCTGATGGTAATAAGAAGCGCGTGGCAGGCGTGCTGATTTGCCCGCGCCACTCCGAGTCGGATCGCAGAGTCGCGACGGAGTTACACGCGGATCTGGTTGTTGATACTACCGGCCGCGCATCGCGTGCACCGCGCTGGTTAAACGATCTCGGTTACGTGATACCCGAAGAGACTGTTGTCGACGCGCATCTTGGTTATGCGAGTCGCATGTATCGCATTCCGGATGATTTCAATCGTGATTGGAAGTGTGCTTACGTGCAGTCTACGCCGCCGAAGCGAAGTCGTGGCGCGATCCTGTTTGAGGTCGAAGGTAATCGCTGGCTCGTAACGCTTACGGGTGGCGCACGTGATTATCCGCCGAGTGATGAAGTCGGGTTTCTTGAATTCGCGCGCAGTCTTCCGGTGTCGACGATTTACGACGCCATGTGCGCGGCAGAACCGATCACGCCGATCAAAACCCATCGCGGCACTGAGAATCGTTTGCGTCACTTCGATCGCGCGAAAGTATTGCCGGAAAACTTTCTGCTGTTAGGCGATGCGGTTTGTGCTTTCAATCCGGTTTACGGGCAGGGAATGACGATCGCGGCCCTCGGCGCGCTCACGCTTCGTAACACACTGCGCGAGGATGCGAGCCTGCGTAGGTTATCGCGTCGCTTTCAAAAGCGGTTGGGCAAGGTGAATAAAGCGCCGTGGCTGCTCGCGACAGGTGAAGACTATCGTTATCCCGAGACTAAGGGAGACGGCCCGGGATTGATGACGAAATTCATGCATCGTTACATGAATCACGTGTTGGTGCTGGCGACCGAGTCGGTAGCAGTTCGTCACGTACTCTTGCGCGCTTTCAGTATGCTCGTGCCGCCAACGGCGCTCTTTCATCCGCGCATCGCACTCCGCGTGCTGGTCCATGTTCTGAAGGAAAGGAAGCTTCATGAAAACGCGGACGGAAATCACCGTCGAGAGAGACAGGTGGGTGGTCGTCAACAGGTGCCCGAGAACCGCCTGGTGTCGTGACTGCTCACGCGTCGTAGAGATGCTGAGTATCGACGATGCGGCCATCTTCGCACGCGTCAACTCGCGCACGATCTTCCAATGGGCCGAATCCGGCGTGGTGCACTCGCGCGAAACCCCTGAAGGATTACTTCGGATCTGTTCCAATTCACTCTGGTAATCTGTCTTTTATTCCGTGTTATCCGTGTTAACTGCTTTTCCCCCGATCCAAACCGTTTTGATATTCACGAATTCGCGGATGCCAAACTCCGCGAGTTCACGGCCATAACCCGAATTCTTCACACCACCAAACGGCAATCGCGGATCCGAGGCGACCATGCCGTTGATGAAGACGGATCCCGCTTCGAGCTCTTCGATGAACTTTGCCTGCTCGTTCGCGTCGTTGGTCCACGCCGCCGATCCCAAGCCAAACTGCGTCGCATTTGCGATCCGGATCGCTTCATCTATATCTGACGCACGGAAAAGCATTGCCACGGGTCCGAAGATCTCTTCGCACGAGA
>DASTTS010000062.1:0-5624 GCA_035760085.1 Pyrinomonadaceae bacterium
GCCTGCTGCCGGATCAAATTCACTTCGTTCACCATCTTGAAGCTGTCGCTGAACAAAGCCACTTTGCTCCCCTCGTTGTGGTCCCAGCGCACCGGGATCTCTTTTAGGTTTAAACCCGCGCGAAACCCGAGATAAAGCAGCTCCACGTCAAACCCGAAACGGTCCACCGTCGCGGCTTCGATCAGCGGACGGCACACACTCATACGAAAAGCCTTGAAGCCGCATTGCGTGTCCCAAAACGGCATTCCCGTCGCCAAACGCACAACCAGATTGAAGACGCGCCCGCCCTGCTCGCGACGCCACGATTGATGCACTCCGATCAGCTCGCGGTTCAGCGCTCTCGATCCGAAAGTCATATCGAACTGTCCGCTCGCAACCGGATCAATTAGTTTTGGTGCTTCGGTGATCGGTGTGGAGAGATCGGCGTCGGAGAAGAGGGCCACATCGCTGCGCGCGGCGAGCAGGCCCAGCCGGACGGCGCGGCCTTTGCCGAGATTTGATTTGTAACTGATGACTGACGTGCGCACGTCGCCCGACTCCTGAAAAACTTTGCGCGCCAGGGCGGCCGTTTCATCGGATGAGCCGTCGTCGACGACGATCAGCTCGCCGTCGGGGAAGTTTTGGCGCAGGTAGTCCACTATGTCCCGCAGGGATTTTTCCAAACGGGAGGCTTCGTTGTAAGCGGGAATGATGACCGAAAGAGATGCAGACATGCCTCAGCGGAAATATATCATTTGAGCTAGCTTTTGCACGTAGTCAGTTTTTTTAACAGGATTGCAGGATTTTTAGGATTAACAAGATCCTCGGGGCGGTATGGTATATTTTGGCAATGGAAGTCGCCCGCGAATTTAAGAAATCCCCGCCACGATATAACGAACTCTGGATCGACAAACGCTTCGCCCTCAGCGCGGCGGCGTTGATCCTTCTGGCGGCCCTATTCGGCGGCATGATCGGCAGCGGTCAGAAGCTCCGCAGCTTCACTTCCACTAACGCAAAAAACTCGTACCGCGTCGTCGACGAGATCGAAAAAGACTACAACGAAGCGGTCGCCACCATCACCAGCAACTACTCCGGCGACATCGACCACGAAAAAGCCACGCAAGCCGCCATTCAGGGAATGCTCACGACGCTCGACCCGCATTCCGCTTACTTCCCGTACAGCGAATTCAAGAAACTCAAAGAGGACCAGGATTCGCGCTTCTACGGTATCGGCGTCACCATCGTCCAGCATCGCGACGGCGTTTACGTGCAGTCAGTAGTCGATGGAACGCCAGCCGCCAAGCACGGGTTGAAGTACGGCGATCGCATTCTCGAAGTCGACGGCAAAAACGCCCGCGACTGGAGCAGCGAGCAGGTCTCAAAGAACGTGCGCGGCGGGCTTGGCGAGCCGGTGACGATCAAAGTCGAGCGCGTCGGTTCCGAGCCGCCGTTGTATTTCACGATGGTTCGTGATGCCGTGCCGCTGCCGACGATCCGCAACGCTTACATGATTCGCCCCGGCACCGGTTACATCGGTCTGACCGGCGGTTTCCAGCGTTCGAGTGACGAAGAGCTGTCGAAGGCGATGAAGCGCCTGCAGGAACAGGGCATGCGCCAGCTCATTCTCGATTTGCGCGGCAATCCCGGCGGGCTTCTTGATCAAGCGATCGATGTGGCGAGTGAGTTTCTGCCGCGCGACGCAGTGGTGGTTTCGGTTAAAGGTCGAACTGAGTACAGCGAGCCGATTACTTACAAATCAACTGGATCTGATCCGACAACAGTTCCTTTAGTAGTGCTCATCAATCGCAACAGTGCCTCCGCCTCAGAAATCGTGGCGGGCGCGATTCAGGACCACGGACGTGGCTTGATTGTCGGCGAGACGAGTTTTGGCAAAGGGCTCGTGCAGCGCATATTCCAGTTGCCTTTCAACACCGGACTGACGCTCACGACCGCTCGTTACTACACGCCATACGGGCGCTCGCTACAACGCGATTACTCGAGCGGGTCGATTTACGATTACTACACGCGACACGAGCCAACCGAAAACCAGACTCCGCCGGCCGGAACCAATGGACCACACAACATCGAGGCGCCGCTCTCACTCGCTTCGCCAACGCCGCATCCACACACTGGTCCAGCAGTACAGACAGCCGCGGGGCGCGTGTTTTATGGCGGCGGCGGTATCACTCCGGACATCGAAATAAAGGAACCGGCAACCACGCCCGTGCGTGCACGTATCTTCGAAGCAGCGTTTTATTTCACGCGACAACTGTCAGCCGGAGTTGTTCCCGGTCTCGAGTCTTACCGGATCGAAAAAGTTCAATACGGCAAGAGTGCGAAGCCGACGGACTTTCCGGTAACGGATCGCGTGGTTGAAGCGTTTCGCAACTTTGTTCGCACGCAGCCACAATTCCAGGTCCAACCGGCTCAGATCGACGAGGAGCTGGAGTTTGCGAAGTTGCGTTTGCGACAGGAGATCGTCACCGCAGGATTTTCAAACGATGCGGGCGCGCGCGTGTTGCTCGAAAGCGATGCGCAGGTGTTGCGCGCTCTCGAAGCTTTCCCGGACGCAAAGCGCCTCGCTGATAGTACCCGCAGCACAATCTGGCGAGGCTGAGGTTTCACTATGAAGAAACTCTTCACGATGGCGACACTCGTCATGGTCTCGTGGTCTGTCGTCTACGCGCAGCAGCAAGCACCTTCATTAAAGCCTTCAATGTCCGCGCCACGTCACGAGGGAGCACCGCCGCTGCTGCTTGAAATCGTTGCCAACCCGGCCATGCCTCCCGGTTATTCCAACGTCAATGGTCCCAACGAGCTCGGGAAATTTGTCGGGGTAATGAATTTTGTCCGCGTGCCGGGCAGCAGCCCGTCAGGCTCGCCAATTCGGATGGTCAAAGTCGAGCCACAGTTCAACGGCGAGACAGCGGCCGTTCGAGTCACGTTAATCAGAGGCGTGAAAGGCATCGAGCAGGAAGACTTCGTAGGCATTTATCGGCTCGGCGTAGGCGAGCAGAGAACGTTGAACGACTTGCGCGCTGTCGGGATTGAGCCGTTCACCATCACCTTGCTCGATACGGTGCCGCCGTTACCGCCGTCGCCGGCTTTTGATAACAAGACAAAATCGATCGAGATCGTCAGCGTCCGGTCCGAGAACAGCCCGAACCCGGCTTACATAATTACTTTTCGAAACTTGTCGGAAAAGAGTGTTGCGGGGTTGGGGTTCGATATGACTTTTGACGACCGTCCCGGACCAACTGGTTTTTTTGCGGATAACGAAAATCGTCCCCTCATCGAGGCTGGCGGCACAGTAGAGCAATACGTTCGCGCCCTGATGCCTCGACGTACGCCGACTGGATTTGTCCCATCAGCAGCAAACAGCACGACCATCCGCATCCGGAACGTCATTTTCTCTGACTTGAGTTATGAGGGCGAGGTAAGGGATGCCTGCCACGTGGAAACAGCCCGGATCGGTCGCAGCGCTTATCTGACGAAGGTTATTTCTTTGCTCGATCAACAGCTAGCGGAAAATTTTACAGATAACATCGAAGCAGTACGGCAGTTCAGAGAAAAATTCGAGGCGTTGAGTTACGACACGGGCGACAGTACTCAAACCTCGTCCGTCTCACCGGCTTGTACGGATCTGGCGCAAAAGTCGTTAGACTCAGCGAACGTCATGAAGCTCGTTATGCTTCGCGATCTCAATCAGATCATTACCACTCGTCCGCGGCCACCGTTTACTTTCCGCGCCTGGATGGAAACTCGTCGCGCGAATTATCAAGCCTGGTTGGCCCGTTTATAAGAATTAACTTAGCCGCAGATTCACGCGAATGAACGCGGATCAAACATTTCTTGTCTGATCTGCGTTCATCCGCGTGAATCCGCGGCTAAATTAGTTGCATTAAACGCAGCACTTTATTTATATTCCGCACGTTCACCTTCGTTTTATCCCACGTAGTTTTAGGCAAAACAAGTACGTTGAAAGGAAACTTTCGCATGAAAGACCGGTCGCGCTCCGTTTACGATCTTGGACTGCTCGTTTTGATCGTTTCCGCTGTGGCCTTTGCCAGCATCACTGTTCATTCACAGAATCAAACAACAACTCAAACTCCCGCGCCTGGCCCAGCGGCCACGCAAAGTCCAAGGGCAACTCCCAGCCCCAGTCCAACGCCAACGCCAATCAACTGGTCAACCGATCCAATGCTGAAGCGTTTCGTCTTTCGCAGCATCGGACCGGCGAGCATGGGTGGACGTATCGACGACATCGCCGCCGTCGAACAAAACCCGTACATCATCTACGTGGCCTTCGCGACCAACGGCGTTTGGAAGTCGACTAACAACGGCACGACCTTTCAACCGATCTTTGACACGTACGGCACGCACTCTGTCGGCGATGTCGCCATCGCTCCTTCCGATCCAAATATCGTCTGGGTCGGCACGGGCGAGCCGAACAACCGCCAGAGCTCCAGCTTCGGCGACGGCATCTACAAATCCACCGATGCCGGTAAGACTTTCACGAAAATGGGTCTCGAAGATTCCCAGACGATCGCACGCATCGTGATCGATCCGAAAGAC
This sequence comes from Pyrinomonadaceae bacterium, assembly GCA_035760085.1. Taxonomy (GTDB): domain Bacteria; phylum Acidobacteriota; class Blastocatellia; order Pyrinomonadales; family Pyrinomonadaceae; genus PSRF01. The sequence goes on from DASTTS010000062.1 coordinate 4,555, forward strand.
CCGAACGTCGTCTACGTCGCAGTGTTGGGCCATCTCTTCGGACCAAACAAGGAACGCGGTGTCTACAAAACTACGGACGGCGGTAAGACCTGGCAAAATGTGAAGTTCATCGACGAAGATACCGGCTTTACTGACCTCGCGATGGACGCGTCAGACAGCAAGGTGCTCTACGCTGCTTCTTACCAGCGACGCCGCACGAGCTTCGGTTTCAACGGCGGTGGACCAGGCAGCGGCATCTGGAAGACGATCGATGCCGGTAAGACGTGGAAGAAACTCGAAGGCGGCGGACTGCCGGAAGGACTGCTCGGCCGCATTGGCCTCGACGTTTCGCGTTCGAACCCGAATATCATTTACGCGCAGATGGAAGTGGGCGCGAGTGTTGGTACGGGCGGTGAAGAGCCGCAGGCTGGTGGACCGGCGCCGAGCCCGAGCCCGTCACCATCTGCGTCGCCTAGTCCAAGTGCTTCGCCAACACCGACGCCTCTCGATCCGAAGAAACCGGGTGTGTGGCGTTCGGATGACAAAGGCAAGACGTGGCGCATCGTCAGCAACGAAAACAACCGCCCGATGTACTACAGCCAGATTCGTGTCGATCCGAAGAATCCCGAAACTGTCTACGTCGGCGGTTTGAACTTTAGCAAATCGACTGACGGCGGCAAGACGTTCAAGTCATTACAGCAGGGCATCGCGCACAGCGACAATCACGCGATCTGGATCAATCCCAGCAACAGCGACAACCTGATGGTCGGAAACGATGGCGGCTTGAACGTCAGTTACGATCAGGGCGCGTCGTGGGAGTTTGTTAATACGATTCCGGCGGCACAGTTCTACGCGATCGGAGTCGACATGCGGAAGCCGTACTACGTGTACGGCGGTTTGCAGGACAACGGCTCGTGGGGTGGTCCAAGCATGGTGCGAAGCCAGTTTGGCATCACGAATGCCGACTGGTATCGCGTCGGCGGTGGCGACGGTTTTTACACGCAGATCGATCCGACTGACCACAACACCGTCTACGCAGAGTCGCAAGGCGGCGCAGTGCAACGTGTGGATCTGCGCACTGGACGAAGCGT
>DASTTS010000063.1:0-4778 GCA_035760085.1 Pyrinomonadaceae bacterium
TGATCCGCGTTCATCCGCGTAATCCGCGGGTAAGAACTATGGTTCGCGTTTTTTGCGTGGGAGTTCCTTTTCAGTCTTGATGATCGTGCCGTCGATCGCATTGACCCAGAGATGTGTGGCGCCGACGTCGCCTTCGTTCGCGATCATGACGTGATAGAACACGAAGCCATCATTCGCCAATTTGCCGGGCGCTTCCCAGTGACTGGCCTCCAGACTGCACTCCAGGACTTTTCCGGGTTGTTGACTGGTGGCAATCTGAATCGCCTGGTCCATGTTGATCTTCGCGAGACGAATTAGCGCCGCCTGCCGCACCTCGCGCATTTCCATTTCCACACGCTCTTTGCGCTCCACCTCTTCGCGAAACTGAGGATCGCTCTCCATGCGCTCTTTCATGGCTTCACTGGACCGCACTTTGCGCTTTTGCGTTTCCAGCTTCTCTTTATCCGCTTGCGTAAGCGTTTTCTCCTGCGGCTCCGGCGTCTCGACGTCGAAGCGCATAGCGAGAGCGGCGGCGGCGGCACACGGCACCAGCAGCAGCAATGAAACAGCGATCAGCAACAACTTCTTCCAACGTGTTTTCAGTTCCGGTTTCTTTAACAGCGACATGATACGGGCCTCCAGGATGTCAGCATCGGCGATGCCTACGGTTGTAGTAACGGAGAGTCGACGCAGAGGTGGTGCGGAGCTGGCGAGTTTTACGAGCGAGCGCGCATATACTTCCGCATTCAGGATGCGCTCAGCAACCAGCTCGTCGCAGCAGAGTTCGCGGGTCTCGCGGACCCGTCGTCTTAATAAAGCCGCAGCAGGATGAAATGAGACGGGGACGAAGAGTAACTCGTAAATTAGATTGAGAAGATAATCGCGCCGCGCCACATGAATGAACTCGTGGGCTATAGCCGAAGTTAGTAGCTCAACGTTTCCTTCGCGCAAAAGCGACTCGGGCAGAATGATAACGGGATTAAAGAGCCCGGTCGTGACAGGCACCGGCAACGTATCGGAGCGAAATACTCTTACTGATCCGGCGCGCGTGCCGAACTCGAGCTCACAACGATTAATGACTTCCGCGACGCTGTTGTTCGGCTCGATCTCAGTCGCACGACGTCGAATGGTTCGCGTAGTTTGCCACGCTTGTGCGAGCTTTAAGATGCCGTAGAGCAGAAACGCGAAATAGAATCCGAGTATCGTCAGTCCTAGCGATTGATTTATCTTGAAGGTTGAAGCGAGGGCGGAAGAGTTTGTCTCAGGCAACCGCGGCACGGCTTCACCGGCGAACGGCGCGCGGGTTTCCCTTTCGAATGAGACTGCCGTGTTTGTTGGCGTCACATCGTCAAACAACGTACGCAACGAGGTAAAAGCAGGGACTAAGAACGCGAGACAAAGTGCGGTGGCCCAAACCCAGTGCCGGTAACGTGCGACCGAGTTTCGCAGCAGCCATGAACCAAGCGAAGCAAGCGCTGCCATGAGCGCGATTTGCCAGAAGGCGTTCAGCAGAAACGTCAGCAGTAGTTGGCTACTCAGTCTCATCGGCTTTGTCCTCCTTCACCTGTTCGACTAACTTCTGGAGTCGCGCGAGCTTTTCGGGCGTCAGGTGCTTCGTTTCCACGAGACTCATTACGAGGCTCTCCGCTGAGCCGCCGAAGAGTCGATCGACAACGTCTTTGACGTGTTTGCCGACGACTTGCTTGCGACTGACGGCGGGCTTGTAGAAGTAAGCGCGGTTTTTCAGGGTACGTTTCGCTTTGCCTTTGCGCTCGAGAATGTTGAGCATCGTTTGGACGGTCGTGTACGCAAGGTCGCGTTTCAGTTTTTGCTGAACGGTTTGCACGTTGGCGGGGCCTGTTTCCCACAAGACGTGCATGATTTCCAGCTCAAGCGGCGTCAGGTTCTCAGTCTTCGGTCGCGCCATCGTTGTCTCCTAAGTTTTTAGGAGTATAGGCACGCGCGGCAGGTGTGTCAACTAATTTTTTAGGAGAGGTTTTCTCTCGCGGCGGCGCAACGGCTCGACGAAAAACAACTGGGTGTTCTACGTTTCCGTTGCGCCGTTGCGCCGCCGCGAGAGAAAATGCTTTGGCTCAACACTTGTGAAAAAGCAGACGCTCATCCACACGCTCATCTACGGTCTGTGCGGCGGAATCCTGATCGTCGTGCTCAGGCTGATCGAGTTTCGGTTCCTCGTCGTTGAGCACTCGATCGAGATCTATGGCGGGCTCATCGCCGCACTCTTTGCCGGTGTTGGGATCTGGCTCGGGTTGAAGCTGACTAAAAAGAAGGAAGTCGTTGTCGTTAAGGAAGTGCACATCCCGGCGACGCAACCGTTCACATTAAATAAGGAGCGATTGACGGAGCTCGGTATCACGAGACGCGAGCTCGAAATTCTCGAGCTGATCGCGCAGGGCCTCAGCAACCGCGAGATCGCGGACAAACTCTTCGTCAGCGAAAACACTGTCAAAACTCACTCCAGCCGTCTCTTCGATAAACTCAGCGCGCGGCGGCGCACTCAAGCCGTACAGATCGGAAAAGAAATGGGACTCATCCCTTAACTCGAAAGTATGATTTACCCGCAAAAACGCGAAATCACTCGAAAGTATGACGACAACCCGGCCGCGCGAAAGTAGATTGCGCCACGAGTTTTCACCAACCATTCAGGAGAGATTGTCATGAAAAGAATCGTTTTGACGTTTGGTTTAATCTCGGGCGCGATCCTATCCGTGATGATGGCGGCCACGATTCCCTTCGTGGAAAAAATCGGTTTCAACAACGGGATGGTCATCGGCTACACCACGATGGTGCTGGCCTTTCTACTGGTGTTCTTTGGAATTCGATCTTATCGAGAGACAGTGGGCGCGGGACGCATTAGTTTTGGCAGGGCGCTCGGTGTCGGTCTGTTAATAATGCTCATCGCCTGCATCTGCTATGTCGTAACGTGGGAAATCATCTATCACAACTTCCTGCCCGATTTCATGGAGAAGTATGCGGCTCACGAGGTCGAAAAGGCTCGCAACTCCGGCAAGTCACCCGAACAGATCGCACAGGAAGTCGAACAGATGAATCGAATGATGACGCTCTACAAGAACAATATCCTGTTCAATATTGCGATTACCATTCTCGAGCCGCTGCCCGTCGGTCTTGTGATGACGTTGATCTCCGCGCTGATATTGAGGAGGCGTGCGCCGAGGGATCAGCAGTTGGAGACAGGATTACCGGATTTACAGAATTAGCAGGATGAAGTAAAAATCCTGTCTGTCTTGTAAATCCTGTAATCCTGTCAAAACTATGACTCATTTACTGCGGTGTTCCCTGCTCTGCCTGCTTGTTATCAGTCCGATCATTCACGCGCAAGTGCCCACGGACAATTTCGCCCGGGCGATGAAGTGGCGGATGATCGGGCCATTCCGCGCGGGCCGCACGGTGGGCGCCACCGGTGTTCCGGGTCAGCCAAACGTCTTCTATATAGGAGTCAACAACGGCGGCGTTTGGAAGACGACTGATTACGGTCACACGTGGAAACCGATCTTCGACGATCAGCCAACCGGATCGATCGGCGCACTCGCAGTCGCGCCGTCGAACCCGGAAACGATCTACGTCGGCAGCGGCGAAGGACTCCAGCGCCCGGATCTCTCGACCGGCGACGGCATTTATAAATCGACTGACGGCGGCAAAACGTGGCGACATCTCGGACTTCGCGACGCACAACAGATCGCCGCCATCCTCGTCGATCCTCGCGATCCGAATCTCGTTTACGTCGCGGCCCTCGGACATCCTTACGGCGCGAACGAAGAGCGCGGCGTCTTTCGCTCTTCCGACGGCGGTGAGACGTGGCAGAAAGTTCTCTACAAAGACGAAAACACCGGCGCGATCGCGCTTGCCTTCGATCCGAAGAATTCAAAAGTCATCTACGCTGATTTGTGGTCGGCGCGGCAGGGCCCCTGGGAAAATGGGGCATGGCAAGGTCCGGGTAGTGGACTTTACAAAACCACAGACGGCGGCAACACGTGGCGTCAATTAACAAAAGGTCTGCCGACGTTTGAACAAGGTCTCGGACGCATCGGCATCGCCGTAGCGCCGAGTGATCCAAACACGGTCTACGCGACTGTCGATTCGACACAACTCGGCGGCATCTATCGATCAGACGATGCGGGCGAATCGTGGCGACGCGTCGGCACCGATCGTCGTGCATGGGCGCGTGGCAGTGACTTCGCGGAGATCGACGTCGATCCACGTAACAAAGAGATTGTCTACACCTCTGCGATCGCGGCATATAAATCGACTGACGGCGGTAAGACATGGATCGCGTTCAAAGGTGCGCCAGGCGGCGACGACTATCACACACTCTGGATCAATCCCGAGAATCCGGACATCATGCTGTTCGCGACGGACCAGGGCGCGGTCGTTAGTGTGAATGGTGGCGAGACGTGGACCTCGTGGTACAACCAACCGACCGCGCAGTTTTATCACGTCATTACTGACAATCAGTATCCGTACTGGGTTTACGGTGGCCAACAGGAGAGCGGTTCGGCGGGCGTGAAGAGTCGTGGCGACAACGGCGCGATCACTTTTCGCGACTGGCGCACTGTCGGTGTTGAAGAGTACGGATATGTCGCACCTGATCCACTCAATCCCAATCTCATTTACGGCGGCAAAGCAACGCGCTTTGATATGACGACGGGCCAGGTGCAGAACGTCGCGCCTGAGATCCTTCGCAGTGGTAAGTACAGATTTCTTCGCACGGCGCCGATTCTTTTTTCGCCTGCGGATCCACGCGTGCTCTATCTCGCCGG
>DASTTS010000064.1:0-6215 GCA_035760085.1 Pyrinomonadaceae bacterium
CGCGCCCAGGCGCGCAAGCTCCTGCAACTGCTCCTCGACGATCGAAAACTCGTCCGGATCCAAGGCGAAATGTTCATGCATGAGAAAGTGATCGAGGATCTAAAATCAAAACTTCATACCTACGCCTCCCAACACGAGCCGGATCGCCTGATCGACGTCCCCGCCTTCAAAGACCTCGCCGGCGTCTCCCGCAAATACGCCATACCCCTGCTCGAATACTTCGACCGCGATCAAATTACCCGTCGCGCCGGCGACAAGCGACTGATTCTAAAGCCGCGGATTTCCGCGGGTTAACGCGGATCGGCGTTTTTCCGCGTCAATCCGCGTTCAAATAACCTCAGCAAACATCCAGCTTGCATTCCTCTAACCCGCAGCGTTAACATGCACCCATAAATTTGCAAATTCGCTCGGCTTTTTCCTTAACCTTCATATTTAATTTCCTGGCCGGAGGTAAAAATGAAAAGCCTGAAAGATATTCTCGCGATAGTGGTGGGAGTTGCGGCCGCTATTGGCGCGATCTTTTATTTCTATAGATTTGTGACCGATCCGAATCCTGCCGGCGGTCACACGAATGGCTGGATCGCGCTGGGGCTGGCGGCAATCGCCTTTGTTTGTGGTTTGATATACTTCCTGGGCCACGTAAACAAAGAGGAAGAGATTCACATTACGCAGTAGCGGCGCGAGCGATTTACGGACAGCGGGTTGAACACATTGCTCCCGCTGCAATAGTCTTGCGCCTGCTTACCCGACACCATATTGGACGCCGTTTGTGCACCTACCAAAAGCGGCTTACGTGCGCAGACGGCGCCCTTTTTGTAAACACGATTTCAGATCATTAAGGAGACTCCTATCGAGATGTTCCCACTCCTGATAATGCTGCTACAGCAGCCACAACTGCGCGCAACACAGCCAAATTATTTTTTCCCCGTTGCCATGTTGTTGCTGATTGCAGGCGGCGTTGGTTGGTTAATCGCTGCTGTACTCGGTTTCGCCAGATCGCCGGCGTTTGGGCCGTCAGCCCGCTGGTTTTCGTACGCGGCGGTTTGCATGATCATTTATCACCTGCATTTTTTGCTGTTCGGCATCTTTGCCGTGCTCGGCATCTCGCAAAACTCAGTCGACCTCAGCATGGCGCTTGGTGTCGGCGCCTTCTTCAACCTGTTTGTCGTGCTCGGTTCCGTGTGTGCGATTATGGGTTTTGTTAGAATGACGAATCCGAGATAGCTTGCGTAATTGTTGATGAATAAGAAATTGCTTGCAGTCGCCGCGCTTGTCCTCGTTGGAAGCGCGGCGGTTCTGTTTTTAGTTGCCGCACCAAACTCGGCGCCCACTGCGTCGAAGGACCAGTTTGTGCGGCAACGCGGCGGGCGTTTCGTCATCGGGCAGAAGCCGTTTCGGTTTGTCGGCGCGAACGTGGCGGTGATGTATCGTGACGAAGATCGCGCGCGTATGCCCGAAACGCTGCAACAGGCGGCACAGGCTGGAATCAAGGTCGTGCGCGTTTGGGCGTTTGGCGAGGGCGGTCCGAACGACGTCAAACCGATGGCCGATTTTGCAGACTGGCCGCGGCATCACTACTTTCGACGCGCCCCGGGCGAGTGGAATGAAGATGCTTTCATCCATCTCGACAAAGTCATCGCCGAGGCTGCAAAGAACAACATTTACGTGCAGTTGTGTTTGACGAACTGGTGGCGCGACACGGGCGGCGTCACGCAGTACCTGCGCTGGGCCGGCATCAATGATGCTGCCGACGATAGTTACAAGTTCGGCATCAACAACGAAAAAGCAATTCTCTTTTACTCCAATCCGGAAACGCGTCGACTCTATCGCGAGCACATCGAAAAACTCGCAACGCGAAGAAACACGATCACCGGAGTTCTTTATCGTGATGATCCGGCGATCTTCGGTTGGGAGTTGATGAACGAAGCGCAGGTGATCACTGGACGTTGGGCCGAACGGCGCGCGTGGTTTGAGGAGATGAGCGCATATCTGAAATCGCTCGATCCGAATCACATGGTCGCGCCGGGCGCGTGGGGTTATCGCTCGTCCTCGGAGCGGCGCGAGTGGCTCGCGGACCATGCGATCCCGACGATCGACTATTGCGACGTTCATAGTTACCCGCGTGACGATCACGACAGTTTTGTTGACTCGCCGAAAGCGTTACAGGAGTTTATCGAGAATCGTGCTGCTGCCGCGTACTCGTTGCGTAAGCCGCTTGTGCTCGGCGAGTTTGGCATGGGAGTCGAGGGCCACAACGGCGCTTCGCAACTCGAGTGGTGGCGCGCGTTCTTCGAAGGCAACGCGCGCGCGGGTGCGGGTGGTGCGATGTTTTGGATACTCACGCCCGACGCGCATAGAGGTTACGGCGTTACGTATTCAACGTCTCGCGATCAGCAGTTGCTTGGTGAAGTTGCACGCGCGTCGCAGATGTTTGCGTCGTTGCAATCGGCGGAGATGCCGTCGCACTTGCAGAAGAGTGAGCGACATCTGATTCCGAGGCAGTTTGCGTGGAGCCGTACTGAAGGTGATGCGGCCACGGTGCCGCAGATGATCGTCAGGGAAGACAAGTCGGTGCTTTACCAGTTCAAGCCGCAGATGGCGAGTGCGGAGCGCTTCGAGAAGATTGGCGAAGGCTCGGGTTACATCTGGGGATCCGGATCCGGTTATCTCGAATATACGGTGCCGCCGCGTGCGGACCGGCGGCGCGTTAGCGAGATCATCGTCCGCGCGCACCTTCAGCCAGTGTTACCGATCGACGCGTCTATGGATTTCGTAAAGACGCGCGTCACGTTGTTTGTCGAAGGTTGGGACGGCGGCTCACGATTGATTCCGGTGGAGCCAAAAGGCCAACCAATCATTCAGGAATGGCGCCTCACGGGCATGTTCCTGCGCCTCCGCGCGATGCGTGGTCTCCCCTTAAAAATCCGCTTCACCGTAACGCCTGGGTCAGACTGGCTCTACGGCGTCAACATCTCCAACTGGCCGGAAGGCTACGACTCCAAAGACGCCCGCCCCGTCGAAGTCGAGCTGAGACACTGAAGAAGAAATTTTCACGCAGCGGCGCAGCGACGCAGCGCCGCTGCGTGAGACTAATTCTTCGAATTAACGAATGCTAAAGAATTTGAATCGAGCTCGTAGATTTTTGCGGATGGTACAGAGCCGAGATTGAGCTCGATGACTGGTGTCGAGTGATCACGAAGGTTAGAGATGATGGCGTCGTTGCTGAAGTAACGGCGGCCGCGGGCGATGATGATGTAATCGCCGGTGGTCATTTGCTTCATTGCGTCGGGGTCTGAGAGTGAGATGCAGACGAGATCGGGTCGCTTCACACGTTCCGCATAGTACGTCGCCAGCGAAGGACTCTCGCTTGCCACACGCGCGCCCGGGCGAGCGCGTTTCGCGATCTCCGCCATCACGTCGCGCATGCTCGCGTCGTAAAACTCATCGTGCGGAAAGTAATATCCAGCCCAGCTTGTGCCGCCACCAATCGAGTTTGTGAAAAGACGAAAGTGTGGTGCGGCGTTGATCGAGTTAACTACTGAGCCCGCGATGACGATCACGGCGAGGCTCGCGGGAATGTAGTGCTTCACGCTCGTCGAAATCCGATTCGCCAGCCACCTGCCGACGAACTGAATCCCCAGCGCGCTTGTGATCAGCACAGCCGGCAACACGGTTGTGTAATAACGCGTAAACTTTCCGCCCGGAAAACAGAACGCCACCACCCACAGCAGGAACCAGAACAGAATGAAATAACGCCCATCGCCGAGCTTGCGTCGAAACAGCAACGGTAGACCCGCAACAAATCCGAGCACCGTCAACAGCGGCAACTTCACCGCAGTAAAAACGACGTAAAAGTAAACTGGAATGCCGTGGAGCCAATCGCTGAACCGCTGCGTGTAGAGCTGGTTCATGAACTCGTAACCGTCATGACTGACGCGCTTACCGCCCGCAAACAATCCCATCTGCCGCCATGTTTCGGGAAGCAGCACTGTCGGACTCAAAACTAAAAACACGAGACCCATGATCGTGAAGAACACAAGAAGGCGTTTCTTGCCGAGACGCCAACGCGTTTCCGGCAGGCTCTGAAACATCCAGTAGTAGCAAATACTGATTGCGAAGAGATGCGGCACATATTTCGACGCGACCATCGCGCCGTAAGAAGCTGCCGTGAGCCAGTAGTATTTGTTCGGACTGCTGTCAGTGCTTTCAGCCGCGCGCTGGCCACGCAACCAGAAGACGTTCGCCAGAAGAAAGAAGAAAAGTAAAAACGTGTCTTCTTTAGCGATGCGATTGAAGCCGATCGCCATTGGATCGAAGGCCCACAACGCGGCCGCAATCAGCGCGACTTCAGTGCCGAACAATTCGGAAACGATCAGAAAGATCAGAATCGTAGTCAGCGCGCCGACGATCGTGCCGGGCAGTCGCAACGCGGTCTCAGGCGCGATCTGATGCGCAGGTGAGATGCTGTTCCACTTTTCAGCGAGGATGATCGTCGCGGCCTGGCACGCCTTCATCAGCATCGGATGTTCGCCGTTCGCACCGGTTAGACCATTAGCGCGGTAGTCGGCGACGGCGTTGAGTTTGTTGAGCTCGTCTTCGCTGAGACCTTCGGCGCTGAGGCCGGTAGCGCGAAAACCAAAGCCCGCGACGGTGAGCACTATGAGTGCGACGAGGACGAGTGTTCGGCTGTTTGCCAGGACACCACGTCCGGCGAAGAGCTCAGGCCTCAAACCGGCAGTGATGATGGCGTCAGCATGTGCAGACAAAATTCAAACCTCTTAGCCAAAACGGGAAAGGGTATCGGATGAGGCGTGGAGTGTCAAAAACAGCTTTAGACAGGATTACAGGATTTGCAAGATTTACAGGATGAATCCTGAAAATCCTGTTAATCTTGTCATCCTGTCCCCATGGACCAAACCCAACTAGCGCGCAGACTCGGTCTCTTTGACGCCACCATGATCGTGATGGGTGGCATCATCGGCTCCGGGATCTTCATGAACCCGTCGGTGGTCGCACTCCAGGTGCACACGCCGTTTCTGATTCTCGGCGCATGGCTAATCGGCGGCTTGTTTGCACTTGCAGCCGCATTCATCTGGGCCGAGCTCGCGTCGCTGCGACCCGATGTTGGCGGCCAGTACGCGTACCTGCGCGAAGCGTTCCATCCCGGCGTGGCGTTTCTTTACGGCTGGGTGCTGCTGCTCGTGATTCAAACCGGCGGAATGGCTGCGGTTGCAGTAACGTTCTCACGTTACTTCGTCGAGCTGTCGCACGTGCCGATTTCATCTGCATTCCTCGCCGCGCTGGTGCTCGCAACTCTGACAATCATCAACTGTCTCGGCGTACGCGCAGGCAGCACCGTCCAAAGCATCCTGATGGTGTTGAAGATTGTGGCGATCGCGATGCTGGTCGTCTGTGGGTTTCTGTTCGCAGAGCGAAGCACAAACCCTTCCGGAATGCTTGATAGACCAGTCTCAGGCGATCTCATAACCGCATTTGGCGCCGCGCTCGTGCCGGTGATTTTTGCTTACGGTGGCTGGCAAACGGCGACTTTCATCGCCGGCGAGATCAAAGAGCCGCGCAAGAACCTGCCACGTGGATTGATACTTGGCGTCACAGGTGTCGTCGTGCTTTATCTGGCGGCGAATGTGGTTTACACGAGCGTCCTTGGAACTACGGGACTCGCAGCGTCGTCAGCGCCGGCATCTGATGTGATGCGCAGTGCGCTTGGCGACTTCGGCGCGCGTCTCATAGCGGCGGGCATTGCGATCTCAACCGCGGGCTTTCTCAGTCAAAGCATGTTGACAGCACCGCGAGTTTACTTCGCGATGGCCAAGGATGGTTTGTTCTTCAAACGCGTCGGCATGGTTCATCCGCAAACACGCGCGCCGATCGTCGCGATCGCGCTTCAGGGATTGCTCGCGATCGTGATCGCTTTGCTCGGGACGTACGACCGCATTCTCAACTACGTCGTTTCGGTCGACATGATTTTCTTTGGCCTCACCGCGTGCTGTATCTTCATCTTTCGCAAACGCGAAGCGCCGGCAGAAACGAGGGTTCCGGGTCACCCGTTCACGACGATTATTTTCATCGCGATCTGCTGGCTTGTAGTAATCAACACGATCTATCGTTACCCGCACAACACATTGATAGGAATCGCAATTATGATCGCAGGCATTCCCGCTTACTGGTTTTGGCGACAGAGGAGCAGCAGATGA
>DASTTS010000065.1:0-12089 GCA_035760085.1 Pyrinomonadaceae bacterium
CGTGCCGAGAAGCGTCGGAACCGCTAAGCCTAAATATTTCTTCACTTACGTTTGAATGGACGTTCAGGACCGACGGACCAAGCTGTGTCTTCGTGCTACACGTGCCTTAAAATCGGCCGTGGTTGTAACATTTTGGCCAGAAGAGTTTCTCGCGCAAAGACGCAAAGGCGCAAAGGAAAACCTCCGGCTCCGAAGGTCTTCCTTTGCGCCTTTGCGTCTTTGCGCGAGAAATTATTTGCCACCCATCGCGGCGCGCATGGCGGCGATGATGGCGTCCGTGACTCTTTTCTTAAATAGCTCGTCAAGCTTACCCGGTGAGAGGTCAAAATCTACCGGCGAGTCTTCGATGCGCTTGATGATGGTTCCCTCGGAGAATCCGGCTTCGACTAAACGAATCACACCTTCATTTGTCAGTGTCGGAGTCTTCTCGAGCTTGAGCGACGCGCTTTCGCCAGTCTCTGACGGTGGCTTGATGATGCGCACGGTCGCTGAGCCGGTGACGTTACCTTCGTTCTGATTACCACCCGGCATACCGTTTTGACGACCCGACGACTGCGAGCCGGAACCTGAACCGAAGATATTCCCGCCCCCTTGCTTCTTCGAGTCCTTAAATATTGACTCACTCGTCCACTCGTCCTCGTCGAGGAAAACAGTTCCCATCTGCGCCGATAGCATCGCGACGATAATGTTCTCGTTGACGCCGCTGCGCTTCAGCTCGATCAGGTGTTCCGTGTCGAGTTTAAAATCGCTCGGACGGTTGCTGATGATCGTGATGATCGTCTTCTCTTTGAACCCTGCTTTGACGAGTTTTATGACAGCGGCGTTCGTGAGTGGACCATCAGATTGCTGCGCAGACGCGCCCATCGCCAACGAAAGACATAGACAAGCTAAAGCAAGAATGCGTTTCATATCATGCTGGTTTCTTGGTGCGCGCGATCGTTCGTTTGTAGCGTTTGCTGATCTGCTTTACGTAGTTGCGAGTCTCCTGGTATGGCGGCACCTTGTTTCCAAACTTCGCGACCGCACCTTCGCCGGCGTTGTAACTCGCAAGCACGAGATCCACACGGTTGTTGAAGCGATTCAACAACTCTCGCAAATACCTCGTACCACCGGAAATATTTTGCGCCGGGTCGTGCGGGCGTCGCACCCCGAAACGCGCGCCGGTTCCCGGCATCAACTGCATCAACCCCCGCGCGCCTTTCGGCGACACCGCGTGTGTGTTGAAGTGTGACTCCTGCTCCATCACCAAAAAGATCAGATATGGATCGACGTTGTACTTATAACCGTTCTGACGGATCAGCGAGTCGAGTCCGGGCCGGCCGGTACTCCAGCCACTTGCCTTCTTTCCTGTCTGCGCGACCGTCGCCGGATCTTCGATTTCGATTCGATCCACGCGCGCAGCGTCGAGGAAGATCGACATCGCCCCGCGCTTGTACCAGACACCGGCAGGAGACTGCGTCGCACTGTCAGCCTCGACGCGCGCTCCACCTTTTAAATAGATCCAGGCCGGCTGTTCGTACACGCCGTTGTTGGACGGAGCTTTCGCGACCATTTCCGGTACTTCAAAATGATCGTCGTCATTGTTGTTCGCGGTAGCCGCCGGTGCGGGTGCAGACGCAGGCTCTGGCGTGCTGCGCTCGATCTTTTTGACTTTATCTTTTGGTAAGAGGTGGCTGAGCCCGCCGCGTCGATACCAAACTCCCTGCGGTGATTCCCACGCGTCGTCGACGGTCATGTACGAACCGTCGGCAAGCTTCAACTTGATCTGCTCGGTTTGCGATCGTGCTTGTCCAAAACACACGAACAAGAACAAACAGATTAGTAACGCGGATTTGCGCGGATCTCTCTTCATAGGTCCAACGGATCGGACGATGCTCGATTATTCGTTGCCGCTTGTTCCTGCTGCACGAACGAGTGCGACGTGCCGAAGTAATTGCGCCACGCGATATCGACGATGTGCGGCGTCAATTTCAGACCCTGGTTTTCAAACTTACAGATGTCGGTGGCGCGGTCAAGAATGTCGCGCGGCTCGCAGCCTTTCATCTGGCGGCGCTCGGTCCGGTACTTCGCCAAAATATGGTCCAAGGTTGATTGCTCAACCGTGATCCCGCGCTTGCTCGCCTGGTATTTGAAGATGGACGTGTACGCCGCAGGCGTCGGCGGCTCGACGCGCGCACGATAGCCCATGCGTCGCAGAAACGCCTGGTCGGCGAGGTCGTTCTCGTCAAGGTTGGTCGAGAAGACAACAAGCTGTTCAAACGGAACTTCGATCTTCTTTCCGGTGTGCAGTGCGAGATAGTCGACACGACGTTCGAGCGGCACGATCCAGCGGTTCAAAAGATCCTGCGGCGCGACTCGCTGGCGGCCGAAGTCGTCGATCACGAGAGTGCCGCCATTTGATTTCATCTGGAACGGCGCTTCGTAAAACTTCGCCGCCTCGCTCCACGTCAAATCTGCGTTTTCGAGTGTTAACTCACCGCCAACAACTACGAGGGGACGATGAATCAACACCCAGCGTCGATCGAAATCTATGGGCGTTTCATCAGCGGACAGTGGTTCGTGACAATGTGCGTCGAAGATCCGAATGATCTGGCCGTCGATTTCTACTGCATAAGGAATCCAGATGCCGCCGTCGAGCGCGTTATTGATGCGCTCGGCGACTGCGGTTTTTCCTGTTCCCGGCAAACCGGTGAGAAACAACGAACGGCGCGAATTGATCACGCAACCCAGCGTCTGCAACAGCGAGTCGGGCAATATGAGATCATGAAACGCTTGTTTGACAGTCTCAAGCGAAGCCGTGTTTGACGGAATCGATTGCAACTTCATCATGTGGGTGTAGTCGCGCAACGAAACCGGCGCGGGTCCGACATAACCGGAAATCGACAACAACCGCGTCAGACGGTCCCAGCCGTGGTCCAACATCGCGTAACGCGTGGAGCCAATCGCCGACTGCATCTTCACTTCGATCAGCTTCTCGCGATACAGGCTTTGGAGCAGATCCTCGGTCAGCGTGCGTGGAAGATTGATGCGCTCGGCGACCGCGGTAGTCGTCGGCTCTGGCAACATGGCGACGTGCTTCAACGCGAGATCGCAGAGGAACTGCTCGGAGATGCCGGTGTCGGCAATTTCTTCGGGCAGCGGTGGTCCCATGCTCTCGATTTCAGCGCGCGTCAGGATGGCGGTGTGCGACATGGTTTTTCTCTTCTTGAAAATAGGACCAATAGGACCTAAAGGACCTATTTCCCTGTGTTATTGGAGCTGTTGTTCTGGGCGAGTGCGAGCGCAGCGCGAGTTGATTCAGAATCCGTGGCGCGGCCCACGCGTTGGTAAAGATCCGCCAGACGTCGCAGCGCGAAGGTGTTCATCGGATCGATCGCACGTGCCGCTTCGTAGTAACGAATCGCATCGTCTTCACGACCAAACCGTTCCAGCATCTTCGCAGTGTTGAGATTGCCGGTTAACGGACCCATGGCGCGGCTGAACGCTTTGTAAGCCTCATCGATCTTGCCGAGACGGCAATACGCCAGGCCGAGATTGTTGAGAATGCGCTCATCCTGCGGCGCGAGCTTCGCAGCGCGCTTCAAACGATCGACAGCAGCGCGATAGTTTCCGTTCTGGTAGAGCGAGAAGCCGAGGTTGTTGAGCGTGTCAGCATCCTCTTCCATCTTCACCGCGCGCTCAAACGAATCGCGTGCGCGATCGGCAAAGCCCTTCTTGTCATACGCTACACCTAAGAGATTGTGCGCTTCCGTCAACTTCGGATCGAGCGAGGTGGCCGTCGTGAGCTCGCTGACGGCTTCGCTGTAACGACCTTCCAACAGGTACTCACGACCAGCTTCCAGGTGCTCTTTCGCCGACCCCTGCGAAGTGTCGCGCTTAACCGGCTGGTTATTCGCGTCTTCGATTCGAGTTAGACCGGCAGTCTCAAACCGCTCAGCATCTTTCTCAGTCATGCGATGAACTTTATTGTTGTCATCACCGCGGCCGAACAGTCTGCCAAACATCTTGAACGGCGCTGCCAGAACCTTAACGACTTTGTTGCCCTTCTTCTTCGGCTGATCGACGTTACCGGCCTCCGCACCTGAATCCTCGAGCACGATTGCGTCGGGATCACCTTCGCGCTGGATCGTGGAAGCACTCCACATCGCCGTAGCGGCCACCGTCAAAATCAAAGCTATTAGAACTGCAAGAATCCTTCGTTTCTTCATTGATCGGCTCCTTTACATGTTACCGAGAACGTCCATGAGGTTCAGGGCAGCAGGGCCAAGGATTGCGATAAAAAGTGTCGGGAACAGAAAACACGAAAGCGGGAACAACAGCTTCACCGCGGCTTTTTGCGCTTCCTGCTCGGCTCGCTGGCGGCGCTTCGTGCGCAGTGAGTCAGAAAACACGCGCAGGCCTTTAGCGATCGAAGTACCAAACTTGTCTGTCTGAATCAGCATTGCGACAAGACTACGCAGATCGTCTACACCGGTTCGCTCGGCAAGATTGCGCAATGCTTCATCGCGTTCGCGACCGACTCGAATTTCCAGGTTCGCGATCTCAAACTCATAAGCGACTGCCTGATGAACATCTTTCAGCTCGCTCGAGACTTTCATCATCGCGGCATTCAAACCCAGTCCGGCTTCTACAGACACGACCATCAAGTCGAGCGCGTCAGCAAGGCCCCAGCGCAGATTTCTTTGACGAGTCTTTATGGTTCTTTTCAGAAAAAACGGAGGCAGGAAGAATCCCATGACGAATGCGACCATCACGCCGATGATGACTGTCGAAAAAGAGTGCGCGAGATAAGTAGCAACACCCGCCGTGATAACCGGAATACCGACCATCGAGGCGACGTGAATACCGCGATAGATAATCGCGGCTTCGGGCGAGCGATAACCCGCCTGCATTAACAGTTTCTGCGTCTTTCGCGCTTCTGTGGCTGAAGGCGGCAGCAGTTTGTTGAGCGGGTTTGCCAGGCGCTGGGCCAGATCCGCGGCCGAACTGTCATCGGGAGCGACTAGGCCCTGGACGTTCGCAGTGGCAATGCCTCCCTCTTTGCCACCAAGATTCCGCAGCCTTTCAGTGGCGGCACTCTGCGGCTTGTAGAGCAGCCAGTAAACACCGAGCATCCCGAGGGAGATGCAAACGAAAGTAGAGATGGCGATTATGATTAGCATCAGCGTGATCCCGGCTAAATTTTGATCTTCAAAATCTTTCTCACAATGAGCATGCCCGTAATTTGCATCGTCAGCGCTGCCGCGATCAGGTAATGACCGCGCGGATCTTTCCAGAGCACGCTCATGTATTCCGGATTCATCACCGTGACGGCCAACGCGACACCTATCGGTAAGGCGCAGAGCAGCCACGCAGACAGGCGCGAGCTCGTCGTCAACGTTTTCAAATCGCCCATGATGCGGAAGCGTTCGCGAATCGTGTAGGCAACTTTCTCGAGAATCTCAGCGAGGTTACCGCCCGTCTCACGTTGAATCAGGATCGCGGTCACGCACATCTTCAGGTCGAGTAACGGCATTCGCTGCGTCAGATTCTCGAGCGCGAGTTTCACTGAAAGACCGAGGTTCTGTTCTTCATAAGCCTTGCGAAACTCGGTCGAGATCGGCTCCGGCATTTCGGTGGAAACCATGTGCAGCGCTTCCGAAAACGCGTGACCGGCACTGAGCGCACGGCTGATCAGATCGAGCGAATCCGGGAGGTGATAAAGAAACGCGTCGAAACGCTGTTTTCGTCTCCACCAAACGTGCACGATCGGCAACGATGCGGTGACGAGTCCGGCGAGGATCATGATCGGGATGAACACCGTCAGCACTGACGCAGCCAACGCGCCAAGCATTCCCGACATGAACGAAAACATGAGCAGGCGCGAAGGCGTGATGTGCAAGTCCGCCTGGTCCAACATGCGTTTCAACTGCAACGCTGCCTGGATGTTGATCAACGTGCGGTTGATCCAGGGGATTTCACTCATCAGCTCGTTGCGAGCGAGCACTACATCAACGTCTTCGGCATGCGCCGAATGCATCAGCGCTTCGGAGAGTCTCTTCTGCAAACGCGCACGTTTCTTATCGGTACCGTGCGTAGCAAACAGGTAGGCCCCCAGTACCAGGAACAGCGCAAACACGAATACGAGAAACGATATGATCATCGATTACATCTCCTCGAAGAAGACGCGCGGCAATTGCAAGCCGGAAGCTTTCAGACGTTCTGCGAACCGCGGGCGAATGCCGGTCGGTCGGAAGCGTCCGAGCACCTGGCCCTGCGAATCGACGCCGGTTCTCTCGTATTGGAAGATCTCCTGCATGGTGATCGTCTCGCCTTCCATGCCGGTGATTTCCGAAATTGACGTCAGGCGACGCGAACCGTCTGACATACGCGCGACCTGGACCACGAGGTTGATCGCTGACGCGACTTGCTGTCGCATCGCGCGATCCGACAGGCGCATACCCGTCATCTGGATCATGGTCTCGAGTCGCGACAGCGCGTCGCGTGGTGTGTTGGCGTGAATCGTGGTCAAACTGCCGTCGTGACCTGTGTTCATCGCCTGAAGCATGTCGATAGCTTCACCGCCGCGCACCTCGCCGATCACGATGCGATCGGGACGCATACGCAGCGCGTTGCGCACGAGGTCTCGCTGCGTAACTTCACCACGACCTTCGATATTTGGCGGTCGGGTTTCCAGTCTGACGGTGTGCGGCTGTTGAAGCTGAAGTTCCGCCGAGTCTTCGATCGTGACGATACGCTCGTTTTCCGGAATGAAGGCTGACAGCGCGTTGAGCAATGTCGTTTTACCGGCGCCGGTGCCCCCCGAAATCAAAACGTTCAGGCGGGCGTGCACGACCATTTGCAACATGTCGGCGATGTCTTTAGTCAGCGCGTTCTTTTCGACCAACATCGACATCTTCAGCGGATCGGATCCGAAGCGGCGAATTGAAACTACCGGTCCATCGATCGCCAGCGGCGGAATGATCGCGTTAACGCGCGAGCCATCCTGAAGTCGCGCGTCGACCATCGGCGACGACTCGTCAATACGTCGACCGACTGACGAAACGATGCGTTCGATTACGCGCATCAGGTGTTCGTCGTCTTTGAAAGTTACGTTTGTGCGTTCGATTTTGCCGCGTCGCTCGATGTAGATCGTGTCGTGTTTATTGACAAGGATGTCAGAGATTGTCGGGTCTTTCAGCAACGGCTCAAGTGGTCCAAGTCCGAAGAGCTCGTGCTGAACATCGTTGACGAGTCGCTCGCGCTCCGACACGGAGAGCGGCATCGCTTCCTGGGCCAAAACGGCTTCGGCAAGTCGCGAAACTTCCGCGTGGACCTGTTCCGGAGTCAGCGTTTGAAGTTTCGTCAAATCCATCCGGTTGATTAACGTCCGGTGGAGACGCGACTTCATTTCCTGGAACGAATGCTGGCCAGATCCGTCCCCTACTGGCCCGGGAGCGTTGTTAGTGTTTCCGATTAGTCGTTCACGAAGTGCCATGATTTTTGTTCATCTGCGGGGCTGCCGCTGTTAGACCTTTTCCATCGAGGTTTGAAGTTTGAAATTCGGTTGGGCCGCCTGCTTCTTGAGTAAACCGGCCCAGAACGGACGGCGTTGCTTGTGCTCGTCGATCGGCGCCAGGCCGAGCGACATCTGCTGCGCGATACGACGAATCTCGAGTGCGATTTTTGAGGTAGGCTCAGCCTGCACGAGCGGCGTGCCAAGATTGATCGAGCCCACGGCTGTCTGGTAGTCGCTCGGAACAAAACCAACGACCGGCTCGCCCAGAAACTTTTCGACTTGCCTGAGATCGAGATCGATCTGCTTGCTCCAGCGATTCACGACGATCTTCACTTTCTTACGCGGGTAACCGAGCCGATCGAAAATCTCGAGCGCTCTTTGGGTACTGCGGATCGCGGGAATATCGAGCGTCAGGATCAGGACGATTTCGTCAGACTGGTCCAACGCGGCGAGCGTGATTGAGTCGAATGTGTGCTGCGGATCGAGCACGACGTAGTCGTAATGCTCGCGGAGTTTCTCCAGCACTTCGAAAATGTGCTGCGGCTCGATCTCATCAGCGGAGTCCGCTTCACGTGGTGCAGCGAGAAGCGACAAATGCCCCGAGTGTGGCGTGACGAGACTGCTAATTAGTGATTCATCGAGTCGCTGGCGCTTCTCGACCATGTCAGCGATTGAATACTTCGCTTCGAGTCCTAAAAACAGCGGCAGGTCGCCGGCTTGAAGATTCAGATCGACAAGAACTGTCTTTGAATTGGTAGCGGCTGCAAGATTGGTAGCGATGAAAGAAGTGCCGCAGCCGCCTTTGCTCGAAAACACGGCGACCATACGACCCTTCTTCTTCGGTGTCTCAACCTTCGTGGTGCAAAAATCTGAAATGCGATCAAGCACGGTGCGCAGCTCGTCTGCGCTAATCGGAATGCGCAGAAACTCACGCGCGCCCGCGCGCAAGCTGCGCAGGATCAAATCGGGAGATGCATCCTGTGCAGCTGAGATGAGGGCGGTTTCCGGACATTCCCGGTTGAGCTTTTCAATAAATTTCACTGCCTGATCGGCGTTAGCGCCGTGGAGCGCGATGACCGCGGCCGCGGGCTTCAGGCGCACGATCTCTTCGTAGAGTTGCTCGGTATCATTGCCGCCGGCAAGCAGTTTGACGCGTGGTTCAGCAGTCAGGGCTTTGCGGATGTCTTTGAAGTTTTCGAGTCCGGTACTGAGGACTACTACTGAAATTGGTTCGGTCATGTCTTCCTCGTGATTCGTTAATTCGAATCCCACTACCGGCGGCTGTCATGAAATGAAAAAGTTGACAGAGTGCCTGGGGGTTACGGTAGGTCCATCGCAATGTTGCAAGGCCGGTTAATCCGGAGCGATGTTCAAACGGCTGGCGTGGTACTGGAGCCATCCGGCAGTGGATTCGAAACTTGAGACTGGCTTTGCAGTTATCAAATAAACTCCTGATCCCCTAGATGTTGTCGGGAATAAACCCGGCGTTTTCACCTTTGAATGTGGTGCTGTAACTCGGCATCGTGATCGTGGTGCCGATGATCGGAATGACGAATTGGAACTGGTAACCGGTAACGCTTACGGTTGCCGTTCCTTTGTTTAATGCAAAGTCAGAATAGGTAATGGACACGTTTGCGGTCGTAAGATTGGGGACCACAGCCTGAGTTCCTCCAGCCGGATCTCCATAGACGACGATGTTCTTCACCGCATCCGTATCCGCAGATGAGTGAAGAGCCGCGTATCGTGCCCCGCGACGTGCCGCGTCGGTAAGAGCGTTGTGCACCCAGAGAGCGCGTCCAAATTCCATAACTGCAAACATCGCTGTCAGGAAGACCATCAACGCGATCGCAAATTCGACCAGCGTTGATCCGCGCTCCCCAGACTTGAACAGTTTGTTTTGCTTCATGATCATTACCCCTCATTAAATTGGGGGAGGTTGGGTCAACAGATAACGCATCGTCGCACTGGGCTTCACATCAACGTTCAAAGAGAGGCCGGTATTCTTAATCAACGCTCCCACATTGAAAATTGGCTGATGCTGATACCCAACGATCTGAACAGTTACTGTCTCGGGCACCAATGTGATAGGCCCCTGCCGCGTAATGATGACTTGTGACGGCGATAACCCCGGCAAGATCGGCGTTCCAGTGCCGGCAGCATTCCCGTAGACCACGAGGTTCTTGGCGGCTGTGTCTTCTATGGCTTCGACCGGAGCTGAAGACAGGTAACGAGTGCCAAGCTCTGCCGCTTTCGAGAGTGTGGTGTACTCGTAAAAGAACCGTCCAAACTCCGCGGTCGCACCAAACAAGATCAAAAAGATCGGAACAACGATCGCGGCCTCTACGAGCTGAAGGCCACGCTCATCTCGACCGAAACGATGCAACTGAAGCAGCCGTCTCGATCGACGTCGATTTCGAATTCTTCGGATTCGTGCGTGCATAATTTCACCTACTTGTAGAGCACGGGCACAGCCAGGTTAGAGTTCGTCGCGCCAGCTCCGGGAACGTAGTAGCTGTTACCCGCGAATGCTGTGTCCTTGATGTATTCAGCCTTCAGCTCACCGCCGGTGCCTCCACCAACGGAAGTTTGCAGAAAGAAGACTCCGAATCTATCAACGATAATCGTGTCGCGACCTTCTCCAGGTAGTGCAGTTGCAATTGGAAGAATTACGATACGACGGCCGGTGACACCCGGATGCGATGGCGCTTTGAAAACCTGTTTCTTGTCGTACTGATCGTGGGTGATGTTTTCTGCGATGTTTGTGTCGGGCGGCGATAATGACGGGTCCAGGCCGGAGGCATAGACATCAAAACGGGTGTTAATACCCTGGCGAATTGGACCACTGGTCACACCTGGTTTTGTTTCGATCTCCTGACCTGCGGAGATACACCAGTTGACACCGTTCGACATTCCCTCTCGATCACCGCTACCGCCTGACTGTACCGGAGCCAGCAGTTGATAGTTTCCCGGTGAAATTGCATCACCGGACTCGAGACGAAATGTGTAAGTACCTCCCGACTTAATTGGGTCAGCGAGGTTGTCAAGCACGAACGCCGGCAACCACGGACAAATCACATTAAGCGGGACTGAAAGACCGGCCGTCGCCGTCGCCGATAGATTCTTGCTGTTACCCAGCACCATAGCGGCGAACGACATACCAACGGGCAACTCCGGCGTGGTGACTTGTACGAAGCGAATGTTTGTGGGCGAAAGGTACGCCGCACTCTCGCTCATGTATGGACCTTCAAGATTGACTGCAAAGAGAACGTTTGCGCGGGGGACCGTCACACCCGTCTTATTGAAGTCGTACTTGTTCATTTCTCTGACGGCACGATTCGCGGCCTCCGTGATGCCCGGCGAATCTCCATTTAATCCAGAGACGCCGGCCAATGCAGCAGCATCGGCGGCGTTCTGGAGTTCTGATTTAGATAGGTACAACCTGCTGATGTCGATGCCCATCCCGACCGCCAGCAGCACTGCCAACATCCCGATTGCTGACGTTGCCAGGATTGAACCTCGTTCTCGCTTTCCCTTTTCTGCTTGTTCTATTGATCTCTTCTTCATGTTTGCCCCCTGCTACATTCGGACGAAGATCGGCTCGAGAAAAGAGGTGTAATTACCAGGGCCTGACAGAATCTGGATTGGGATTCATCATCACTGCTTTGGCGACTGGCAGGGCAGTTTTGTTGTTGCGCACGCTGCTCACTGAGCCGCTCGTGCTGCTGGATTGTGTGGTCGTTTCGGTTTTCTTCGTTTTCGGCTCTTCAACCTTCGCCGGCGCGGCTGCTGGAGTTGATTCGCCCTGGCCCGAGATCTTGTAACCGCTCTGGCCCTGGACGCCTTCGCCCTTCGGCTCAACACCCAACGGCGAGTTGCCCTTCAGGCCATCCATTCCACGCATGTTCGGCAGGTCGTCGGGAGTGACGGGCTTAACCATGTGCGCGGTCACGAAGAACATCAGCTCTGTTTCTTTCTTTTCGAATGACTTCGACTTGAACAGATTGCCGAGTACGGGGATCTCACTGACGATCGGAATTCTCGAAAGTGTTTTGGTTTCAGAGTTGTCAAGCAAACCAGCGAGTGCGAACGACTGGCCATCACGCAGCTCAACGCCAGTCTTGGCGCGACGAGTGCGGAGTGCCGGAATTACGAAACCGTTAAAGCGAATACCGTTGTTGAAGTCGATGGTGGAAACTTCCGGTTCGAGTTCAAGCCGGATGTGGTCTTCATCGATGATAGTCGGTTTGAAGTTCAAACGAACGCCATACTCTTTCCAAACGATGGTGATGGCCTGACCCTGCGTATTCTGAAGAACCGGTACGGGGAACTCACCACCGGCGAGGAAGCTCGCCTGCTGGCCGTTCATGGCAATCAGGTTTGGCTCAGCCAACTGACGGAACGCGCCTTCCTGACGCAGCATGCGAAGGAACGCACCCGAGTTGATCTGGCGATTGAAGATGAAGAGATTGAGCGCCGGTTGGACCAGCGGAAACAGGCTGCCAACTGGATTCATTCCTACACGGTCCAGAACGCTGGGCGCAGCACCACTGTTGATGTAGCCACCGGTTCCGCCGTCAGGCTGCGTGGTGTA
>DASTTS010000066.1:0-4896 GCA_035760085.1 Pyrinomonadaceae bacterium
CCACTCATCTTCTCGAGATAGTGCGCGCCGACCTGGATCGCCATGCGTCCCGCAACTTCCGACATCGGCGTCAGCAATGGCAACGTACCGCGACGGTCAGTAATCGTCTCATACGCGATGCCTGTCACTTTCCGCTTGATCAATTCCTGCGTGAGCGCGTGATCGGGAGCGAGATGCAGGTACGTGAACAGCAACTGGCCTTCGCGCATGCGTGGATACTCCGGCGCGATCGGCTCTTTCACTTTCACGATCATATCGGCGCTGGACCAAACTTCGTCAGCCGTACCAATAATCGTCGCCCCGGCGCGTTCGTAGAGTGAATCTTCAAAGCCGGAACCAGCGCCGGCGTTTGTTTCGACTCTGATGTCGTGACCGGCGTCTTTGAGCGCACGCACGCCGGCGGGAGTCAATCCGACTCGATATTCGTTGTCTTTAATCTCTTTGGGCAGGCCAACAATCACAATTTTATTCTCCGGGGGAATTATTAATCATCTCTGCGGCCCCCCGCGTATCTCTGCGTCCTCTGCGTTAGAAATGATCGTTAACGCAGAGTGCGCGGAGATACGCCGAGGGCCGCAGAGATCACAAGTCTATTGCGGCGACTCGACCTGGTCGATCTGGGCGCGTTGCAGCTTGCCGCTGAAGTCGACATAGATCGACTTCCACTCAGAAAAGATATCGAGCACCTGCGTTCCTGCTTCACGATGACCGTTACCAGTCGCTTTTGTGCCGCCAAACGGCAAGTGCACTTCCGCGCCAATCGTCGAAGCGTTCACGTAGAAGATGCCGGTGTACATCTCGTTCATTGCTTTGAACGCGCGATTGACGTTCTGCGTGTAAATCGCGGCGGAAAGCCCGTATCGAACACCGTTCGCGATCTGAACCGCATCTTCGAGCGAGTTTGTCGGAATCACCGTCGTCACTGGTCCAAAGATCTCTTCCTGTGCGATACGCATGTCCGGCGCAGCATCAGTGAAGACTGTCGGCTCGATGAAATGACCGTTTGCATAGTCGCCTTTAGTAAGTCGTTTACCACCGCAAGCGAGCGTGGCGCCGTCGTCGTTACGTCCGATGCGGATGTAACTCATGATCTTCTCGACCGCATCGTTGTTGATAACTGGTCCAACATCGGTCTTCGGATCCGCTCCGTTGCCGACGCGCAGTGCTTTCGTGTTCTCGACAAGTCTCGACACGAACTGCTTGTAGACTTTCTTGTGAACGATCAGCCGCGATGACGCAGTGCAGCGTTGCCCTGACGTACCAAAGGCGCCCCAAATGGCGCCTTCAACTGCTAAATCGATATCGGCATCGTCCATCACGATGATGGCGTTCTTGCCGCCCATTTCGAGCGAACAGATGGCATTGCGCTCGGCGCACGCAGACGCGACGATGCGGCCGGTTTCAGTCGATCCGGTGAACGAGATCAAACGCAGCGCGGGATGATTTGTCATCGCGGCGCCGACCGTTTCGCCGTAGCCGGTGACGAGATTTACGACGCCCGGCGGAATGCCGGCTTCTTCACACGCTTTTACGAGGTTGTAAGTTGAAAGCGGTGTATCTTCAGCGGGTTTAAGAACGACGGTGTTGCCACAAATCAATGCCGGAATCAGTTTCCACGACGGGATAGCCATCGGAAAATTCCACGGCGTGATCAAACCGCAAAGCCCGACAGGCTGGCGCACGCACATCGCAAACTTGTCGCGCATCTCAGCCGGCGTGGTGAAGCCGTGTAGACGACGGCCTTCGCCCGCGGTGTAGTAAGTGCAATCGATTGCTTCCTGAACGTCGCCGCCGGCTTCTTTCAAAACCTTTCCCATCTCGCGCGTCATGTCGGCGGTGAACTGTTCCTTATTAGCGATCAGTATCTCGCCCAGACGAAACAAGACTTCCGCGCGTTTAGGTGCGGGCGTGTTACGCCAGCGATCGAAAGCGCCCTGTGCGGCGTTGACCGCGGCGTTTACGTCGTCGCTGGTCGAGAGCGGGAAGCGGCCGACGATGTCGCGATTGTCGGCCGGGTTGATGTTTTCAAACATCTCACCCGACTGACTAGCGACCCATTCGCCGTTGATGTAGTTGTTATATGTTTTGACAGCCGCGCGTGCTGCATTACGCGCCGCCAGTTTCCCACTGGTTTTTGAGATTGCTTTCTTTGCCTGAGCCATAAAGATTTACATCATGCTAATTCTGAAAATCCTGTCATCCTGTCTAATGCCTGACTGAGTTCTAGACAGGATGACAGGATTTACAAGATTGACATGATTATTGATACGTGAATTGGACAATAAGCGGTATCTGTCGATCGCCCTTGATGTCTCGCTGAATTCTGATCAAGTTCAAGACGATCGGATCGCCCGGCTTGAGTCCACTCAACACTCTTTGAAAATCGGCAAGCGACGTTACCGGAACACGGTTAATGCGATTAATCACATCGCCTTCCATCAGCGCCGGTTGGCCGCCTGCATTGCGCAACTCCGCTATCAGTCCGTTCGGATCGACATCCTTCACGTAAAGTCCCTGAACGCCAGTCAGATGGCGATCTGCAAGCAATTGCGGTGTCATCTCGGCAAGCGTGATTCCGAGATGGAGTGCGTTGCCACGCATCTCATTGCCCTTTGGCGCTGTGCCCGTTGTTGGGCCAACCCATTCGCGCGCCGCGGCTGACGGCGGCCGCTCGCTCAGCGCGACGCTAACCGTTTTCTTTTCGAGCTTGCCGTTGACGTCTCTTAAGAGCGAGAGCGTGATCTGCTGGCCTACGGGCGTACTCGCAACTCGTTGAATCAGATCCTGCGCATTGAGAACCGGCGCATTTTCGAAATCGACGATGACGTCGTTTGGTTGCAGACCGGCCTTTGCTGCCGGCGTCGGCTTTTCATTTTCTTCCGCCGTTACGGATGTGATGATCGCGCCCTTCGCCTCAGACATGCCGTAAACTTTTGCATACTCGTCGTGCACTGATTCGAGCGTGATACCGAGATAACCGCGCTTCACTTTGCCCTGCGCGATTAGCTGTTTGTAAACAAACGATGTTTCGTTGGCGGGCAGTGCGAAACCGATGCCGTTGTAGTCGCCGGTTGACGTCGCGATCTGCGAGTTCATGCCGATCACTTCGCCACGCATGTTGACGAGTGGTCCACCACTGTTGCCACGATTGATGGCGGCGTCAGTTTGCAGGAAGCGCTGGAACACGTTGAAGAAAGGAGTTTCGCGTTCCTTCTTCGAGATGATACCGGCGGTGACGGTTTGATCCAGGCCGAACGGTGAACCCATCGCGAGCACCCAGTCGCCGACTTGGGCGGCGTTGGAATCACCGAGCGTCACGGTCGGAAGATCTTTTGGTGCGTCAATCTTGATCACGGCGACGTCCGTTTCCGGATCAACTCCGATGACGGTGCCGCGATATTTCTCACCCGATTGCAGACCGACGGTGATGCGGGCGGCATCTTCGACCACGTGATGGTTCGTCAGGATGTAGCCTTTGGGGCTGACGATGAAGCCACTGCCAACGCCGCGCGCCGGACGTCGTTGGCGGCGAAACATGTCGAGCAACGGATTGTTTTCCGTCTGGTCTTCCTTGTCTTCGTCTTTTTCGCTGATCTCCGGCTGGTTCTGAGTGGTTTCGATGTTGACCACGGCGGGTTCAACGCGCCTCGCAATCTCGGCGAACGAGGCGGAAAGCGCTTCGGGCGCACGCGCAACTTGAATTTCGGGTTGCGCGGCGGTCGGACGGCCCGACAGCATCGCGCCGATGCCGATTCCGGCAACTAAACACGCGACCGCGAGCGCGGCGATCCAGATGCGCAGTTTTTTCAGGATGGTACGCTCTTGTTCGGATGTGCTGCTCTTGGAAAGGTCAAACATAGTTCACCACCTTCGGGAAAAATCAGGCCCCAGCGAAAGGGCTAGAGTATAGCGAAAGGGTAGTCCGGGAGCAAAAAAGCTGAGTTCAGAGTTCAAGCTTTAGCTTGCTCGCCCGATGCGAGGCCCGCAACCTAAAGGTTGAACTCTGAACTCACTTTATGGGCGCAATAATACTTTGAGCACGCCCTTCGTCGCCGCGCGACGCATCGCATGGACGCCTTTCGCCAGCGGATACTCCTCACTAATTAAACTATCAACATCGACCGCTTTCTTCTTTAGCAGATCGAGCGCCGGCTGAAAACGCCCGCAACGCGACCCGACGATCGAAATCTCATCAACCACGATGGGCGCAGCATCGAGTTCCGTTTTTCCATGAAACGTTGACTTCAGCACGAGCTGACCACGCGGACGCAGCAGCTCGATCGCGAGACCAAAGCCGGTTGCCGATCCCGACGCTTCGACGACCACGTCGAATTCGCGCTTTCGTTTAGCGGCTAGTTTCGGACTGGTAGTCTCGACACCGCGTCGTTCGGCGATACGGAGTTTCGGAGCGTGCTTGCCGATGAGCAGCACGGATGCGCCAGTCAGGGCGACGACTTGCGCGCATAGTAGTCCGAGTTTGCCGTCGCCGATGACGGCAACTCGATCGTCGTTGTTGATAGTTACACGTTCGAGGATTCCGCAGGCAGCGGCCAGTGGCTCGGTGAAGACTGCGTGTTCGTCAGGAACGTTGTCAGGAACAGGTAACAGATTTACTCGGGGCAGGCAAAGCAGTTCAGCGTGCGCACCATCGCGGCCATGAATGCCGAGCACCGTGCGTGTAGCGCAGTGTCTGGAATCGCCCGCGCGACACAGATCACATTTGCCACAACCGGCATTGATCTCGCCAACGACACGCAGCCCGCGCTCGTCAACACCGACAAACTCATGACCGATCGTTCCATTGAATCCCGCATACCCACGCGCGATCTCGAGATCGGTATTACAAATCCCCGACAACGTCACCCGCACGAGCGCCTCATCAGCACGCTCGGGTTT
>DASTTS010000067.1:0-17653 GCA_035760085.1 Pyrinomonadaceae bacterium
CCAGTGGAATTGAAAGCTACAAGAAATCTGTGCCAGTCGCAGAAGGTCTGATAGCGCAACTCAACGATCTCCTGCTGCGCCATGTCGTAGGCCTCCTGCGCGGTATTAAGCGCATCGAGTGCGTGAGCGACAGAATCGGGAAGCGCGGGGTCTTGTTTACCGTCGGTAGCCGACATCGGCTGTTGGCTAACAGGCAGCACAGCCCAGCGGTGGCCGCCGGCAAAGCCGCGGAACCCGCGCTGGTGACGCGTTTGTTCGAAATGTGCCTTGTAATCGATGTCTACTCCCTGTAGCGCGGGAGCCACGTTCATTGCTTCGAGTTGATCTTCGATTACAGGCTTGTCAGTTGGATTGAGATCGTCAGCCAGCAACGCTGCGAGCGCTTCGCCACCCGTGTTACCGATTGCCAGATCGAGCGCACCTGACTGCGGAGTAGACTTCACGTTATTGGGAGTGACTGTGAGTGAAGCGAAGCAAACAATACGCGGCGGGAATGGTTTTGTTCGGTCGTCCTTCGTTACGAACCAACGGTATTCTTCTGCCAACGCGTTGTAGCGTTCAGCATCGCTTAGACCGGCAAAGTCTGTTGACTGCAAAGGATCGAGCGGCAATTCATTGAACCAGCCGATCACCTGATACTCGTAACTCGCTGCCGGATCTGGATCGACGTCGCAAAAGCCGAACACGCTGTAACAGTTTGGATAGTACGCGGCGAAAGCGGGCTCCCCGTAACCAACTGCCGTTAGTTTGTAGCGTGAATGTGCGTCCTGATTGAGATACTCGCCGCTTCCGTTTTTCTGTTGTAGCCAATCACTGAGCGACACGCTGCGGCCCATAAATCGGAACGCCGCACCTGCTGTGTCGCCCGGCAGCATGTGACGCTCGGTAGGAAACGTGATCGGCGTGTTGTTGGGCCAGGCTGTAATTTCACCGGGAGGTATGACGATCGGCGCGCCGTTATCGTTGAGAGGATGCAGGAAATCGCTCTCCACGATCCATGATTTTTCCAGCTTGCCGGTGTGGTCCAACCGTCGCACGAGCCAGCGATTCGGGACGGCGGGAAAAATTGTTGTGTGGTTACGGTGATGTCCGGTCGCGAGTGCGTCGGGAAGCGCCCAGTGGAGGTGCAATCCTTTTGGGAAGGCGAGGCCTTTTCCGTCTGCGCGTCCGAGTGCCGCAGGAAAAGCGAATTGGGCCAGGTTCGGAGTATCACCGTTGATGGTGTTGCCATTCGCCAGGTTGTAGGGGAGCTTTGAGAAATCTGCCATTGGCAGGCCTAACTCGGCAGCCGTTTCCACGTAGAGCCCATCGACGCGGATGGGTACTCTAAGAATCAGTTCTGCTGGCATTGTCGCCTTTCCGACGGCATCGTTTGATTCATCGTGTGGGATGTAAATCGAGTGGGCGAGCACTTTAAGGTGTGCTGTCGAAGCTGTCAACAAAAACTAATTCCAGTGGACTTACGCCGAAGGCGTATAGCTCAAACCAGCACTTCGCTATAGACGCGTTCTGTGTCGGTCGCCATACGAGCTAAGGAGTAACGTTCACGCGCAGCAAGTTGTGCGTTGCGTCCGAGGCGGGAACATTCGAGAGGGTTGTCGAGGAGATCGTTGATGGCTTGGGCCAGAGCTTCAGGATCGCCCATTGGGATCAGTTTTCCGGTATGTCCGTCCTCTATTATTTCCAAAGCTCCCTCGGAAGAGGTCGCCACGATTGGCAGCCCGGCTGCCATCGCCTCGACGATGGCCAGACCGAACGGCTCGGAGCGCGCAGCCGAAACAAACAAAGTAAGTGACGCGAGCGCGGCAGGCATGTCGTCCTGCCAACCTTGCATGGTCACGATTTCGTTCAGGTCGAGTTCGGCGATCAGGTTTTCTAAGTATCGCCGGTGCTCCATCTGTGGAGACTTGTCCTCACCGACGATGACGAAACGCACATCCGCGCGACGAGCCGAGACTTGTGCGGCTGCGCGTATAAATACATCGAAACCTTTGATTGGCGCGAGGTGGCCCACGGTTCCGATTAAGATAGGAGAGTTGGTGTCGCGCGCCCGGTCGAAACGATCAGTATCAATTCCATTATGGACCACGGTTATCTTCGCCGACTCGATCACACCATTACGTCGCAGGCTTTCCGCGACAGCGTTCGAGACGGCTATCACACGACCGGCACTTCTCAGCAGTGGTTTGTTAATCCGTCGCAGCGGAAAGAGCGCGTGACGCGTGAGCACGAGCCGCCCGCGGGATGCGAGTCTCACGGTCAGCGCGCCGAGATGGTAATCCCTGGCCGCATGTGCATGAACAATCTCGATTTTGTGTGCACGCACGAACGCCGCAAGACTCGTCAAATTCTTCACGTAATTGCGACGGCTCAACGCGAGCAGTCGAGAGCCGGTGAGGAACGACAATTCGTCCCACAGCGGTGAGCCGGGAACAGACGCTGCATAAACTTCATGACCGCGATCAGTTAACGCGTGAGAAAGATCTGCCAGGTGCCGTTCACCGCCGCCGAACGTGGTCACGGAGCAAACCTGTAGGATTCTCATGTTCGACGCTATTGGAACGACAACTGCCGTCCGGTGGCCAGATCGAAAATTATGTCGCGCTCTCTCGGACGCTGTACGTGTTGGAATTGCTTGAGCCGCGCCTCTTCCTGAACGCGGTCAATGCCGATGCGAAACCCCGGCGCTGTGCCTTCGGCGATGAGCCACACTTCTCCCTGCCACGCGAGAAAGAGGCCGTTGCCCGCCGGAAAGTTTCCTTGCTTCACAGCAACTGTAATGTGGTCGGGCGTGTACACGAACAAGTAGTCTTCACCGAGTTGCTCGAGCATCGAGCCGAGCAGGATGGCCTTGTTACTGCAATCCGACTCGCCCGACATCAACACCTCATTCGGCCGCTTCAACAGCTCGAAATTGTACGTAGTCTCGCGCAGGTCGTACTTGATCTCGCGCGAGACGAAATCGAGCACACGCTGCACGCGAGCCTCGCGTGCGCCTTCACTGTTCGGCTGGATGTCGCGCGTCAGCTCGTCGACGAATCGTCGCAGCGAAGTCTCTTGTGACTTAGCAACGAACGCTCCGTGATTCGCGAACACAACGGGCAGCCCTCCGCGTGTTTGCTCCGTTCGTGCGTTCATGCGTCCGCCGAAAATACTCTTGTTGGCGAGGAAATCGTCCAACTCACGCATATCGAGTGTGTAGGTCGCTTGCTTGAAGGGAAACTTCAGAACAGTCGCATTATCAAACTTGATGTTGTCTACGGGTGTCTTGAAGAAAAAGTATTTGTCCGGCGAACGCAGAAGCGAATACTTGCCGATACGTAGCCGGCCATTATCATCCTCGGCCGTCACGATACGTTTCGGGTCGATAACGAACCGTGCGACGATCGACTCGAGCGCTTCGCTTAGTTTCTCAGGCGCAGAAAAGTAGACCTCCTTATCCGGCACCTGCAACAGCTCGAGTCGCACTGGACCAATCACCTGCTCGGAGACTTTTGTTCCAACAAAGCCGGGGTACGCGAGGCACGCGAGCACTGCGTCACGGGTGCGCTCGTCAACAGTGCGCTCGGCTACTAACGGCCTCCGCTTCCCTGCCGTCTCTTTCGCTCGACTCTTGTAAACAGCCCAGGCACCACCACCCACTGCAAGCGTGATAACGACGGCCAGGATGATCTTCCAGGTTCTCGAATATGCCGGGGCTTCGCCGCCATAGAGGACGGGAAAATCCGGTCGCGGCGGCGGCGGCGGAGTCGCGACTGGTTCCGGCTGCGTTTGTTCGAGTGCCGAGCCACAGCGCTCGCAGACTTGAGCGCCGTGCCAGTTGTTGAGGCCGCATTGTGAGCATTTTATGTGAGTCATTTTAATTCTTAAGAAACAGGTTGTTCGACAATCGTAGATTCATAATCCTGTCTACTCAGCACCGTGTCGTAGAGCCCGACTTCTTCCTCGTCATGCTTGTTTATTCCCGTGTAGACAAGACTCGCATCCTCATACCGCTTGAACTTGTAGACGGCATCGTTCATCAACGCGCTATTGAACAGTCCGAGACTAACGAGGAGCTCAAAATCTTTTACAGTCAGACCCGTCACTTTCTTAAACAGGCCGGGTTCCAACTGCGTGATGACATCTTTGAGCGAACGCTCGCGATAGTCAGTGAGATACATGAAGATCGGTATGCGAGTGGCAAACTTGATCAACTTCTCCTGGACCTGCCGGCGCTTACTCTTGAAGTCTTTCTCTTGTTGGGTGAGCTCCCTTCTCTGGCTTTCGGAGAGTGTCTGATCATTCGCTT
This sequence comes from Pyrinomonadaceae bacterium, assembly GCA_035760085.1. Lineage (GTDB taxonomy): Bacteria > Acidobacteriota > Blastocatellia > Pyrinomonadales > Pyrinomonadaceae > PSRF01. Next base: position 4,292 of record DASTTS010000067.1, read on the forward strand.
CCCTACGTGCTTTCTTTACTGCTTCCGACTTGTTGATGATGGTCTCGATGTCCTGGTTGATATTTCTGAAACCCTCGATGCTCATCAACGCTTCCATCGCCCGGTTGTTGCTCATGAGCCGTTGCAGTGTTTCATTGTCAACATTCACCAGCAGCGCGCTTTCCCACCGGCGGGCCAACAGCGTTGCCGTCGTGCCGCTCATGGCCATGTCGAGAACACCGGCCGCATCAATCTGCTTCATCGAGCTTCCGTCGTACGCCAGCACCGGCAAAAAACGAATAAACTCGGCGACCTTCTTCTCGGAAGACGACTCGTCCAGATTCAGACGACAGCTATACTCCTGAATCTGTCTCAACGCCCGATCAGGCGCGAAGTCAAAGACGTAACACTCCTCCTTGATGATCTGCTCCTCGTTTGGCGACTTACCATCGGGATTCTTCACGGTCCACGGAGATTGTACGCGGAACGCTGCCTGAAAATATGTCTCGGGACTCGATGAGTTCCTTAACATCAGAATTCCGGTCCACGGTTTCACCGTTACGCCCGTAAGTAACTTGGCACACGTCAGCGTGATCGTTTTCGTTTTCAACGGATTGCCCATTGAGTTAAGTACGGGCGGCAACGCAGCGAGGCCAATTCCAGCAGAGGCTCCGGCGGCGACGTTCACGGTGTAGTCAGCAAAGAACCGGTTCTGTCTTTTATTGAGAAGGTTTTGCATCGCATAACACGAAGCGACGCTCGGCAGAAACCAAAGGGTATGCGTGAGAACACTTAGCAGCCGTGCATTTTCGAACGGGAGTGGCGGCTTCTTCGCGCCGAGCTTCAAATTATCGATCGTCGTCGGTAAAAAACTCCCGCGAATGAGGTCCAACCATTTCTGCACTTCATCCTGATAGACGAACCTTGCACTCGTACCCGTCCCCTCTGCCGAGAAAAACACATTGAGGTCAAACTCGTTGAACTCGCCCCTCATCGCGATTTCGCGGATCGAATCAGGTAGTTGATACGTCAACAACACCATTCGCGGCAGCGATTCGTACGGGTTGTTTGGACCAACCCACTCGTGCTTGGCTCGTTGTTCGTCCGAGTAAGTCCAGTTGAATATTTGCTCTTCGATAAACTCTCCGGTGGCAATCGCGCGAAACGGTGTTCCCGAGAGGTAAAGGTAATGATTAGTGGTGATGGGCATCACGCCTTCGTCAAAGTAATCAATGCCCTCGCCTTCCGCGAATTTAATCTCTTTCTCGTCCTCTGACTCGAACAAATCCTTGGCCTTCTCGCGCCAGGTTCCGTAGTGATACTCGTCGAGTATTACGCAGTCCCACCTGGTTTCATGAACCCACTCGTTTTTGCTCTTGATGCCGCCGCTGTTGCGATTCCGGCCGAGATAGTCCTGAAACGAACCGAAACAAACGAATGGCTTGTCCTGATCGAGCTCCTGGACCATCAAGCCTTTGGAGGAAATGAACTGCCAACCTGCGAAATCAACATGCGACTTCAAATCTTCTTCCCACGCGCTCTGCACAGCGGGCTTGAACGTGAGCACGAGCAACTTGCGCCATCCCATCTTTAACGCAAGCTGATAAGCAGCAAACGTCTTACCGAAACGCATTTTTGCGTTCCAGAGAAAATGCGGTGCTTTGTCGGTCTTGTCTCTGCGGAATTTTTTGAAGTACGCCGCGGTCTTCTTCACGGCTTCTGCTTGCTCTGGTCGCATCTTGAAATCAAGCGAGCGATTCTCCTCGTTTAGCTTGTGATCGCGAACCGCGATGATGGCCGCCTTCACCTGGTCGACAGTACATTCAAACCACTCGCCGGCAGCATGTCTTACTCCCTTCGATTTCAAGTAACGATGAACGTCGCGATCAGTAAACGCCGTGCCGTCGTTACGCATACTTGATTCTGAAAGCAGGATCTTGTACGGCACTGGTCCAGGACGTTTCGTTGGGTACTGTTGGGCAACACGGGTTTGCGCATCTTTGGTTGTGTAGCCGATTTTGAGGAGGCCGGGGTATTGAGCATCGTCGTGAGCGTAGATTGTCGGATTAGACTTCGGCCGCGGAGGGAACAAGCCTTTAGTCATTATTTGTCTCCATTGGACGAATCCTCGATTCAATGAAAGCGATATCTTCCTTAGTCAATTTGTATTTCTGGTAGAGAGCCTCATCCGTCCACGTGCGGTCCCACGATTGTTGCGGCACCCACCGGTATGTCGAGCGTGTAGCATGTTGCGTGATCTTGCGGAGTGATACGAGGAACCGGAAGAATCTCGTGCGCAGGTAACTATTTATGCTGTTCGCCTTCTTTTTCGAGTCGACATAGAAAAACAAGTACGTCTGCGTGCAGACCGACGGTGATCCGGCAATGAAACTCGGACCAAGCACAGTTGCCGGACGCGTGCCGCGCTCGCCATACGCAGCCGGAACCATCACCTTCCACGTGTCGATGAGGTTTGCGCTCTTAGTAACGTCCTTTCGATCGATCCACCCGATTAGTCTCTTGCCTTTTCGGTTGTAGTGGAGCGCGACGTCGTTTGGTCCTTGCTCTTCGTGGAAGCCTTCGAAGTTTGAGGTCCAACCGAATTCTTTATCTACTGACAAGATCTCGGTGATTGACTTCTCACCACCGTTCAACACTTTGTGAAGGATATTTAACGCACGGCTGTCACGGACGAATACGTCGTACTCGTTCAAGTTGCGTGCGACTGGTCCATTTACATCATCACCGCTGATCGTCGTAACATCGCAATCACCTTCATTGTCGCGGTCCCAAAGGAAGTAACAAACGCCACCTTCAAAATCGACGCCGGGAAAAACTTCATCCATGCGCTCGTAGTCCACCAGCTTGCGGATGCGACGATCTTCCAGCATCGTGCGACGGAAATCAGAGAGTCCGAGTCCGGTGGCCATCCAACGCGAAGGAATGATCATTGACAGGAACTGCGGGTTCAGCTTCTTTGCCTGGTCCACAAACTTGTTGTAGATGGGAATGTCGCGTGTGCCGCCGTCGGAACCCAGTTGATATGGCGGATTGCCGATAATCACGTCGAACTGCATCTTGAATATGTCCTCCGGATGGTCCGTATGTATTAGCTCGTATGCATGTGTTTCCAGATCGCCGCTGCGGTCGTATTGCTGTTGACTCGCTCCGCAGAATACACATCGTTCGCGGTTCCACTCGTGCTTGATGCGGTTGAAACGGATGTTGCCCTGTGCGTCGGCGAAGACGTCGGAGATCGAGTATTTTCCGTTTGCCGTTTTTGAGCAATAAACAGAACGCCGCGCCAGCAAGGCAGTCAATTCAGTTACTGCGATAGCAAATATCTGGTTCTTGAGAATGTGATCGAAGCGCTTTTGCCGGTTTCGAATCGACTTCTCGAGGCCGGCGTCCAACCGCTTCACGATTTCGCGCAGGAAAACTCCCGACTTGCAGAACGGATCGAGAAAGCGCGCCTTTTTATTGCTCCACAATTCCGGCGGGAGCATGTCTAAAATTCGATTCACGAGCGCCGGAGGTGTAAACACCTCATCACTGCTCAGGTTCGCGAGACAACTCAAAACATCCGGATTGTAGCCATTATTCAGCATCTGCGAGTTCTAAGAAGTGCTTCAACGGGTAATCGCTCAACGGCACCGGGATGAACACTTTTTTTCCGAGATCAGAAAAGAGCTGCGTTTGTTTTGCGTCAGTGAAGGTCAACAGCTCGTGAAAGGTGTAGTCGCGTCTTTTTATCATGTTGCTGCTAACAAACCTCCATTCCGAAAAGACGATCGGTTTCGGGTCTTCTCCGACCGTCACGAGGTCGAGTGCGTCACCATGAATAATGTTTCGCGACAAGATGAAGTCGATAGTTCTGAGGCATTCCTGCCGGCGGTAGAGCAGGTGCGAATGCCGCTCGACAACGTCGAGGAGTCGTTGCCGGCATTGCTTTACGTTATCCAGCAAGAGATCAATCCCGTAGATACTCGAGACAGCGAGGACCGCGTAGCGCTCGGAGTCCCACTTGTTCCTTCCATAACGTGATTTCACGATGCGGAATTTTCGCTCGAGAATCGCCGTTAAGAAATTTCCGGTGCCGCAAGCCGGCTCCAGGAATCTTGAGTCAATTATCTCGGTTTGCTGCTTGACGAGATCGAGCATCGCGTTGACTTCGCGAGTGCCAGTCAACACCTCGCCATGATCGGCGACTCTCTGCTTCGAAACGACCTGTGCTCCGGTTGCTTCCAACGTGTGAAGTTCTTTCTAACCCTCCCGGCGTTTTCGCAAGCATCTAAGCACACGCGTCCTTCAGAAACAACCGTGTAATCTACGGGGTGGTGCTTTAAATTAAGGCTATCTCTGCGTATCTCTGCGTATCTCTGCGTTCACTGCGTTGAAATGCTTTTTAACGCAGAGAACGCAGAGATACGCAGAGATACGCAGAGGAATCTGAACTTAGGGCACTACTATCTATGGATGAATATTGACGCGCCGCGCTTTACGTCCTCTGAAAACTTACCGGCCCACGGTGGTCGTAGAAACGGGAAGCTATCGCGGGCAGACTGGGCCGGCGGGGCTTTGTATTGAAGGCGTAAAATTCGAAATCTACGGCACAACTGGCAGCACGATGCGCGATGGGAGCGATGGGGAACAGTAAACGCGTTGTGTGGCCTTGATGTAATCCGAAGCGCGTGCCTGGTAGATGCTCGGCACGAACTTCTGCGGATTCCTGTCAATTATCGGAAACCAGGTTGATTGCACCTGGACCATCAGCCGGTGCCCTTTCAGAAACACATGGTCGTGGTCACGCAACGGAATCTTCCACTCAGTCGGCTTGTTCGATACGAGCGGGCTCGGATGCTCGTAGCTCACTAGATAGCGGCCACGCCGAACTTCCATTGCAACCGGCAGTTGATAGCCGTTCAAAGAGCGAGCGTACTCACCTGGCTTCGGCCCTGCCTCCGCTTCCCAGGCGTTCGGTTGCGCATTTTCCGGATAAACGTCGATCAGCTTAACGATGAAGTCGGCATCAGTGCCCGAAGTGGCAGCGAATAGCTGTGCCGCGACTTCGCCGGTAACGATCAGATCTTTCTCAAGCGGGTCGCTGATAAAAGTCAGCACGTCCGGACGTCCTTCGACGAAACGCTGGTCTGCAACTTCCCACGTTTGCCAATCACCGCCGGGATAAGTCGGCGAGATCGGTCGCTGACGATAAGGCACCGGATTCGCCGGGTCAGAAACGTACTCGCGATACGCCCGGGCGTTCGGCTTCGGTAAATCGAACGAGAGCGTTCCGTCGGCATGAAGATAAAGCGATGTTAGCTTCGCTTCTTTGGGTGGCCAGGCAGCGTAGGTGCGCCAGCGGTTTGCGCCCGATTGAAACGTGGAAACCTTCCAACCCGGCTTCGCACCACGCCCGTGAAGATAGTAGCGAAAAAACGGCGCCTCGATGTTTTCACGAAACTCACGCGCTGTTTCATGACCGCCGAACGTGATCAGCCCGATGCTGTCCGCTTTCAAAGTTCGCCACTGTCCGTGAAACCACGGCCCGGCGACCATGAAGTTTTCGTTTTCCGGATCGTTTTCAGCCGCATGACGAAAAATTTGCCAGGGCCCCCACGGATCTTCCTGATCCCAGAACCCTGCGACGTTCAAAAGCGGAACCGGAGTTGAGTGTAACTGCCTGACCCAGGCCTCCTTCTTCCAAAACTCGTCGTAGTCCGGATGAGCGACGATGTCGTTCCAGTGAGGAATCGAGTTATTCAGGTACCTGGCGTTGATGTTCGAGAGCGGCCCGAGCTTTAGATACCACGAATACGTGTCGTAGATATCGAAGACGAAGTTGTAATTCTTATTCTTGTCAGACTGTTCCATCACAGCGTATTCAAACGCGTAGCTCTGACGCAGCGCGCCGTAGTGATGATCGTCGTCATTCATCCATTCATCCGCGGGAGATGCCTGCTCGCTGACTGCCTTGAGCGCAGGGTGCGGTTTCAGCAGCGCCAGCGCCGCCGTCAGACCATCGTAGGAAACGCCCGTCATGCCCACCTTGCCGTTGTTGTTGGGCACATTCTTGACGAGCCATTCGATGCTGTCATACGCATCTGTTGTTTCGTTTGTCGAAGCAGCGTCGGCCAAATTCACTTGCGACGTCAGCTTGAACACGCCCTCGGACTTGAAGCGTCCGCGCAGGTTTTGAACCACGTAAATGTAGCCGTCCTGCTCCAGCTCCTTGTAATTGGGCGGCAGTTGCTGCGGCGCTCTCGCGGGTATGCCGTAAGGCGTGCGACGAAACAGTATCGGCAACGGCTCCTTCTGATCGGCCCGCGCGATGATCACCGTTTGCAGGTGCACGCCATCGCGCATGGGAATCATTACCTCCCGAAACGTTAACGCCGGCTTCTCCGCCTGTTGCTGCGCGTGAACGCTGTTCACCAACAGCAACATGACTACGGCAACGTACAGCAGGATGAATGCTTTAACTCGTCTCATAATTGCTTCTTTCTGTCGTGCTATTTACTGCAACTTCAAAAACTGCGATAGCGCTTCTGACGCGCGGCCGACGGCGCGGGCCAGGCTCAACTTTGCGAGGTTGTGCGCAAACACGCTGTTGATGTAATCGGTATTAGCTGTCGACAACGCCTCCTGCGACTGAACTACTTCGACATTGTCACTCACACCTGCCTCAAACTTCTGACGCGTCAACTCAAGATTCTGCGTCGACACTTGAATATTCTTTCGTGCGACATCTACCTGGCTCGCCGCTGCCTGCAAATCAAAATACGCATTGCGTACTTCACTCTCGATGCGGCCTTTGAGATCTTCGAGCTCCGCCTGACGTTGGGCCAGCGCCGCTTCCGCAACCTCAGTTTGACCTTTCGTCCGGCCACCTTGCCAGATCGGAACACGCACTGTTCCAGCAACTGTGAACGTTCCATGTGCCTGCGAGGGATTCGTGCCGATGACGCCATAATCAGCGCGCACGGCGAACGACGGCAACCGCTCCGCTCGCGCCGCCGAGCGCGCGTGTTCCGCCGCATCTACTTGCGCCTGCGCCGCCTTTAGATCAGATCGTTGTGCGAAAGCTTGCTTTAGGGCTTCATCGAAAGTGAGTGGTGGCGCGTCTGCAAAAGGAATTGCATCTGAAATCTCATACTGTTCATTGGGTGGCAATCCCGCGAGCCGTGCGAGCGTGATCTTCAATTTCGAATAGTCATTCTCCAACGAAACCAGCCGCTGCTGTTGTGTGAACAGTTGGATCTGGCTGCGATTTAGATCTATTTGCGCGACGACACCAGCCGCGCGTTGTTCTGAAGTTTGTTTGTACAACGCCTGCGCAGTTACAAGTTGCGCGCGGGCAGCGTCGATACGTGACCTCGCGGCGATCACTTGTAAGTAAGTTCCGCCCACGGCGAGCACAATCAGGTCGCGTGCGTCGTCAACTGAGAACTCGTTAGCGCGCGCAAGCTCTTTCGTAGCGCGGTAATTGTTTCGCGCAGTGAGATCCAAAACAGTCTGAGACAAACTGGCTCGCAGATCGTAAAAGCTAAATGGTCCAACGATGGTTGGCAGCGCAAAGCCCGGTATCGGGGAACCAAGCCGCAGTCCGAGTGCCTGCAAGTTGGTCTGCTGAACAGTTTCATTCAAGCTGGCACTGAAATTGGGCAGCAACGCACTGCGAGCAATCTTCGATTGACCACGTGCTTGCCGCACTGCTTCCGACAATCCCACCGCGCCGAGATTGAACTCGAGCGCGCGGTCAACGGCCTCGCGTAGTGAAAGCCTGCCGGAGAACGGCAGTCTCGTCACACTTGAAGTGCTGCCGCTGAATGGTCCCTGCACCTGAACTGCGGGATTGATGGTGTTCGTGCTGTTGGTAGTTCCCGGAATTGCTGTTTGCGTGGACGTTACCGATCCTGTTTGCGGGTTGCGACCCGAGAGGGGCAACTGAGTCGCCTGCGTTGGCTGCGACTGAGTTCCGCCCGGTGGCGTTTGCGCCAAGACGACTGGCGCAAACAGTAAAAAAAGAATCAGGACGATCAGTGCCACGTTAAGTTTACCTCCCTCAGTTAGCTCAGTTGTTTCCGGAACCGCCAGACACTCAGCGACAAGAGCACCAGCGTGATGATCGACAGCGCAAGGAAGTTGGGCCACAAAGCATCGAGCCCACTTCCTTTGAGCATGCTCCCGCGCGCGATAACTCCGAAGTGATGAATCGGATTAACGACTGTCAGCGGCTGCAACCATTTCGGCATTGCCTCGACCGGATTGAGCGCGCCTGACAGCGAGACCATTGGTGGATTGATAAAGAACCCGGTCAGCAATGCCTGCTGCGCTGACTTACTGAAAGTAGCGACCGCCGTTCCGATACCAATCCCGGCCAGAACACAGAGCGCACCGCCGGCGATAACCGGCAGTAAGCCGCCGTGAAAAGGCACGCCGAACACTGTTTTGATCATGATGATGGCAATAAACATCATCATCGACAGCAATAAAAACAGTGGCGCGATCTTCGCGACGATGATCTCAGTCGTTCCCGCCGGCGACATCAGTAACTGTTCGATTGTTCCTGCTTCTCTTTCTTTCACCATCGCGCCGGAAGCGACGATCGAGCTGTTCAGGATCAGCAGAAGTCCCAACACGCCGGTCGTGATGAACCATGAATCCTTCAAGCCGGGGTTGTAGAGAAAAGCCGGATGTATTGAAACCTGCCCGCTGCGTTGTCGTTGAGTATCAGACATTCGGCGAAACGCTGGTTGAATACCCTCGCTTCGTAGCTGGGCGTTGTAGTTTTGAATCACTGCCTCTGCATAACCCTGGCTGATCGCCGCGGAGTTTGCATTAGTCGCATTCAACAGAAACTGCACCGTCGTGGGCTGACCGCGCTGGATGTCGCGCGCGAAATCGAACGGAATTACGATCCCCGCAACCAGCGTCCCGCGACCAATCGCATCGCCAAGCTGATCGACAGAAAAGAAATAACCTGCTGATTCAAAACTCCTGCTCTCGGTAAGAACTGCTACCAGCTCGCGACTCTCTTTCGTCTGACTCTCATCAACGATTCCGAGCTGGATCTTTTCCACCTTCGCGCTCAGAGCAAACCCGAACAGCGTCAATTGCAGGACTGGCGGAACGATCAGTGACATCGCCAGCCGGCGATCGCGTCGAATCTGGTTCAACTCCTTGCGGAACAGTGCGCTGAGCCGCGAGCCGGAAATCTTCTTGAATACTCGTCGAAGCATCTTTAAGCCTTAACTTGCATGCGACGTTTGTTGAGCCACGCTAGAGTGAAAAACACCATGCCGATCAGAGCGATGATTAGCTCCTTGTACCAAACTGCCGGCCAGCCGCCTCCTTGCAGGAAAGCGTCTCTGACAATCTCGATGTAGTAGCGTCCCCAAACCAAATGCGACAGCCACCGAATCGACGCCGGTATGTTCTCAATTGGATAAAGAAGACCGGAGAGAAGAAAGACCAACAGGAAGCCGCCGAGTGCGACAGCCTGCATCGCCGCCGCCTGATTCGAAATCGTGGCGCCGATCATGGTGCCGAACGATGCCACACAGAACGCATAAAGAATCGTAGCGACGATGAACGGCGTTGGATCACCCGCAAAACCCAAATCGAAGTAGGTGAAGAGCAACACCATCATCACAACTGTTTCACCGAGCGCCACGATCATGAACGCGAGCACTTTCCCAAACAGAAACTCCGCCGCGGGAATATTCGAAACGTAAACCTGAAGAATGGTTTTTTGATCCTCTTCTTTAGCCATCGCAAGTGCGGCGAGCAGCGGTGGGAAGATCGACAGGGCCAGCACGAAGATGCCTGGACCATAAAATCTCTTTGACGATCGATCCGGGTTGTACCAGAGACGAATGGCTGCTCGAACAGGTTGTTGCATCGCGGTTGGATTCGTCACTCTGTTGTGCGCCGCAACGATTTGACTCGCATAACCGGCCGTTAAGCGAGCGGTGTTTGCGTCGGCGGCGTCGACAATGATCTGCACCGGCGCATCAACTCCACGGTTGAGGTTGCGTTCGAAATGAGTCGGAATGATCAGCGCTGCCCGCGCCTTGCCTGAACTTAACGCTTCGTCTGGTTGTTTGTTCGTGGGCCACGGGCTGACTCGCATCGTTAACGACGAACGAAAAGCATTAATCAGCTCTCGCGAAGACGGGGAGTCGTCGAGATCCTGGACCACCAGCGGCATATCGGTAACAGAAAGCGAGATGGCACTGCCGAGCAGGATCAAAAGGATTAGCGGCAGGATCAGAGCTAAGATCAGCGTGCGCCAGTCGCGCACAATCTGTGTCAGCTCCTTGCGAGTTTGGGCAATAATTCGCCGCATTACGAGACTGTTGCTCCACGTCGCTGCGCTTGCGCGACGATGCTGATGAAGACGTCTTCCATCGAGAATCGCGCCTCGCGAACGCTCCTCACGTTGATACCTTGCCCTTTAAGCTGCTCGGCGATCCGTTGTGCCTGATTTTCTTCGGTTGTGATGACGTGCAGCCGATCGCCAAAGAGCGAAACGCGCCAGCCATCCAGATCTTTCTTCAACAGATCGCTCGCTCGTTGTGGCTGATCGACTACAAACTCGAACAGGCGATCCTTCTGCCCGGCCTTGATTTGACCCGGGCGACCTTCAGTCACGAGTTCGCCGGCGACCATCATGCCGAGTCGATTACACTGTTCTGATTCCTCGAGATAATGAGTGGTGACAAGTATCGCTGAACCGGCGTCCGCAAGCTGATTGATCATGGACCAGAACGCGCGTCGCGCCAGTGGGTCCACGCCGGAAGTCGGCTCATCCAGAAACAACACGCTCGGTTCGTGCATAATCGCCGCGCCAAACGCCACGCGTTGTTTCCAACCGCCTGGCAAGCTACCGGTGATCTGATTCTCTCTTCCTTCGAGACCGGAAAACGAGAGTACCCAGTGCAGCTTCTCTTCACGCTCTTCTTCCGGAACTCCATAAACACCCGCAAAGAAGTTCAGGTTTTCTTTGATCGAAAGATCGTTATAGAGAGAAAACTTCTGCGACATGTATCCGATACGCATGCGCACGTCCGCAGATCTGACGCTCCCACTTTCCCCAGCCAACTGAATCTGACCGCTCGAAGGCTCAAGCAAACCGCAGAGCATCTTGATCGTCGTTGTCTTTCCGGCTCCATTAGCGCCGAGCAGTCCGTAAACCTCGCCGTATTTGATTTCGAGGCTGACGTCGTTAACCGCCGTAAATGAACCAAACATCCGGACAAGGTTTTTCGCGCCGATCGCAGTCTGACCACGCAAATGTGAATGATCGTGTCGTCGTGGAAACGGCACTGTATGCGGTTCCTCGCCGAGACTTCTGAGTGTCGAGACAAATGTGTTCTCGAGCGTCGGTTCATCCATCCGGATTTCGTCAAACGGAATCCTCGCCTGGCTCAATTGCTGCTCGACAATTCGCTTAGTCTTGTCCGGTTCGCGCGCCAGCAGATCAAGCCGGTCGCCGAAACGCTGCACATCGAGGATCTCTTCATTTGGTCCACTGCGATTGGCGAACATTTTTTCAGCTTCCTGTATTGACGAAGTCGTGAGCTCCAAACGTTTGGCTTTTTGTGTATTTCGTAATTCAGCAGGTGGTCCAATGAGGTGAATCTTGCCTTCATGTGTGAGTGCGACGGTGTGACAACGTTCGGCCTCATCCAAATAAGGTGTTGCTACCAAAATCGTTAGACCATCAGCGGAGAGATGGGCCAGCGCATCCCAGAATTCACGACGAGACACGGGATCGACACCGGTGGTGGGTTCATCAAGCAACAACACGCGAGGCTCGGTTACGAGAGCGCAAGCAAGTGCCAGCTTTTGTTTCATACCGCCACTGAGTTGTCCGGCAAGACGATCTGAGAAGCGATCCATGTCGAACATTTCGAGATAGCGATTGCCACGCTCGGCAATTTTGTCGGGCGGCACCTGGCGCAGATCTCCGATGTAACGAATGTTTTCGTCGACGCTGAGATCGGCATAGAGACTGAACGCCTGTGTCAGATAACCCGTTTGCGAACGCATTGCACGCGCTGGCCGGCCGAAGATCTCCGCGCTACCGGAGCCGGGCTCCATCACGCCTGCGAGGATCTGGAATGTCGTTGTCTTCCCGGCGCCGTCTGGTCCAATCATGCCGAAAATCTCGCCCTTGCTCACGGTGAAGCTGATACCACGCACGGCGTGCGTCGTGCCGTAGTCTTTATGAAGGTCGTTAACGAGAATCGCCGGCGGTTCTTTCATGATTATTTGTGGCGTGTGCTCGTGGGCCAGGTGCTTCCCTGCACCAGAATCTCACCATCGGCAGGCATGCCTGGTTTGGCGAAACCGATGCCGCTCTTCAGTTGCAGCTTGATCCCGACGACCTGCTTCACTCGTTCGTCGCGAAAGTAGGTGTTCTCGGGCGTGAAAGTCGTTTCCGGATCGATACGCGAAACTGTAGCTTCGAGTGGTTGATTAGGATTTGAATCGAGATAAACGCGCGCCGGCTGGTCCAGTTTGACCTTGCCTATCTCACCTTCGGGAACAAAGCCGCGCAGGTAAACTTTGCTCAAGTCGAGGATCGTAACGATGGCTGTTCCAGCAGCGACTACTTCACCGGGTTCGGCGGTACGCGTGGCGACAGTCCCGTTGAAAGGCGCAGTGATACTCAGGTCCTGGCGATTTGCTTCTGCTTCGGTTAACTGCGCCCGGGCTTGCTGGAGTTTTGCATTGGCACTTTCGACTTCCTTTTGCTGTTGGGCAATCTGTTTTCGATTTGCGCCTGCCTGGCTGGCGCGAATTCCCGGGTTCTTCAGGGTGGCCCGTGCTATCAACAACGCTCCGCGCGCTGATTCCACTCTACGTCGCGCTGCGGCCACCGCGGCGTTCTGTTGGTCTGCGCTCGAAACGGCCTCTTTCCCTCTGCGCTCCGGAACAGCTCCAGTGGCGGCAAGCTTTGTGTAAGCTTCACGATCGAAAGCGGCGATGCGATAAGCCGCTTCCTGTTTGGCGAGCTCTGCTTCCGCTACGACCACTTCGTTTTCTGCCTGGCTTACTCTTCCCTGCGCGTCGATGCGTGCCTGTTCGGTGAGCAGCTCACTCTGTTGCAGTTGTTGCTGGAGTACGGCGATCTGAGCGCGCGCTGATTCCACCCTTGCTTCGGCGTCCGCGACTGATGCGTGGGCCTGATCTTCGCGTGCACGAATCTGTTCGTCGTCGAGCACTGCGATAATGTCGCCGGCGTTGACTGTGTCACCTTCGCGCACTCGCACTTCGAGTATTCGTCCACCGAGTTTTGCCGCGATAGCAGCCGGATCTCCTTCAATTCGACCGCTTAACGTGATCAAGTTTTCCGGCTGGGTGGCGCCGGCA
>DASTTS010000068.1:0-10840 GCA_035760085.1 Pyrinomonadaceae bacterium
GAGCCGCAGCAGCGCATCCGCAAGAACCTCGTCGAGCTTTCGAAACGAACAGGCGTGCCGCTCGTCGCCACCAACGACGCGCACTACCTGATGCCCGACGACGCGCGCGCTCATGACGTTCTTTTGTGCATCGGCTCCGGCAAGACGGTTAACGATTCAAATCGCCTGCGCTACAACAGTCCCTATTTTTATGTCCGCTCTCAGGAAGAGATGTGGAACATATTTGGTAACGAGCTGCCGGAAGTGCTGACGCGTACCGTCGAGATCGCCGAGCGCTGCGACTTGAAACTGCCTGAGCACGTCAACTACCTGCCGCAGTATCCGATCCCGCAATCTGAAGAAGGTCTCTCGGCTGACGACTACTTCGAGAAGGTCGTCCGCAATGGTTTTGAGCGACGGCGCCAGCAGGTGTGGGACACGCTTATTGCCCGTGGCGAGCTGAAGCAGCCATTCAGTGATTATCAGACGCGACTGTCCAGCGAGATCGAGATGATCAAGCAGATGGGCTTCGCCGGCTACTTCCTCATCGTCTGGGACTTCGTTCGCTACGCCAAGGACCACTCGATTCCGGTCGGTCCGGGCCGCGGCTCGGCTGCCGGGTCGCTAGTCGCCTACTGCCTCGAGATCACGGACGTCGATCCTCTTCAGTACGACCTTCTGTTCGAGCGCTTTCTCAACCCCGGCCGTGTCACGATGCCCGACATCGACATCGACTTCTGCGTTCGTGGTCGAGGCGACGTGATCAACCACGTTGCCGGTCTCTACGGCCGCGACTCCGTCTGCCAGATCATCACGTTCGGAACCCTCGCTTCGAAGGCCGCGATCAAAGACGTCGGCCGGGCGCTCGAAGTGCCTTACGCCGAGGTCGAAAAAATCGCCAAGATGATCCCCCCACCGGTCCGTGGTCGAAACGTCAGCCTGAGCCAGGCACTTGAACAAGTACCTGAGCTCAAGCGTGAGATGGACACTAACCCGACAGTTAAAGAGATACTTGAAATCGCGCAGCGCCTCGAAGGCTGCGCTCGACACTCGTCGGTGCATGCGGCGGGCGTAGTGATCTCGCCGCTGCCGCTTCAGGAATTGATCCCTGTTGCCGTCTCCGGGAAGGAAGAACTGACGACTCAATATGTCATGTCGGACCTGGAAAAAACCGGCATGCTTAAGATGGATTTTTTAGCGCTTACCGCTTTAACTGTTATAAATGATTGCTTAACCACCATTAAGCAGCAGCTTGGGCAAGAGATTAAGTGGTCGGATTTAGCGCTTAACGACGCTAAAGCACTTGCAGTATTCGCTGAGGGGAGGACTGAAGCGGTCTTCCAGTTTGAATCATCGGGCATGCAGGAGATCTGCCGGAAGCTGAAGCCGAAAGGGCTTGAAGATCTCGCCGCTCTCAACGCGCTCTATCGTCCCGGGCCACTTGATGGCGGGATGGTTGATGAATTTATCCAGCGGCACCACGGCAAGAAGGCTGTGCGTTACCTCGTTCCGGAGATGAAGGAGATCCTCAACAACACTTACGGGATCATCGTCTACCAGGAGCAGATAATGCAGCTCGCGCAGAAGCTTGCGGGCTATACACTTAGCGAAGCGGACCTCATGCGTCGCGCGATGGGTAAGAAGAAGCGCGAAGAGATGGCCGTCCACGAAGAGAAGTTCATCAAGGGCGCGGTGGAGCGTGGCATCAAGCAGGAGAAGGCCGAGAAAATCTTCTCTTTGATGGCCCAGTTTTCAGATTACGGATTCAATCGTAGCCACAGTGTTGCGTATGCCTATCTGGCTTTCCAAACTGCTTACCTCAAGGCCCATTATCCGGAACACTTCTATGCGGCGGTGCTTTCGAGCGAGGCACAGGACGCTGCTAAAGTGTTTAAGTACTCGAAAGAGTTAAGGGCGCAAAAGATCGCCCTCCTGCCGCCGGACGTCAATGAAAGCAATTCCGGCTTTACACCCTTAAGCAGCGCCATCCGCTACGGGCTTACGGCGATTAAGGGTCTCGGGCATTCCATTGTTAATGCAATCTGTGAAGCGCGTGAGAGTGGTCCTTTCCGTTCGTTCTTTGACTTTGCCGAACGGGTCGAGTCGTCGACTTTAAATAAGCGAGTGTTTGAGAGCCTCGTCAGCGCGGGCGCCTTCGACTCGCTCAAGGATGGCCGGCCCATAGAAGCCTGGCGCGGCGGTCTTTTCAATTCGATCGATGCAGCACTGTCTCACGCCCAACGCGCGAAACGCGAGCGACTCGTCGGGCAGAATGGGCTTTTCGGTGACATACCACAGCAGATCGATTACGCAAACGAGTTGTCGCCGGCGGCGAAGGGCTGGACTTTAAGTGAAATGTTAGCTGCTGAAAAAGCGGCGCTGGGTTTCTACATTTCGGGGCACCCGCTCGAGCGTTACCTCGATACGCTCCAGAGGGTGAAAGCGGTTAAGTCCTCCGAATTGGCGGAGCTCACGACCGGGATTCGCGTTACCACTGGTGGAATCATCGGTGACCTTCAGATCCGCACCACTAAGAAGGGCGACAAGTTTGCGCTCTTCCGTTTGGAAGACGAAGTCGGGAGTACGAAGTGTGTGTTGTGGCCGGAAGGCTATCGCAAACACGCTGCGCTCGCGCAGAATGAGTTACCGGCGATCGTGATTGGCAAACTGGAGCTCAGTGAAGACAATCCGCCGACGATCATCGTCGATCAGGTTCAGAGCATCGATGCTGCAGAGCGAGGCAACGAGTTCCTCGTTGTCCGCACACCTCAACACGACGACTTCTCGACCCTCTGCGACTCGATTCTGACGCTTCTCAGCACAAACCCGGGCGACTGCGAAGTGACGATGGAGACTTTGATCGACGACGGAACTGTTGTAAGGATCAAGCCGAATACCGCGCTGCGCGTGCGGCGAAGCGCCGAACTGGAGAAAGCCCTCAAAGATCTGGGCTGCGGCGTCAGCTTTGAAACCACAACCAACGGTCACGCGCGCGGTTAGTAAACACAATGGCTAAAGAGAAAAAAGAGAATCCAACCGAGCCCGCGAAACCGGCCGAGCCACGCACGGCCTTCGAGCGTGTACAGCTTGCTCGACACGCCGATCGTCCCTACACACTCGATCTGATCGAACGGTTATTTGAAGATTTCGTCGAGCTTCATGGCGACAAGCGATTCGCGGAGGATCCGGCGATCGTGTGTGGGCTCGCGCGTTTTCACGGCTTGCCAGTGATCGTTGTCGGTCATCAGAAGGGTCGTGACACAAAGCAGCGCAGCTATCGAAACTTCGGTATGCCCAAACCCGAGGGTTACCGAAAAGCACTGCGCGTGATGAAACTCGGAGAGAAGTTTGGGCGCCCGATCTTCACCTTCATCGACACTCCGGGCGCGTATCCCGGCATCGACGCCGAAGAGCGTGGGCAAGCCGAAGCCATCGCATATAACCTGCGCGAAATGGCGAAGATCAAGGTGCCGATCATCGTGACGGTGATCGGGGAAGGCGGCTCAGGCGGCGCACTAGCGATCGGCATCGGCGATCAGGTGTTGATGCTCGAAAACTCGATTTACTCCGTCATCAGTCCTGAAGGTTGTGCAGCGATTCTCTGGAAAGACTCGTCACGAGCGGACCAGGCCGCCGAAGGTCTGCGACTCACCGCGCAACATCTTCACGAAGAGGGAATTGTAGACAAGATCATTCCCGAGCCCGAAGGCGGCGCACACAACGACTACGATCAGACGGCTCGCTATCTCGATTCAGCATTGAGTGAACGTCTGGCCGAGGCGGTCAGCTGTTCGCAAGAAGACAGACTAAAACGTCGCTACAAGAAGCTGCGCGGCTTCGGCCGCTGGGGCGTCGAAGGGAAAGATAGCTAGAGCCCTCTTACCTCGCAGAACAAATCCCGCCTGTACAACCTTCCTGGTAAAGCTGTTTACCTTTTTCAGCGGTAAAGAGAAACGAAAATTCCTTCACAGACATATAGGGTGAACCGGGCAAGGTTTATCTCTACGCGAAACACACTTCTCACGCAAAGGAGTTAACAATGGAAGTCGATCTACTGCGGCAAGCTGTTTCAGAGCGCTGGAAAAGCATGATACGGAAGTGGCCGGCTATCGTATTTGCCGCATTAGCATGTTACGGCTTGTACTACCTCGATCAGGTAAAGCAGAGTTTTGACGAAGAGAAGGCCCGCCCAATCCTGGTTGATGAAAAATTCAAGGAACGTCTGAAGAGTGAGTTTCAGAAACAAGGGCCTGATGCCATCAATAAATGGGAAGAAATCCAGGGCTTCATTCACGTCAGCCAGTACAGCACCGCAGACGATTTCATCAACAAGGTCGTGGCACGGATCTCTCGAGCCAACGAACCCAAAGATTTTGTTGCGCAGGCAACGTTCAGGGGCTGTGTCGCGAGGGCGCTCACGCCGCCTGCGGAAGAATCAAAGTCAGAGAGTTCAGCCGCATTAGACATTGAAAAGTGCTCAACAGACTACATAGCATATGACGAAGGGTCCTACCGGAATACGCAGGACAAGATTGCGAGCGTCTATCATTATCTTAAGAACGTCCCGTTGAAAAAGATTGATGCCGAACTCGCAGGACGGCAAGAGCGGCAAGGCTTTTTCCAGGCCTTGCTGGGACCCACTCTCGACGATCAATCGGGCCTGCATATCATTTATCAAATTCTCAGGATCTCGTTCGTTGTAATTATCGTTTTCGCGTTGCTAGCAGTCGTTGCCCTATTGCTTCGCACCTTAATGCTGAGTGACGGCGTGAAAACGGTTACCGATCAGGCTACTTCATTAATTGGACCAGGCCGGAGCCCGATCCTTCCGGTTGGCAGGGCCGCAGTGATGACCGTCGCCGCACTTGGTCTCGGCACTGCCGTCGCGGCCGGAGTCTCAATCAATAACAAGGCGGATCAGGCACTTGCTCAATATCAACGTCCGGCGCCCGAACCGGGAAAACCGGCAGCCAGAGTCAAAGGAGCGTACAGTCCCCCGGAAAGCTCAGGAACTCCCGCAGCGCATTACGATTCTACGAATACTCAATATGACTATGCGTATGACAACGGAGTCTATGACTACTCAACTCACCAGGAAATTGCCGGCTCAACACCTCAGCCTCCGGTGGTTAAGGTCTATCCTCAGATTACCGTCAATCCCGTACTAGAGAAGGGTGGTAATCCAGGCAATACCAGCGTTTCTCTCGACCCGGCTTCAGTGGAAAGCATTAAGACCGCGTTAACCAGCCTGACGGCGGTGAACCAGGACTTATCCACGAAGCTCAAAAACTTAACTCCTTCAACGAGTACAGACGAGATCAAGGTGGCAAACCATGTGACAAAAGACGCCTTGGATAATTCCGTGGACAAAGCGCTCCTGATCGAGCTGCAAGGTAAGTCGACTTTCGACAACACACTGAAGTCGCTGCAAGATTTTATAACGAAGTTCGACGACCTGCACTCAATCAATCTTGATAAGCCCGCAAATCCAACAGAACGATCTGGCATCGGCTCATTGTTTCACGGCCCCGATCGATACTTCGTATCGAAACGCGCCCTCGAGCAAATCGCGGATCTGATGAACGGCTATGCAACTTTTTACAATGGTGAGAAACAGAAGCTCAGCCAGGCCGCGACGGATACTGCGTATGCTTCAATACAGAATTACGACGCAAAACTGGCCGCAGATGCTGCGATTTCTGAAGCGATGAGGTGGCTATATCTAAGAGGTGGCGTCCCGGTTAAGAAAGAAGAGTTCATAAAGAAGCTGAAAATAGAGCTTCAACAAACGAGCTACTATCAACAAAATCAATCAATGGTACTGGGGCGCTTTAGCTTCTGGCAGGACACCATCCTTACCTACACCCGGATCCGTTAACTCAGCTTTGCTCTTGCAAAGGAGGTTTACAAACATGGACACAACCAGCAAGCCGGAAAGTAATTCGAAGCTTGTTTCATTATTCGAGGCCCTTACTCTGGTAAGCATGACCCTGCTGCTAATTGGCCTTTACCTGTATGCCTCCGGTTCGATCGGCTCCGGTTGGCTGACTCTATTTACACTGCTGGTGCAGATTGGAATTGTAGGGAACATCGCTGCCTCGTATCACCAAATCAATGAAACCCGCAGAATAGCTGGTGCCAGGAGATTCAGAGTCACGCGTCAACTGGTGGAAACACTACTGGCCAAGCAAGCGCCTCCTGATGTGATCTTCGGGCTGAGTAAGATGATCAAGCAGGGCGACGTGGTGGTCGAGGGTGAAACCCCGTTCATCAAGCGGTTGGACGAAGTTTTCGGGAAGGAACGGAGCAGCGAAGTGCAGGAACTGATCCTGAGGTATGCAAGATTGCCGGAAGGCGAAGGTGTGGTTGCAGAACCGGCGCCGGTTGCAAGCGTAGCTTCGCCTGCACTTCAAGAAAAAGCGGCCACGGCAGCTTGATAGGATGTGTTATGGGATCGGTCTTAGAACGGGATATCGTCGTCGGACAAATCTCCCGGTGAATCCGCAGGTCCGCTGCCGCCTCCGGCACCGGCCGAAGCTGCGCGTTCGTACGTGCCGCCGCCGTCGTCGCCGCGTGAGCCGATGAAGTGCATGTCAGTCGCAAACACTTCGAGCGAGTGGCGCGGTTTGCCGTCGCGATCGGTGTACTCTTCCACGCGCAAGCGACCCTCGATGTAAACCTGTTTACCTTTTTGCAGATACTGTGAGGCAGTTTCCGCGAGGCGGTTCCAGAGAGTGATGCGGAACCACGTCGTATGGTCCTGCATCTCGCCGTTACGATCTTTGCGGCGTTCGTTGGTCGCCATGCTGAAGCTGCAAACGGGAGTGCCCTGGGCAGTGTAGCGCAGCTCGGGATCGCGACCGAGATTTCCCACGAGAATTATCTTATTGAAGGACATGAGGAGCCTTTCTTTCTTTACTGGGTTTTACTGACGTCGCGATACTACAAGCGAAAAACTGAAGAATCAAGCGATCCACTTTTTTAACGCGATAAATATGCGCCTATCCGGCAAAAGTGTCGCTATCGCGTTCCTCAAATGATTTCTGGTAGACTGTCTTCACTGTCAATCGGTTAAAAGCATGAAGCCTCGTGTTTACATTGAGACGCATGGCTGCCAGATGAATGTCGCTGATTCCGAGCGGGCGGCGACCGGTCTGCGCGCCTCTGGATACGACTTGTGCGAGTCAGTCGATGACGCTGACGTCGTGTTGCTCAACACGTGTTCCGTACGCGAGAAAGCAGAACGCAAAGTCTACACGCGCATCGGTGAGTTGCGCGCTGCACGACCCAACAAACAAGATCTGTTGGTAGGCGTGATGGGCTGCGTGGCCCAACTCGAAGGCGACGCCGTTTTCGAACACGCTTCTGCGGTAAACATGGTGATCGGAACACGCGCTACCGATCGTATTCCTGTCCTGATCGAGCGTGCGCGCGACGGTGAAAGGAAAGTGCTTGACCTCGGCGAGCGCGGCGAACACGAGTCGTGGGACGTCTCTCCAGTCGAGCGACACTCGCCACACGTCGCTTTCATTCCCATCATCGAAGGCTGCAATAAGTTCTGCTCGTTTTGCATTGTGCCGTACTCACGCGGTCGCGAGCGCAGTCGTCCGGCGAGCGAGATCGTCGCCGAAGCAAAAAGACTTCAGGCACTCGGCTATAAAGAAATCCATCTCATCGGACAAAACGTGAACAGCTATCGTCCGCGCGTCGAAGACGGCTTGGAAGGATTTGCCGGCGCGACGCCGTTCTGTCGCTTGTTGCGCGCAGTTGCAGCAACCGGACTGCCGCGCATCAAGTTTACAACCTCGTTTCCACGCGACTTTCACCCTGACATCGTTTCAGCAATCGAAGAGAACCCAAACCTTTGCGACTGGGTCCACTTGCCAGTGCAGTCAGGCAGCGATCGCATTCTCAAACTGATGCGCCGTGGTCATAAACGAAGTGACTACCTCGAACGAATCGAGCGTATCAAGAGCTCCAGCCGGCGACTCGCACTAACGAGCGACATCATCGTCGGATTTCCAGGTGAGACTGACGAAGATTTTCAACAGACGGTCGAGCTTGTTCGGGAGTGTGAGTACGACAGCCTGTACATTTTCAAGTACTCGAAGCGCGCTGGAACGCCGGCGGCAGAGTTTCATGATAACGTTCCCGAGACTGAGAAAAAGGCGCGATTCCTCGAGCTCGAAAAAGTGCAACGCGCAGCGCAGGATAAGATCTTCAAGTCGTATGTCGGTCGCACGCTGAGTGTGCTTGCTGAAAAGCAAAGCTCGCGATCGGAAACCGATCTCAGCGGGCATTCGACTTGCCACAAAGTGGTGAACTTCGAAGGCGACAGCAGTCTCGAAGGTGAGATCGTTGATGTGGTGGTGACAGCCGCGAAGACGAATAGTTTGTATGGTAGTTTGAGACAGGATTTGCAGGATTCTTCAAGAGTTACAGGGTAGAATCTTGAGGGATTCAGGGTTAGGGGTACCTGCGTATGGAAATCGAGGTCAAGATCCGAGCATTAATGATGGATCCCAACAGCGGGACTCCAATTATTATTTTGAAAGACGTTCAAAGTGATACCATGCTGCCGATCTGGGTCGGCGCGTACGAAGCGAACGCCATCGCGCTGGAGATTGAGAAGATCGCGCCACCGCGGCCGATGACACACGATCTCCTGCGCAATCTGATCGTTGAGTTGGGAGTTCGAGTCGAACGAGTTGTAGTGACGAGTCTCCGCGACAACACGTTCTTCGCGGTGATCGAGATGCGCAACAGCGACGGCGACCGGATGGTGCTCGACTCGCGACCTTCCGACGCGATCGCGCTGGCGTTGCGAGCTGACTGCCCGATCTTCGTCGATATGGAAGTGATCAAAGCATCGCGCAACTCGTTGCCGAACGACGAAGGTGAAGAGTCAGAGATGTCAGCGAGCGAAGAGGAATGGCCTGACGTTATCGGCGAGGCCGGTGATCTGCCGATGTAGTCTCTGCGCAACCTCTTCGTCCTCTGCCCCTCTGCGGTGATTGAACATTAACCGCAGAGACGCAGAGGATGCAGAGGTTACGCCGAGAAGAGGTTAGTTAAGTTATGGAGCGATAGTTTGCCACTGCAGCGAATGGTAATTGCCATCGCCAACCAGAAAGGTGGGGTAGGGAAGACCACTACCGCCATCAATCTCGCCGCCGCTTTTGCCCGCAAGGGAAAACGTGTCCTCCTTCTCGATCTCGATCCACAAGCCAATAGTTCCATCTCGTTTCTCGATCCACGCACCGTCGAGCGTTCGATCTACGAGTTAATGATGGACGGGCTGGCGCCGGTGGAAGATTCTGTTTACCCGAGTCCGGTCGAGAACCTGCACGTCGTTCCTGCGCGCATCAATCTTGCAAAACTCGAGGCAAAACTGGTCGGCGATTTCGACGCGCCCTTCCGGCTCAAAGATCGTCTCGAGCCGTTTCGCCAACACTACGAGGTTATCGTTATCGACACACCACCGACACTCGGTCTGATCACTGTGAATGCCCTCGTCGCAGCTTCACACGTGTTAATTCCGATCCAGTCGTCTTACTTCGCACTCGAAGGCACAGACGATTTGCTGGAAACGATCGAGAAAGTCAAAGCGCGTCCGAATCCGAATCTTGAGCTACTCGGCGTGCTCGTTACCTTGCACGACAAACGCACCACGCTCGCGCGAGAAGTTCACGAACAGATCAAATCGGTGTTTGGTCCAAAGCTTTTCGATACTGTGATTACGAAGAGCGTCAGACTGGAAGAATCGCCCGCCTACAAAGAGTCGATCTTTAGCTTTGCTCCGAACTCATCCGGAGCAATCGAATACGGAAAACTTTGCGAAGAGGTAATTAGCCGTGTCTAAGAGGGGATTGCCAACCGGCCTCCAGATGCGCCACGACGCGCATTACGTCGAAGAACTGTCGCAACACCGGCCGCAGCAGGTCGGCAGGATGATAGCCGTGGACAAGCTGGATCCGAACCCGGAACAGCCGCGTACGGAATTCGGCGATCTCACCGAGCTCACCGCCTCGATCGCCGAGAAGGGCGTGCTCGAGCCTTTGCTCGTCAAACCAAATCGACTCACCGGACGCTGGATGATCATCGCCGGGGAACGTCGCTGGCGCTCGGCGCAGAAGGCAGGGCTCAAGGAAGTTCCATGTGTCGAGATGGAAGTCGACGAGGGCACGGTGGCGGAGATCGCGCTGATCGAGAATATGCAGCGCAAGGATCTCACGGTTTGGGAAGAAGCGGATGGACTGCTGGCGCTGTGCGATCGTTTCGGTTACACGCACGACGACGTGGCGCGCAAAGTTGGGAAGAGCAGGACGACGGTGAGCGAGGCGCTTGCGATCGCGCGCATTCCGGAGGACGTGCGCGAGGTGTGTCGTACTGCTGAGATTAATGCGAAGTCGTCGTTGCTTCAGATCGTGCGCCAGCCTGACGACGACTCGATGCGACGGCTCGCGAAAGAGATCGCGACGCGTGGGTTAAACCGGAATGACGCGAGAGAAGTGCGACGTCAGGAGATGGGGCCACGCGTTGTGCCTGACAACAAGCCTTACACGTTCAAGTATGCGTCGCCGGAGAAGGATTTTAATATTGAGGTGAAGTTTAAGGCTTCGCAGGTGAGTGATGCGGAGGTCGCGTTGATCCTCCGGGCCGTGGCAGACGAGATTGATGAAGTACAAGATGAACAGGATTTTTCATGATAATCATGAAAATCTTGTAAATCCTGGCCCTAACTCGCCTGTCGCTTCTTCTCAGCTGCCGCTCGCTTCTGCAACGACTTCGCCCAACGCTCAAACGTAGGTTGCAGCGGCTTGAACAGTTTCGCTCTGAAACTGTGTCTCTTCTCATTCCA
>DASTTS010000069.1:0-7417 GCA_035760085.1 Pyrinomonadaceae bacterium
TTTTCAGGATTCGTAGGACTACCAGTCCATCCTGAAGAATCTTGTAAATCCTGTCCTCGACTTCTCTCCTTGTATCTCTGGCCGGAATGAGTTGTAATCTGCGCCGAAGGAGAAGGAGTTGTATGCGAAATCGTCTCTTCCCGGTACTTTGTTTGGGCTTGGCACTGGCTATCTCGCAGGCCTGGCCCAGCGTCACGGCCCAGGACATAACCGGCGGCGGCAGCCTTGTCCGCGATATCACCGGCGGCGCGGCCCTGATCTTCCGCGCGCCGCAGAACCCGACCGTGCAGGTTTCCGGTGCAACCGGCGGCGGACGCGTTAAGCCTGGCAAAAAACCGCCTGTGCGCCAGCAGGATACGATCATCGCGCGAGCCAATGCAGCGCGAAGCGCGCCGAAGCCGCGCTACGACGAAGCCGAACAGCAGTATCAGCTTGCAGCGCAGATCGCCCCCAACGATGCGCGTGCCTTTGCCGGTCTGGGAAATGTTTACGTGGACCAGGGCAAGTTTTCTCAGGCCGTAGACGCGTACCAGAAGGCGCTCAAAGTCAAACCGGATTACAACGGCGCGTACCTGCCGCTCGCATTTTCACTGGCCCGTCTGAACCGCTACCCGGAAGCAATCGACGTCTACAAAGAGACCCTGAAGCGCGATCCGAGCCCCGAGGTCTATAACAATATGAGTTTCGCGTACAACCACAGCGCCCGGTACCAGGACGCCGTGGACGCGAGTCTTCAGGCGATCAAGTTGCTGGGCGAGACGGGCGAGGCGTACAAAACCGGATTCCAGGAGAGAAACGAGATCCGTTCGTATGCTTACAAAAACCTCGGCAACGCTTACAACGGTTTGAAGCGTTACGACGAAGCCGCCAACGCGTTGAAGAAATCGTCGGAGATCGAGCCGACGAACGCGTCCGCTCACTTCAATCTCGGATTGACTCTTTACAACGCGGGCCGTTATTCGGAAGCAATCGAGTCGTACAAACAAGTGATCAAGTTAAGACCGAATCTGGCCCAGGCGTACTTCAATCTGGGTCTGACTTACTTCGCAATCAACGACAAGACTCAGGCGCTGGCCCAGTATGACGTGCTTAAGGGCCTCGACGCCGAGATGGCAAAACAGCTCTACGACGCAATCAAGCAGTAGTTTTCTCTGCGTACCTCAGCGTCCCTGCGGTAGATGTTATAGATCGACCGTATTTACCGCAGAGATGCAGAGGACGCTGAGGTTACGCGGAGAAGTCTCACCTCGAATCCCGATAGTCAATGCTCGACGGGCAGGACCATGTTCAATCCGCGCCTCGTCAAAAGTGGACGCTCACGCAGGACGCTTTTGATAAGTTGCTGGTAGCGTTCGGCGGAGACCGCGAGTCTGCGGGCCGGAAATACCTCGAAATCCGAAACAATCTGACGCGCTTCTTCGAGTGGCGCGGTTGCTCGTTTCCCGAAGACCACGCGGACGAGACGATCAACCGCATGGCGAAACGTGTCGCCGAGGGTGAGGAGATTCTCAACCATTCAGGCTACGCGATCGGGGTGGCGCGGCTTTTATTGCTCGAAATCAATAAAGGGCGGCAGCGGGAGCAGTCGGCGCTTGCCGAAATCGGCGTCGCGCCCGATGTCTACGCTCCGGAAGACACGGATGAAAGCCGGCTCACGTGCCTGCGAAGTTGTCTACAAACCCTGTCTCCGGACAATCGCGAGCTGATTCTTCAGTACTACCAGGGCGACAAAGGGGAAAAGATCGAGAACCGGAAGAAGCTGCTCGATCGCCTCGGAATTCCAGTAAACACGTTAAGAATGAGGACCTTACGGTTGCGGGAAAGGCTTCAGTTGTGCGTGGAAGACTGCATGAGCGGAGCCTGAAAAAATTGTGTGATGGAATCGTAAGTTTGGCCACTCATAAATGGATGTACCCCGCACTGTTTGTCGCATTGAACTTGAGTCAAGATGAAAACTGTAGGGGCGGCCCTCCGTGGCCGCCCCTGCGTGGAAAACCGATGTGGCCAACCTAATCATGGCAGTTGATAACGAAAAATTAATTTCGCGGTACTTGCTCGGCGAGCTGCCTGAAGAACAGCAGGTCGAGATCGAGGACCGTGCTTTCTCAGACCAGGAGTACCTCGCGAGTATCACCGCGGTTGAAAACGACCTGATCGACGAGTACGTCCGCGGCGAGCTCTCCGGCGACGCACGGCAACGTTTCGAGTCGCGCTTTCTCGCATCGGCCGAGCGGCGCAAGCGCGTCGAATTCGCGAAAGCGCTGCGCACCGTAGTCTCCGAGTCCACTGCTCCAGAAAAAAAATTGGTCCAACCCGCGACGACGTGGTCCTGGCGCGAGTCGCTTTACGCGTTCATAAATGGATTGAATCCGGCGGCACGCCTCGCATTTGCTGCTGCCGCGATCCTGGTAGTCGCCGGTGCTGCATGGTTGTTCGTCGAAACGCAGCGTTTGCGTCGACAAGTCACGCAGCTACAAGCAGAGAAGCAGTCAGGACAAACCTTGCAACAAGCGCTCGACGCAGAGCGCAAACGTAACGAAGAGCTCAATGCGCGGCTCAATCAGGAAAAGCAACAGCGAGAGCAAACTGATGAGTCGTTACGACAGTTAACAGAAACTCCAGAAGCGACAAATCCGGCGCCGCCGACCGTGATTGCCTCGTTAATGCTTCTGCCTGGTCTATCGCGCGGCGGTGGTGAGAAGCCGAACCTCGATCTTTCAAACGACGCACGCCTGGTCCGGCTTAATATCGGTATCGATCCTGAAGAGCAATACAAAACGTTTGCAGTCGAGCTACGCACGTTAGCCGGGCGCAACGTTTGGAATCGCGAAAACCTGGCGGCGCGTAGTCGACGTGGAACACGCGCTGTCGGACTAACGTTACCGGCAACGGTTCTCAAATCGGGCGAATATGAGCTCAGATTGCGCGGCCTCACGGAAGGCGGCGCTGCTGAAGATGTTGGCTTTTATTACTTCACTGTGAGGAAGAAATGAATCATCCCGCCAAAAACGCACTGTTGATAGGTTTCGCCACTCTAATTCTTAACTCACCGGTCCCCGCCCAATCCAAACAAAGCATTTTACAGGATTGTCAATCCTGTCGAACTAACTCTTCCGTTCTCGAGCCCGAAAAAGCAATCGAACAAACGATTGCTGCGGACGAGACGCATTCCTACAGCATGGCATTAGCCGCGGGAATGTACGGCTCCGTTCAGTTAAACCAGAAAAACCTGAATCTGACTCTCACGATCTACGGGGCCGATGGGCAGAAACTCAGAACCTCCGATCTCGCAAGCATGGGCTTCTCAGAGGAAATCTCTCTCGTCGCACAGGACGCGACCACCTATCGCATCGAAGTAAAAGCGGCCGCCAAACCAGTTCGCACCGGCAGTTACGCCCTCACACTAACGCAGATTCATCCAGCGACGGCCGCGGATCGCGCGCGTGTAGAAGGACAAAAGTTAGCGGAAGAGGGCATGCAGTTTTTGATTAACCAGACGGCCACCTCTAAAGACGAAGCTCTCGATAAATTTCAAAAATCAATTCCTGTCTGGCGTGCCGCAAAAGATCAAGCCTACGAAGCGCGAGCGTATTACTACGTGGCCTATACGAGTAATCTATTGGGCCAATACGCTGAAGCGGGCGAAGCAGCGAAGACCGGGCTTCCGCTGGCCCGGGCCGCCGGAAATACGAACCTCGAAGCTTATCTCCTGGACGAGCTTGGCAGCTCTTTCAACAATCGTGGTGAACGGAAACAAGCACTCGACATTTTTCTCGAGGCGCTGAAGTTACGGTCTGATGCCGATCCGATAGGCCGGTCCACTACGTTGTCGAACATCGGTATTGCCTATTGGGGAATGGGCGAAAAAAGGAAGTCGCTCGACTACATGGAACAGTTTGTGTCCGTCCTGCACGAGACTGGCGAACGACTGAAAGAATCGACGACGCTCGGGAACATGTGCGTCCTCAACAACGATCTTGCCGAGTACAAAAAGGCGTTTGATCTGTGTAGGCAGGCATTGGAAATCAAGCGCGAAATTCAAGACGTCGCGGGTCAGGCTGTTACGTTGAGTAACACGGGAAACATTTACGGGAACACAGGCGATTATCAAAAGGCTTTGGACTTATACCAGCAGGCGCTTGCAATTCATACTAGTCTGAAAAACGACCAGAGCGCGGCTGTAGTCACGCATAACATCGGCTGGACCTACGGACAGCTTGGCGAGTATGAAAAAGCAATCGAGTATTACACGAAGGCAGCGGAGGCTTTCCGCAAACGCAATAAGAAAGACAGTTTAGCGAACTCACTTAATAAAATCGGTGCTAACTACGCCAGGCTGAACGACTTTCCCAGGGCGCTCGAGTTTCACCTGCAAGCGCTCGAGCTTCGTCCCGAAAAAGACGATCGCGACGGTCGCGCCATCACGCTTAACAACATCGCCAGTTGCTACGCGCATTTGGGAGACAAGCAGAAAGCGCTCGACTATTACACTCAGGCAGTCGCGCTGCATCGATCGGTCCAAAACGATCGCCAACTCGCCACCACACTTAAAAACTTCGGTGTCTTTCAGCGCGAAGAGGGTCAGATACCCAGAGCGCTTGAATATCTCAACGAGGCGCGAACGCTGAGTGCCAAAGTTGACGATCCGGATACCGAGGCAAATGTTTTGTCGGAGATCGCTAAGATTGAGTTTGCTCGCGGCGATCTTTTGTCGGCACGGAAGTTAATCGAACAGGCAATCGCGCGGAGTGAGTCGATCCGTATCAATCTCAAGAGCCAGAGCTTTCGTACTTCGTATCTGGCGTCAGTGCGAGAGTATTACGAGTTTGAGATCGAGGTGTTAATGCGCCTGCACCAGCAAAGGCCGGACGAAGGATTTGCTGCGGCTGCAATGGAGGTTAGTGAAAAGAGTCGCGCCAGATCGTTACTGGAATTGCTGCGCGAGGCGCGCGCCGAGATCCAGCAGGGTGTCGATCCGTCGCTAATCGAGCGTGAGGGTCGTTTACGGCGATCGATTGCGGAAGCTGCTGAACGACAGACGCGTCTGTTGAGTGGGAAGTACACGGAACAGAAAGCAACGGCAGCGTCGAAAGAGCTCGATGCGCTAACCACGGAGTACGATCAGGTGCAGGCGCGCATCCGGCAGTCGAGTCCTCGCTATGCTTCGTTAGTCGAGCCGCAGCCGCTGAGTGTTGCACAGATCCAAAAGCAGGTGTTGGACCAGAATACGTTATTGCTCGAGTATGCGCTCGGCGAGCAGAAGAGTTTCGTGTGGGTTGTTTCACACGATGCGGTTAAGTCGTTTGAGTTGCCGGGACGCGCGACGATCGAGCAGGGAGCAAAGCGTTTCTACCAGTTGTTGACCGAACGCAACGCGGCAGTGTCGAAGGAGACGCTGGCGCAACAAAGGCAGCGACTCGATCACGTCGATACAGATTATGCGCAGGCGGCGGCGAGCTTGAGCCGGATGTTGCTTGGGCCGGTTGCGGCTGAGCTTGGCCAGAAGAGACTGCTGATCGTTGCCGAAGGTGTGTTGCAGTATGTGCCGTTTGCGGCGCTGCCGTTGGGTGGAGACGTTGCGCAGCCGTTGATCGTGGATCACGAGATCGTGAATTTGCCGTCCGCGTCTGTGCTGGCGATGTTGCGAGAGGAGTTTGGAAATCGGAAACCGGCGAGCAAGGGAGTCGCTGTGCTCGCGGATCCTGTTTTCACGGCGAATGATGCGCGTCTGGCCCAGGCAGTCAAAACTGCCGCGCCCGACTCGCCATTTGTTGAAGCGCAGCGATCTGCGGTTGAGTCGGGTATTAATGATCTGGTGCGACTGCGATTCAGTCGTCAGGAAGCGGACGAGATTGCACGTCTCGCAGGCGAGAAGCGCAACTTGAAGGCCGTCGACTTCGCCGCGAATCGTGCGACCGCCACAGACGCGCGACTGGGTGACTACCAGATCGTTCACTTCGCCACGCACGGGTTAATCAACAACCAGCATCCGAATCTGTCCGGCGTTGTGCTGTCGCTTGTCGATGAGCAAGGCAGGGCGCAGAACGGTTTTCTGCGGCTTTACGATATCTATAACTTAAAGCTCAATGCTGATCTGGTGGTATTGAGTGCGTGCCAGACGGCGCTGGGCAAAGAGATCAAAGGCGAAGGCTTGGTTGGTCTAACTCGCGGTTTTATGTACGCGGGCGCGCCTCGTGTAGTCGCGACTCTTTGGCGTATCGACGATCGCGCGAGCGCCGGCATGATGCGACGCTTCTACGAAGCAATGCTGAAAGATGGTCTGCGCCCCGCGGCAGCCCTGCGCGCCGCGCAACTATCAATGCTGCGCGACCGTCGCTGGAACGCGGCGCACTTCTGGGCTCCGTTCACAATCCAGGGAGAGTGGCGCTAAATCCGTGTATTTATTCCGCGTCAATCCATGTTATTGGATTTCGTCGAAACTATGGATCGAAGGGTATTGTTGGAGCTGCGGTGAATTGCCGGGACGGATGGAAAGGATTGTTTTCATCCCGGCTTCATTCGCCGCATCAAGCTCGGAGATGACATCCGATATAAAAAGGATCTCATGCACCTCTAAACCCATCGCCTCTGCTATCCTCCGATAACTCTCCGCATCACCTTTCTTCCCAACGGTTGTGTCGAAGTAACTATCGATAAACGGCGTGAGATCCCCAACCTCCGTGTGTGCGAAGAGTAGCTGCTGGGCCAACACGCTCCCCGACGAAAAAATCCCGATCCTCAATCCTCGCTCGCGCCAACGTGCAAACGCCCGCGCCACATCCGCATACACCTGCGCCTGCAACGATCCGTCTTCATAACCCTGCCGCCAAATCTTTCCTTGCAATGACTTCAATCCCGTCGATTTACGATCGAGTTTTATCAGCCATTGAACATACGAGGCGATCGAGTCGATCTGGTCCGTAAGCGGTGGCGCCTCACTTACATCACGCTCATGTTCCTCACGCAGGCGCGCAATCTCCTCCGCGTCAGGATTTTTTTCAAGAAACTCCCTCACGTGATCACGCGCGTAGCTAAACAACACGTCGTGAACGAAAGCGATCGGTGTCGTCGTGCCTTCGATATCGAGCAGGATCGCGCGCAGGCTCATGTCGCGGTGGAGAAGTGCGCGGCGCTGAAACACACCGGCAGGAAGTTTTCATCGACGCGGCTTTCGGTGTAATTAGGCGTCCAACCCGCCGTGTCCTGGAACAGACGAATCGCCCTGATGCGGCGATCGGAGCAGAGGTTGAACCAGTGGAGCGTACCGCGCGGTACGCGAATCAGATCGCCGGCTTCGACTTCGATCGCGAGTACGGCTCCGGTTGTCGAGTGAATGTGAAACAGGCCGTGTCCGGCGATGATGAATCTCACTTCATCCTCGTCGTGCCAGTGCTCGCGATTAAACTTCGCCAGCATC
>DASTTS010000070.1:0-2014 GCA_035760085.1 Pyrinomonadaceae bacterium
CCATGAGGTAGTTAATCGTCTGGGTCTGCGCCGTTAGATTCAAACGTTGAGAGAGAGCTTCGAATCTCTGTTCAGTTAAAGCCCGCGTCTATCGAAGAGCTTGTGGCAGTGCCGAACGTGACGGCGATTGACTGCGAACAAAGCGGACGTGTACGGCCAAAGTTTAGAGCACTAGGCGGCACGAGCTTCACGGTTCAAGAGGCTCGTGCCGCCTTTTTTTGTTGCAGCTGTAGCCCACCGCTTCACGTTGGCGGCCCAGAAAAATCAAGAGCAGATTGCTCGCAAAACAGCGCGCCCCGTATGTGTTGGGTGCCGCGACCTGAATAGTGTTCAGGTGTATCGTGCTAAGGAGAATAGAAATGTCACATAGGAAATACCTCAAAGAATCAATCAAGCTTGGTGATAAGGAGTTGACCGTTGAGAGCGGCCGCGTTGCAAAGCAGGCGGACGGATCGGTCGTGATTCGTTACGGCGACACGATGTTGCTGGTCGCTGCAGTTGGTGCTCCCACCGTCCGCGAAGGAGTTGATTTCTTTCCCCTCACGGTCGAGTATCGTGAATCAAATTATGCGGCCGGGCGCATCCCCGGTAACTACTTCCGGCGCGAAGGCCGTCCGAATGAAAAGGAAGTCCTGACCAGCCGTCTGATCGATCGTCCCTGCCGCCCATTGTTTGCCGAAGGTTATCGAAACGAAACTCAGGTTATTGCCAGCGTTATTTCCGCAGACCCCGACAACAATCCCGACGTTATTGCCATCACGGGCGCGTCGTGCGCGCTTTATCTATCAGATATTCCGTTTCTGAATCCCATTGCGGGCGTGCGTATCGGGTTGATCGAGGGACGTTACATTATTAACCCGACTTACGACGAAGTGCGTGAGTCGCGTTTGAACTTGATTGTCGCTGGAACTGAAGAAGCGATCGTGATGGTCGAAGCCGGAGCAAGTGAAGTTTCGGAAGAGATCATGGTCGAAGCCCTGATGCTCGCGCACAAGGAGATCAATCGTCTCTGTCGTTGGCAGAGAGAGCTTTACAAAGCCCTCGAGATTCAGAAGCGCGAAGTGGCGGCCGTGGAACTTGATCCCGACATGACACGCGAGATCACCGAGCGTTACGCGGAAAACTTGCGCACTGCGCTCGACACGAGCACACAGGAAAAACGCGCCAGCTACGCCGCGGTCGATGCATTGAAGAAAGAAGTTATCGAGTCGTATCCGGAAGATCAGCCGGAACGACGCGCAATGGCGAAACTGATCTTCGACCAGCTCAAAGAGATGGTCTTCCGCGACGATATTCTCAACAAACGACGGCGGCCAGACGGACGGCGTTTTTCCGAGATCCGGCCGATCACGTCGGAAGTCAGTTGGTTACCACGCGTGCACGGCTCGGCACTTTTTACACGTGGCGAGACGCAGGCGCTCGTTTCGACAACTCTCGGCACGAAAGAAGACGAGCAGTTCATCGACGATCTCGAGAAGGGCGAAGTCAAACGTCGTTTCCTGCTGCACTACAACTTCCCGCAGTACTCCGTCGGCGAAGTCGGACGTTTCGGTTCATCGAGCCGGCGCGAGATCGGACACGGCGCGCTCGCGCGTCGCGCTCTCGAAACAGTCCTTCCTGAAGATTCAGAGTTTCCATACACAATCCGCGTAGTTTCAGAGATCACCGAATCAAACGGTTCGTCGTCGATGGCGACTGTTTGCGGCGGCACGCTCTCGTTGATGGATGCGGGTGTGCCTTTGAAAGCACCGGTGGCGGGCGTCGCGATGGGACTCGTGATGGAAGGAAACAAGTACGCGATCCTGACTGACATCGCTGGTGCCGAAGATCACTATGGCGACATGGATTTCAAAGTCGCGGGTACGCGCAACGGTATCACGGCGTTGCAGATGGACATCAAGATCGCAGGCATAAATGCGCAGATCATGGCCGAGGCGCTCGAGCAGGCGAAGAAGGGCCGGCTCTACATTCTGGGCGCGATGGAGAAGACCCTGGCTGAGCCGCGCGAACAGAT
>DASTTS010000071.1:0-11586 GCA_035760085.1 Pyrinomonadaceae bacterium
ATGAAGACTGACCACAATCCGTTGCTGTTGAAGGTCAACTTCGGCGCCGGTCACGGCGGTGCGTCAGGGCGTTACGATGCGCTGCGCGAGACGGCGTTTGACTACGCGTTCATGCTCTGGCAGGTGGGCATCGCCGACTAAGTGGTGTCTTAAATTGAGCGATTTTCTCTGCGTCCTCGGCGTATCTCAGTGTTCTCTGCGTTAAACGACAACTCAAACGCAGAGGGCGCAGAGATACGCCGAGAACCGCAGAGAAGATTTTCAAATTAAGACCCCACCCCGACTAACGGTTCATTGTTTTCTATGTAAAATAGGTCCTATAGGTCCTATAGGACCTATTTCGTTTGTTAAATGATTGGTTCGACGTTAGGCAATTACAAGATCCTCGAGAAGCTCGGTGAGGGCGGGCAGGGCACGGTCTATAAAGCGGTCGATTCAAAACTCGGCCGCACGCTTGTCATCAAAGTTCTGCCCGCCGAGCTGACTGCACGCGAAGCGAATCTCAAGCGCTTCGAACGCGAAGCACGTCTCGCTTCAGCGCTCGATCATCCGAACATCTGCACTATCTTCGACCTCAACGAGATCAACGGCATTCACTTCATCGCCATGCAGTACATCGAAGGGCGAAACGTGAGGCAACTCGTGAATGGTCGACCTTTGTCACTCGAAAGCGCGCTCTCGATCACGTTGCAAACGGCGGATGCACTCGCTGCCGCACACGCGCGCGGCATTGTCCATCGCGATATCAAAGCAGGTAACGTGATGGTCACGCCGGCGGGGCAAGTCAAAGTTCTCGACTTCGGACTCGCAAAACTGCTCGACGAAGAAGCGGCACGCACGTCCGGAATTCATCACACTGAAATCACTGAAGTCGGTGTTCCGTACGGCACGGCAACCTACGCGGCGCCCGAGCAGGCGCGCGGAGATCGTGTTGATTCACGTGCTGACATATTTTCCACGGGCGTTTTGCTTTACGAGATGTTGACCGGTACGTGGCCGTTCCAGGGTCAAACAGCAGTCGAAGTTCGTCATGCGGTTTTGAACGACGAGCCCGAGCCATTGTCGAAGATGAGGCCCGGCCGCGTGCCCGCGAAGTTACAAGCAGTGCTCGACAAAGCGCTCGCAAAAGATCCGCGCAATCGCTACCAGAAGATTTCACATTTCGCCAACGACCTGCGCGAGATCAGTCGTGATCTCGGTCCTGACTCACTGCCGGGCATGGATGAAAGCACGACACCGGTCGCGCCGAAACATCTGAAACAAGAGAGTCCCGTCACACGCGCTCTGCGCTGGTTAACCGGCAGTAAGAGTGGTGAGAGCCCGTCCGGTGCGAGATCTGGCGGGCGCAGCGTTGATGCCCAATCGAACCCTTTGACGAGTCTTGGCGATCGCGATCGGAAGAGCGTCGCGATTCTGCCGTTCAAGAATGTCGGTAATGATCGCGAGATCGATTTTTACCAGTTCTCGCTTGCAGATGCGGTGATCACAGAGCTGGCGCGCCTGCGATCCCTGGTCGTGCGGCCGTCGTCGGTCATCGTCAAGTATCAGAACAAGACCGTGGACGCTGCGGCAGCCGGACGCGAGCTCAGTGTTGACGCGATTCTGACTGCAACACTCCTGCGCGCGGGGGATCGTCTGCGCGTGACCGCGCAACTACTCGACGTGCGCACGAATGAAATTCTCTGGAGCGAGCGCATGGACGCCGATGCCAGCGATATCTTCGGCGTTCAGGACACGATCGTGCAGCGCATCGTCGAGGGTTTGCGACTCGAGCTGAGTCCGGACGAGAAAGTCGAGCTGGCGCGAAAGACCACAGCCGACGCGGCAGCTTCCGAAGAATACCTGCGTGGTCGCGACTGCCTCGCGTCGTTTATCTATCACACGATCGAGCGCGAGCATCTCGATTCTGCGATCGAACACTTCCGCCGCGCGATCGAGATCGATCCAAACTTCGCACTCGCTTACTCCGCACTCGGAAGTTGTTACGTCAATCGTGTTTTGAAAGGCCTCGGCCAGGCCGGCGATCACGAAAAGGCCAAGAACGCTTTTCGCAAAGCATTGACGCTCGATCCACGTCTGCTCGAAGCGCGCATGCATATGGTGTTCATCTATCTCACTGGTGGACAGAAGCAAAAAGCGCGCGAGGCAGTCGTGGCACTGCGCGACGAATATCCAAACGATCCGGGTGTGCACTTTGTGCGCGGCGTGGTCGCGCGACTCGACAGCGAATACGAAAAGGCGCTCCGCAGTTTCGATCGAATGGTGCGGCTGAATCCGGGCGAGCGCGTGCTGGCAAGTTATAATCGCGCGCGCATCTTCATGTATCAGCGCGAGTATGAAGAAGCAATCCGAGAGCTCGATCAAGGCGCGGCGATCGAGGCCGAACACCCGCTCATCAAAGTCTTTCGCGCGCGCGTGCTTTACTATAAAGGCGAGATCGAAGACGCCATCAACATTCTTCACCAGGTGTTACAACGACATCCTCAGATCGACGGCGTCAGACCGATCCTCGCGATCGCGCTGAGCTCGCAGGGACAGCACACAAAAGCCAACGAGCAATTAACGCCGAAAGTCAGACAAGTTGCGGAGGCCGATTACGATATCGCTTACTGGCTTGCTTCTGCGTACCTCTTGCAGGGTCGTCAGGTAGAAGCGTTACGATGGCTGGAGACGGCGATCGGTCTCGGCAATGAGAATTACAAATGGTTTGAGTCAGATCCAAACTGGACCGACATGCACGAGGATCCACGTTTCGTTGAGTTGATGAATCGCATCAAGAATAACCGCGAGCAACCCGGGGACCGGTCTGAATGAGAACATTCGTCGTTGGCGACATACATGGCCGTTGTGCGCAGCTCCTCAACCTGCTCGACATGCTGCCGCGCGATCCGGAAAACGACACGCTCGTATTTTTGGGCGACTTGATCGACCGTGGTGCCGATGCGCCGGGCTGCGTCGCACACATTCTCAAACTAACGCGGGAAAATCCGGAGCGAGTCATTTGCCTGCGTGGCAATCACGAGCAGATGTTGATGGATTTTCTTGATGGTCGCAGTAACCTGTGGCTGACGCCGGTGGTGGGCGGCGACCGCACGTTTGAGCAATACACGCACCAGCCAGTCAGAGTTGATAGCGAAAAGGATCTTGAGGAGATGCGCTCGTTGTTTGAGCGCTCATTTCCGGCGGAGCACCTCGCGTTCATGGAGGAGATGCCTTTTTACTACGAAGACGAGTTTGCGATTTACGTGCACGCAGGGCTTGATGAAGGCAAGCATCCGAGTGAGAGCACGCCGATGTCGCTGCTGTGGATGCGCGACATGGATTTTTACAAGAACTACCGCGGCAAGCCGTGCGTGTTTGGACACACACCAACGCCGCTGCTCCCTTTGCGAGGACGGCTCGGACGTCACGGCATTTACATCTCGCACAGCGCCGTCGGACTCGACACCGGCTACAATCACCAGTCGCCGCTAAGCTGTATCTCGCTGCCTGATTTCAATCTTTATCAAACGTACGCAGACGGGCGCGAAGAAACTTACCAGATCACTTCATTCATCCCCGAAACGCTGAAGGAAATGCAGCGCAAGGCCGGCATCCTCTAATCGGCGTTCATCCGCGTTACGGAACGCAGCGTTGCTCACGCAACGGAACTAAATCCAAGTTCGTCAATTTATGATTGGCATCCAATCCGATGCGTGCCGCCACTGGCCCATTCTCACAAACTAACCGGATCGCGCTGTTGCGTGTGCCGTTTCCACTCAACGGCTCACCGACTTTGCAACTTCCCCACGCTGCAGCAGCCGTAACCTGACGCCGCATTCGCTCTACATCGAATCCAGGCGCCGCTATCGCTTTCACCGTCTCCGTGTCCCACGCCACAAGCAGCTTTCCGAGCGTCTCAGCAACCTTCGTCATCTCTGCGTCCGGCGGCATTACTGGATTGATATTAATGAGTTGCACTTTCGGCGGCATCGTCGGCGCGAGTGTGATGTTCACGACGAGCCAGCCGCGATCGCACATCATTTGCCATTCGCCACGCAATGCATTTTCCGGTTTGATTGAAGTCGCGGGCCGGCAGGTGCCGTGCTGTTCAGCCAGGGCTTTCCAACGACTCTGACGCACGTCCGCAGCAACATCGAGAAACAGATTGTCAGCGGCGATTTTGTTCGCGAGCGTGTCGTCCCACTTGATGATCAGTTGCGAAACATCCGCCTGTGCGCTCAACAACGCGCCTGACGGCTGTATCGCGCGCGGCTGCAACGCACCGGTGCGATACAGTGCCGCTGCCGCGTCGTTGAAAAGACCATTGAAGCCTTGATACGTGTTGTTGCTCATGCCGATGAGGCCGACGCCGTATTCCGGCAACCAGCGCATCAGCGATCCGTAACCGGGAAGCCCGCCACCGTGCCCGACAACATATCCGAAGCGACAATCCCACGAGACACCGAGACCGTAGCCATAAGCCGACACGCCGAGCTGGAGCGGTGCGTCGACAGTCGGACGGAAAGCACTTGCGGGCGACGGACGCCACGCTTGTTGCATCTCGCGCGCACTGCTGCGTTTGATTGGACCACGTTCGGGCTCGTCGCGTGGCGGAAATGCCGACATCAGAAACGCGACGTAGCGTGCGAGATCCGGCGCGGTGGTCCAAAGTCCACCCATCGCTCCGAATGAACCGTGTGCGAGTATCGGCTGCGGTTTGTAAGCGTTGTCTTCACGACGATAACCGAGCGCGATGTGTTCCTGCGGCACTGCTGACATCTCGAATGTTGATGAGTTCATGCCGAGCGGTTTTAGGATGTTGTCGCGCACGTAATCGGCATAAGGACGGCCCGAAACTTTGGCGACGATCTGGCCGAGGATGGCGAAGCCGTAGTTCGAATACTCGAAAGCGGTGCCGGGGGAAGTTGAAAACGGGATGCCTGCGCGTAGCCACGCGCGCATCGTTTCGTCCGTTTGAGCTAACTGTCGATCGCCCCACGGATTGTCTTCCGGGAAGCCTTCTGAATGCGTGAGAAGATGGCGAATTGTGAGCACTGGCGAGTCGCTTGTGGGGTATTGGAGCTTCGCGAGCTCGGGAATGTATTTCGAAACTGGATCGTCGAGGGAAAGTTTGCCGTCGTCGCGCAGCTTGAGTATCGACATCGCCGTGAAACTCTTCGTCATTGATGCGATGCGAAAGACAGTGTCTTTTGTGACGGGCGCGTTGGTGGACGTTTCACGCACACCGGCAGCTTTCAGCCAGACGAGTTCACCATCAACGATGATGCCGAAGACCGCGCCCGGAGCTTGCGAGCGTTCTATGAAGGTATTGAAGAGTTTCTCGATTTCAGGAAACGCGGCGGCGAGCTTCTGTTTGCGTTGCGGATCGGTGAACTGCGGTGGTGGAACAGCTTCAGTTGCGACTTTTTTCTGCGCGAGAGCTAATTGAGGGATAACCAGCAGAATGAACAGCAGAATCGAGAGACGCAAGCGCATGCTAAACCTCGCTGACGATTTAGATATGAAAGGCGTCTCACCATATCATTTTCCGGCCACTCGCTCGTAATCGTAGCGGTTGAGGACGTATTTGTGCATGAATCGTCCCTTGGAGTCGGCGCTCATCAATAGCTCGTAAATGAATGATGGGACGTTCTTGTAGCGGTATGTTTCACCCGTTCTGAAGACGGCGAGCAGGCTGTGGGATTTCTGGTCATAGCCTGCGGCCACGAGCATTTCCGAGTCTACCGGCTTCAACCTCATATCTCTCTCCCTGGATCGAAATTGCTATGTGTATTTTCGCACACTCAGAGCGCGAGGGATAGCCGTGTGGTGAGATCCACATCAACGTTTGTATTCACGAAACTTACGTTTGATTTGAACGGAGTCGCCGAAATTTATGAGCAGGCCATTGTCGATGCCGGTGGCGGTGAGATAGTGGATGAGCTTCATTTCATGTTCTGGAGCGAGAGCGACAATGGCTTTGATTTCGATAATTAGCTGCCCGTCAATCCAGAGGTCCGGGAAGTAGATACCGACTCGCTGACCGTCGTACCAGACAGGGAGTTGGATTTG
Source organism: Pyrinomonadaceae bacterium (assembly GCA_035760085.1). Taxonomy (GTDB): domain Bacteria; phylum Acidobacteriota; class Blastocatellia; order Pyrinomonadales; family Pyrinomonadaceae; genus PSRF01. The sequence goes on from DASTTS010000071.1 coordinate 6,055, forward strand.
CTGGTGAACATTTAGTCCCAGCTTCCTCAACTCAAGTGCGAGGGAGTTCTCGTAAACTTTTTCCAGAAACCCAGAACCTAGAACATTATGGACTTTGTAGGCGCAGCCGATGACTTTGTGCGTGAGGACATTTATATCCATCGTACTCCTTTGGTGAGGTAAGAGTTGACCAAGATTTACATGATTTTACATGATTCACAAGATTCATGTTAATCCTGCAAAATCTTGTAAATCCTGTCTAACAACGGCTTAGCGATAGATCTCTCCACCGGATGTTCGAAACTCCTCCGCCTTCTCCGTCAATCCCGCCCGCACCTCCTGCGTGATCTTCATCGAACAAAAATGCGGGCCGCACATCGAACAGAAGTGCGCGAGCTTCGCACCCTCCTGCGGCAACGTCTCGTCGTGATATTCACGCGCCACTTCCGGATCAAGCGACAGATTAAACTGATCCTCCCATCGAAACTCGAAGCGCGCCTTCGACAACGCATTATCACGATACTGGGCACCAGGATGTCCCTTCGCCAGGTCTGCCGCGTGCGCCGCGAGCTTGTACGCAATCACGCCATCTTTCACATCTTTCTTATTCGGCAGCCCGAGATGTTCCTTCGGCGTCACGTAGCAAAGCATCGCCGTCCCGAACCACCCGATCATCGCCGCGCCGATCGCCGACGTGATGTGATCGTATCCAGGCGCGATGTCGGTCGTCAGTGGACCAAGCGTGTAGAACGGCGCTTCCTGGCACGTCTCGAGCTGCTTGTCCATGTTCTCTTTGATCAAATGCATCGGCACGTGTCCCGGCCCTTCGATCATTACCTGGCAATCGCGCTCCCAGGCGATCTTCGTCAACTCTCCAAGCGTTTCCAGTTCCGCAAACTGCGCTTCATCATTCGCGTCTGCAATCGATCCCGGTCGCAGTCCATCACCAAGCGAAAATGAAACATCGTAAGCCGCCATGATTTCGCAGATCTCTCGAAAGCGCGTGTAAAGAAAACTCTCTTCGTGATGCGCCAAACACCACTTCGCCATGATCGATCCACCACGACTCACAATTCCCGTCGTGCGTCGCGCAGTTAGCGGAATGTACGCGAGGCGCACGCCGGCGTGGATCGTAAAGTAATCAACGCCCTGCTCCGCTTGTTCGATAAGCGTGTCGCGAAAGATCTCCCACGTTAGCTCTTCAGCTTTGCCGCCGACTTTTTCAAGCGCCTGGTAGATCGGCACTGTGCCGATCGGTACTGGCGAGTTGCGAATGATCCACTCGCGTGTCGCATGAATGTTTTTGCCCGTCGACAGATCCATCACCGTGTCAGACCCGCAACGGATGGACCAGCGCATCTTGTCTACTTCTTCTTCAATCGACGAAGCGACTGCCGAGTTTCCGATGTTCGCATTGATCTTCACGAGGAAGTTGCGACCGATGATCATCGGCTCAGATTCCGGATGGTTGATGTTCGCCGGAATGATCGCACGCCCGCGCGCGACTTCCGAGCGCACGAATTCAGGCGTGACAAACTGCGGAATCGCAGCGCCAAACGACTGCCCCTTGTGTTGATGCAACAACGAGTCACGCGGCGCATCACCAGTTTCCCATGCGGCCTCGCGTCCGAGGTTTTCGCGAATCGCGATAAACTCCATTTCCGGCGTGATGATCCCGCGACGCGCGTAGTGAAGCTGCGTCACACATGCTCCGGGCTTCGCGCGCAACACTCCGCCGCGGCGCATCGTTGGAAAGTCTTCCAATCTGCCGACGTCTTTCACGCGCGCACGTTTCACCGCGTCGAACGTCAGGTAACCATCATCGATCGGCTGCGTCTCACGACCCGCATATTCCTCAACATCTCCACGACCGACGATCCACTCGCGCCTCATTTGCGGCAGCCCTTCGCGGACGTTGTGCTGAAGATCGGGATCGCCCCACGGGCCACTCGTGTCGTAAACACGAACCGGCGGATTCGCGACCATCGTGTTGTCAAAATTCCGTGTCTCGCTCTGCGTGATCTCGCGAAACGGAACGCGCACGCGAGGCAGTTTGCCATCGACGTAAATACGGCGCGAGTTTGGCAGCGAAGCGTTTTCAGTAGTATCGGTTTCGGTAAGTTTGATTCCTGCGCTCATAGTGAATTCTCCGTTGGTATAGATGTAGTCTATAATCTTGGGCGCTGGTAATCCAACCCTACTTCTCCCGGAGACACACATGCTGAATCGACGCCTAGTCGCACTGGCTCTGATCATTTCGCTGCTCTCGCTTCCGGTGGCCGCTCAAAATGGCAGCGGCGACATGCTCAGCCGCATTCGCAAAGAAGCGATGGAACGCTCGCAAATCATGAAGACCATGCACATGTTTACGGATGTCTACGGTCCACGGCTGACTGGTTCGCCCAACCACAAAGCCGCGGCCGAGTGGGCCGTAAAACAGATGACTGCATGGGGACTCGAGAATGCACACCTCGAGCCGTGGGACTTCAAGCATCCCGGTTGGTTGAACGAGCGCTTGACCGCGCATTTGATCTCGCCGGTTAAGGATCCGCTCGTTTGCGAAGTGCTCGCCTGGACGCCCAGCACGAAAGGAACGGTGCAAGCACCGGTCTACCAGTTGGTGCTGCCTGAAAGACCATCACAGCAACAACTCACGATGGTCCTGAACAATTACAAAGCGAAGGTGCGCGGAAAGATCGTGCTCGTCGGTAAGCCCGCGTCGATAGCGGTCAACTTAAATCCGCCCGCGAAACGGCAGTCTGACGAACAGGCTCAGCAACGTTACGGACCAAACGCACGACCTTTCGCTTTCCCGACGCCTTCGCCAACTCCGACGCCCGCACCCAATGCGCCGCCAACCTTGACGAATCGGCAGGTTGACGAACAGCTCGATGCATTTCTTAAAGCGAATGGCGCGTTGGTGCGTGTGAACGATGCGGGACGTGAGTTCCGGCAGATTCGTGCTTTTAACAACCGGACATTTGACGTTAACAAAGTTATCCCGACAGTTGTGATGAGCAATGAAGACTTCGGACGGATTAGTCGCATTCTGGAAGACGGCACTGACGTCGTGCTTGAATTCAATATCGTCAATCGTACTTATCCGGAAGGCGCCACGTCTTACAACACGATCGGTGAGATCCGTGGCACTGACAAAGCTGACGAAGTGATCATGCTTGGTGGTCACCTCGACTCCTGGCACGCTGCGACAGGTGCAACTGACAACGCGATTGGTTGCACGATCATGATGGAAGCAGCGCGCATTCTGAAAACGCTCGGTGTTAAGCCGCGACGCACAATTCGTGTTGCGCTCTGGAGTGGTGAAGAACAGGGCCTGCTCGGTTCGCAGGCATATGTGAAAGAACACTTTGGCTCGTTTGAAGATCCGAAAGCGGGTTACGAAAAGTTTGGCGGCTATTTCAATATCGACTCGGGGACGGGTCGTGTGCGTGGCGCCGCGGTGTTTGGACCACCTGATGCGGCAAACATCATGCGCGAGATTCTTGCACCGTTTAAAGACGACGGTGTTGCCGGGGCAGCCGCCACGCGCAGCAGAAGACTCGGTGGTTCCGATAACACTTCGTTCAACCAGGCGGGATTACCCGGCATCGGCATGGGTCAGGATCCGATCGAGTACGGCACGCACACGTGGCACACGAACCTCGATACTTATGAACGAATTCTTGAAGACGACGTGAAAAAGGATGCGATGGTTGTGGCGTGGGCTGTTTACCAGCTTGCGATGCGCGACGATTTGCTGCCGCGGTTCTCGAAGAGCGAGATGCCGCCGAAGCCGCCGGATGAAAGCACGCAACCTGCCACGCGTCCGACGCGTACAGCTTCAGGCGCAAGCAGTTCACCAGCCGGAGGACGATAAGTAATTGGCAATAACTCGCCGTCAATTCTTAAGGCGAAGCGCACTCGCGGTTGGCGCAGCGAGTTTGAATCTATCGCAGCTCTCGGGCGCAGTTAGAACAATCGTACTAAGTGGCCCGGCCAAAAAGGTGCTCATTTTGGGCGCTGGAATGGCCGGGCTTTCTGCTGGTTATGAGCTTACGAAGCTCGGTCATGACGTAACTGTTCTCGAGGCGCGAACGCGCCCGGGCGGTCGTGTGCACACGTTGCGCGAGCCATTTTCTGACGGGCTTTTTGCCGAAGCTGGCGCGGCGCGTATACCTGAGAATCACGATCTCACGCACAAGTATGTGAAGGAGTTTGCGCTTCCGCTCGAGCCGTTTTATCCGAGCCGCTTGAATGCGTTGCGGTTCGATCGAGGTAGTCGCGAGGAAGTACCGATCGATGGTTTTACTGACGCGATGACGCGGAATTATGGTGGGGAGCTTGGTGGAAACCCGGAGCGCTGGCAGAAGATCAAGGGCGGCACCGATCTGCTTCCGAAAGCATTCGCTGACCGGCTCGGGAACAAGATTCATTACGGTTCCCCGGTCGTGCGGATCGAGCAGGACGAGAAACAGGCGCGTGTCGTCTTCCTGAACGCTGGACGCCGGCAAACAATGACGGCAGATAACGTGCTCTGCACGATTCCGTTTTCACTTTTGCGCAACGTGGAATTGCCGGCGCTGTCGTCGCAGAAGCGAGATGTTATTAAGAATACTCGCTACGATGCGGTCTCGCGTGTTTATCTGCAAACGCGAAATCGCAACTGGGAAGAGAAAGGACTGAATGGTTTCGCGTTCACGAGCGGCGCGATCGAGATCTGGCAGCCGACCTGGAGCCAGCCTGGACCACGTGGGATTTTGATGACTTACGCGCGGCCCGGCGAAGCCGAGAGAATCACGAAGCTGAAAGAGAACGAGCGTGTCGCGACGACGCTGACGCAACTCGACGGAATGTTTGGCGGTTTGCGCGAGAGTTTCGAGCGCGGCTCGTCAAAATGTTGGATGGAAGACGAGTGGTCACGCGGCGCGTGGGCGTTTGTTGGGTTTGACAAGTTCGCATTGGCCATCTCGCGCGAAGGGCGAATTCATTTCGCCGGTGAACATCTCTCGCCGTGGTCATCGTGGATGCAGGGGGCGCTGTCGTCTTCGTTGAGGGCGGTGAAGGAGATTGATGAGCTCGTGAAGGTGTAGGACTATTCCTCAGGAAAGAGATCGTCCACTGCCATTGTCCAACCCGGCACCGCGGGCTCGGCTTCCGCGATCTCACCGCGGCGGTAAATTGTAGCGTTCTCCGGATCGCTTGCTCGGTACACGCGCACCACATCGTCGCTCAATAGATCCACATCCCAAACGACGAGTGTTCCCGCAGCGAAGTAATCAGCGCGTTTCTTTGCCATCTGCCGCTCCGCCCGCGGTCCATAATCACCTTCGCTGCGAACTTCGACCGCGAAAACTGGTGCGCCTTCAGCGAACTTCATGGTGATCGGGCCAGTATAGAGAGCGGCGTCAGGACTAAACGATTTGCGGTGTGGAAGATTGACTACAAACGCTGCGTTATCGCCCACAGCAATTCCCATCTTATGGCGCTTACTGTATTGGCGCAGTGAGACTAATATTTCATCGCCCGCGTAGTGCGGGAGAGTGCCAGTTGGAG
>DASTTS010000072.1:0-8766 GCA_035760085.1 Pyrinomonadaceae bacterium
GCCAGCGCCGTTGGATCGCCATCGGTGCGCAGCGCCCACCACGAAGCAGCCCCGTGGTTCACATATCCGTCAGTGACGTAAATCTGCTCGCGGCCCGCTTCGACCAGCGAAGTGTTGCGCTGATGGGCCACCACACCAATAATCTCTCCCCATTGCGCCTCGGGCGTGCGAACGCGAAACAGTATGCGCTTGCCCACCGCAGACTCGTTCGGAAACGCCTTCGCCGCGAGTGCGGAGTCAACGATGAGCAGGTTGCGATCAGGCGAGCTGTCCTCTTGAGTAAAAGTTCGTCCCGCGAGAAGTGTCGTGCCCATTGCTTCGAAGTAGCCGGGCAGAACGATCTGAAGATCGGCAGCCTGAAACTTGCTCGGATCGTTTTGAGCTTCGGCTCCGCCCCACCGCACCGGACTAAACCCGCCGGCAAGTGGTAATGGATTTGACGCTGTCACACTGTTCACACCTGGGAGCGCGTCGAGTTGCTCGCGTAGCTGCCGCTTGAACGTATCTCTCTCCTGAGGTGTTTCACCGATGTTGCCGAGCAGTTGAAACGTCAACAGCCCACGCGGATCAAAACCCATATTCACACGTTGAATGTTCATGAACGTGCGAACCATCAACCCGGAAGCGATCAAAAGCATAAACGCAAGCGCAACTTCCACAACAACGACCGCATTACGCAGCCACGCAGCACCGAGTGCACCGGTGCGCCCCGCTGCGCGTAGCGTATCCATCAGGTTTGGTTTCGCAGTGCGAAGTGCTGGAATTGCGCCGAAGATCATTGCAGAAAACAGTCCCGCCAATACCGCGAATCCCAACACCTTCATATCAATGCTGATCGCGTTCAAGCGAGGCAAATTCTCCGGTGCGATCGCAAGCAGTTGGCGAATACCTAAATAAGCAAGCGCCACCCCAAAGATAGTTCCGAGCGCCGACAGAACGACCGCCTCAACGAGTGTTTGGCGAACTAACTGCCACCAACCTGCGCCCAGCGCGGCGCGAACCGCCAGTTCTCGTTCACGTGACGAAGCTCTCACGAGCATCAGGTTCGCGACGTTCGCACATGCAATCAAGAGCAGTAGAATGACCGAGCCCATGAGCGCGAGAATCGTTGGTCTAACTTCGTCCACGAGATGCTGCTTCATCGGCACGAGTTGGAAAAACTGACCGGCTGTTTTTGCGATCGTGTTTTCTTCACGAATCTTCTGAACGATCGTTTCGACTTCAGCCTGTCCTTGCGTGATCGACGCACCCGGCTTCAGTCGCCCGATAACACGCCACTGCACGTTGTTGCGATTGGCTACGTCGTAAGGAATGCGCCCGGCAATCCAGACACTCGGAAACTGTTCCATGTTTGCTTTCGGCGGGAACAGCAATTCGAAACCTGGAGCGAGCACGCCCGCAATGATCGGCGGTGGTCCAAACGCAGCCGCCACCGGAAGAGTCTTGCCAATTACCGATCGATCTCCACCAAAGCGCTGTTGGAAGTATTCATTGCTGAGGATCACCATGGTCGGCGGCGGCGGTGGCGCATTAGCAGCAGGCGCATTGCCGTCCGCTCCCGCTGGAGCCGCTTGCGGCGTCCCATCCGATTCCTGAAAATCACGGCCCGCAATGATCGACCCGCCCATCATCTGAAAGAAGTTAGTCGACACCACGGCCCCGCGGACGCGCTCAGGCGTGCCATCCAATCCCGGCAGTGTGACGCGAAACGTTTGGACGGCAGCGAAGTCCTCAAAATTGTTTTTGGCGCCGTTCTTCACGTCGAGGAAGTCGACATTGGAAAGCGGGAAGTCTTTGACGTTTCGTTTCTGAAGGTCGCCGCGCACGAGGACCAGCCGTTCCGGATCCTTGTAAGGAAGCTTTCGCAGCAGCACGCCGTTCGTGACGCTGAAGATAGCAGTGCTCGCCCCGATCGCAAGGGCAATGGTGACGATTACTGTGATGGTGAATATGGGACTCTTGCGCAGCGTGCGAAACGCGTAGGAGAAGTCGGTTAGCATGGCGGCAGTTTAGACTGTGTCAGGAATTTCAGCCAAGCGAATTTGTTAGTAAACGCATCTTCGGATCAGCGTTCACAGTTTCGTACATGGCAACACTAAGCAAGCTGCTCGGCAATCGACTTGGTCAGCGGCGTTTCAACATCGCCGGTGTGTTTGGTTGTTACAGTCTCGATTAGCATGACCCAACATTCGTCGTCCGCGATCGGGTTGTGCATCGCGCCTTTCGGTACGACGTACATGTCGCCGGCGTTCAGTTCGATCTCTTCACTTTCGAGTTGAATCAGCAAGCGCCCGCGCACGACCAGAAACAGCTCGTCCTCATTCGTATGGTTGTGCCACGTCAGCGTTCCTTTAACTTTTGCGATCTTAACGTACTGATCGTTGACGCGGCTGATCACTTTGGGCGACCAGTAATCGGTAATTGCGTCAAAGCTCTGCTCAAGGTTGATTTTCATTGTCGTAAAACTCCTTCGTAATGCGTTAAATCCATCGTCGCACTTGCTTTTTATACGCCAGGAAGCGATCACCGAACTTCTGTTCCAACTGCCTCTCCTCGCGTCGAATCCAGAGATTCACGAAGGGTATATGAATCGTAGTCATTATTAATGCGGTCAGCGATCCAAATACCAGGGCCGCACCGAAAAAGCAAAGCACGTTTGCGCCGAGGTATAAAGGATTCCTGGAATAGCGATACGGACCCGCCGTCACTAGCGAGCCCTGAGGCTCAAGCGAGATTACTCGCATGTTGTGATTGTAAAAATGGACCACTGCCCACAGACGCAGCAGGAACCCGAGCGACAGCAGCAAAACGCCCACCGTGGTTGCAAGCGTGGACGTAAGTGACCGAAGCCCCAGCACTGAGTCGATGATTGTTCCAAGGTAAGCAAGCGCAAGGCTCAATATGACGATACCCACGTTGTGCAGTAGACTCTTGAATAGATTGATAGGCATTATCGTTGGCCCACGCCGGGACGTTAGAATACGAAACCGGCTGATACATTACTGAGATGTCGTTCGACCTTCAACCCGTACTGACGAGCGAGATGCTGGAGCTTCGACCGCTTCGAGCTGACGACTTCGAAGAGTTGTATGCAGTTGCGTCTGACCCTTTGATCTGGGAGCAACATCCAAACTCCGATCGCTGCCAGCGGGATGTGTTCCGAAAGTTTTTTGACGAAGCGATGCAGTCGGGTGGCGCACTGATCGCGATCGACCGCAAAGATGGTCGTGTTATCGGTTCATCGAGATATCATTGCTACGATCTCGAGCGGAGCGAGGTTGAGATCGGTTGGACTTTCCTCGCGAGATCTCATTGGGGCGGCACATATAACGGCGAGATGAAACGGCTGATGCTGACTCACGCTTTCCGGTTTGTCGACAACGTGATCTTTTTCGTTGGCTCAAACAACCTGCGCTCGCAACGAGCCGTAGAGAAGATTGGCGGCAAACGCATCGGCACGAAGACCGATCCCAGCGGCCGCGAGAGTTTCATCTTCAGAATTACGCGTAAGCAATAATTTGAAAGCAAGAATCGGAGTGTCTTGCCTACCCGGTGTCACTGTATCATCCCCACAATGGACATATCGTGGCAGCAGGTTTGTCGAGAGCTTGATGCGGAAGGTCATGCTGTTATCAAAAGTATTCTGTCACACGACGAGTGCGACGAGATTCGCGGTCTTTATCAGGAGGAGAAGATCTTTCGCAGCAACATCGTAATGGAGCGTCATGGATTCGGACGCGGAGAGTATCGCTATTTCAAATATCCACTACCTGATCTAATTACAACCCTTCGCACGTCGTTCTATCCTCATCTCGTCCCCCTCGCTAATCGTTGGAACGAAGCGATGCGGAGTGACGTTCGCTATCCAGCGACGCACGCCGAGTTCATTAAGCGCTGCCATCAGGCGGGCCAAAACAAACCAACACCGCTGCTCCTCAAATATGGGCCAGACGATTACAACTGTCTCCATCAGGATCTATATGGCGAACACGTTTTCCCACTCCAGATCGCAATCCTGCTGTCACAACCGGAGAGGGATTTCACTGGCGGCGAGTTTGTGATGACCGAACAACGGCCACGTATGCAATCGCGGCCGATGGTTGTTTCACTGCAAAAAGGTGACGGCGTGGTGTTCGCCGTTAATCATCGTCCGGTTCAGGGTAAGAAAGGCCCGTACCGGGTGAACCTGCGTCACGGCGTGAGTCGACTTCGCTCCGGAAGCCGCTACACACTCGGCATAATTTTCCACGATGCTCAGTGAGGCTTGAAGGTCTGCACAGCGACGGGCGTGCGAGTTTGTGGTTTCGAAGTTTGGACCAGCCGCAGCACCTCGTCGCTCGTGAGTGCACGTAGAAATTCGACGATGGCATTCATCTCCTGCTCCGTGAGGTTGAGCGGCGCCATCTTCTCGTCGAGCAGCGGATTCTTTGCGCCGCCCTGGTTGTAAAAACGCAGCACATCCAGCAATGTTCGGATCGAGCCGTCGTGCATGTAAGGTCCGGTAAGTTCGACGTCGCGGAGCGTTGGCGTCTTGAACGCACCCAGATCTTTCCTGTCTCTCGTGACCAGAAAACGTCCCAGATCGGAGAACTGCGGATCGTGAGCGAGTGCGGAGAGATCGGTCTTCACCTGTTTAGTTTTGTCTGCTTGCTGCGACAACGCTTCGAACGTGAACTGCTTTGCTCGCACACCCGTGTTGTGAAACTTTGCATCAGTGAAAAATGGCGCGCCCGCAGTGTGCAAATGACAATCGATACACTTCGCCTTGCCCTTGAACAGTTCCCACCCCTGCTTTTGTAAATCTGAGAGCGCGTTTTTATCGCCACGGATAAAACGGTCAAAAGGCGCATCACGGGAGACCAGTGAACGCTCAAAAGCAGCGATGGCCGTGGCGATCGTGTCGATCGTGATTCCCTCTCGAGGGAACACGCTGCGAAAGCCCTTCCGGTATTCATCGATTGCAGCAACACGCTCGACTAGCGCGCTCTCGTTTTTCATACCCATCTCATTCGCATTCAGGAGCGGATGTTTCACTTGTTGTTCGAGCGTCGCCACGCGCCCGTCCCAAAAATACGATTTGCTGAACACCGAATTCAGCAAGGTCGGAGCGTTGCGTGTGCCTTTCTGCTCTCCTACTCCAACTGCTACTGCATCACCGCTCGTAAAAGCGGACGCGGGATCGTGACACGTCGCACAACTCACCGTCCGATCTTCTGAAAGTCGTTTATCGAAGAAGAGCGCGCGACCTAATTCGACTTTTTGTTTCCGTGTATCGGATCTTTGCAGTGCGACCACTGACGTTGCGAAAATCAGTAGTAGCAGCAGATATATGGTTGTTCGAGGAAAACGTGGTGCGGTCACGGCATTAAAACTCAAAAGCCAAAATCAACCTCGTGCAGTATCACCCGAACCGCTAAACTATTCAATGGGAAGTCGAACCTGAAAACACGTGTCGCCGGGCTTTGATTCGAAACGTACGTTGCCGCGGTGTTTGCGGACGATGCGGGCAACCGTGTCCAAACCCAATCCGGTTCCATCTCCGACTGGCTTCGTCGTGAAGAATGGCTCGAAAATCCGCGATCGCACAGACGCAGGAATGCCCGCACCACTATCACGAATCTCGACCATGATATCCGTCGGCTCGCGCTTCGTACGTACCTTCAGCGTTCCGCCTTCGCTCATCGCATCGACAGCATTGACAATCAGGTTGGTCCACACCTGATTGAGCTCGCTGCCGTACGCTTTGATCAGCGGTAGCGACTCCGCATAATCGCGCGTAACGCTGATGTTCTTCTTCTTCAACTTGTACTTCAGGATCAGCAAGGTGTTGTCCAGGCCTTTGTGAACATCCAACTCCTGGACACTCGCCTGGTCCATGTAGCTGTATTCCTTGATCGCTCCAACGAGCTCGGAGATACGAGCCGTCGCAGTCTTGATCTCACTCGCAAGTTTGGCCGCGGCGAGTTGGCAGTTCACACGGGCCAGGACATCGGCAGTCGCGGTTGCGGGTATCTCACCGAGCAGCTTTTGGAGTGCGGCTGAATCCATTCCGGCTTCGACAAGGTTCGCCGAAAATTTCCACGGCTCCGAAATGCCATGTGCCTCGAGCCATTCCGAGACTTCATCTTCTCGATCACTCTGATCGAGTGAGTTCAACTGCTTCGCTGTCGCAGTGTGATCGATTGCCTTACTCTCGAACGCGTCGATCGATGCCTGTTGCGTTGCGGTGAGGTCATGAGAGCACAATCTCATGTCGGCCGAGCGCAACTCCTTTAGAGTTTCAATTAGATCGTTGGCCGCACGCGTTGCACCCGCAGCGGGATTGTTGAGCTCGTGCGCGAGACCGGCTGAGAGTTTGCCGAGTGCCATCAACTTGTCCTGCTGCTGATCGAGCGTAGTCGCTTCACGCACGCGATCACTCATGATGCCGACGAGCCGTTCGACTAACACCGGCATACGTTGCATCATCTCGGGAAACAGGCGAACCGGAAACCGCAACAGGCGCACGTCAGTAACTGCGCGACCAGTCACCTGAAACTCCTTCATACGCGAAAACGGAAGCATCCCGCTTACTTCAGACACCTGCTCGCCCGCGCGCCCGATGTAAACAATGTCGTGGTCAGTCTCATCCCAGTAGGCGTGTATCTCGCCTTCGAGATAGACCACCATCACGTCGGGCTTGTCGCCTTTGCGGAAAATAACGTCGCCCACGGAAAACCGATGTTCTTCCGAGTTATCAGCGAACCATCGCAACTGGTCGTCAGGCAGATCCGCAAAGATATGAACGCGACGCAGTGCCTCAACTTTATCTGAGGGCGACGAAGTCGTTGGAACGATTGCTTCAATGCCGCCCGAAACTGTTTCTTCCATCTCTCACACGACCTTGCTTAAATATTGATGCACGAAAGAGATCGCAACCGAACCCTCGCCCACGCCTGATGCCACGCGCTTAACGGACCCGTGTCGGACATCACCCACGACAAAGATGCCGGGCACGTTTGTTTCCAAAAGACCGGGCTCACGATCGAGTTTCCAACCATTCGGCCGCTTGCCATCGCGTACGAGGTGCGGGCCGGAATAGATAAAGCCACGTTCATCGCGTTCGACAATGTTTGCCAGCCAGTCAGTGTTGGGCGCGGCCCCGATCATGATGAACAGAGCGCTGGTTGGCACTCTGTTAATTTCACTCGTCTCGGAGCAATGAATCGAGATCGCCTCGAGGTGATTTTCGCCATGCGCCTCCACGACGGATGTGTTGTATTCAATCTGAATGTTTGGCGTCGCTTTGAGTTGATTGATCAGGTACTGCGACATCGACATGGCCAGCGATGAGCCGCGCACGAGCATAACAACTCGCCGCGCATACCGCGAGAAGTGCATCGCGGCTTGACCCGCACTGTTAGCGCCGCCGACAACGTATACATCCTCGTCTTTCGTCGACATCGCCTCGGTCATAGCGGCGCCGTAGTAAATGCCTGCTCCGGTTAACCGTTCGACTCCCGGCGCGTCCAGCTTGCGCCACTGCACACCGGTCGCAACTAACAGTGCATGACAACTGAGCTCCTCGCCACTGGCCAGTTTCAGAAAGCGATATGGACCATCGATTCGTACTTCGGTGGCTTCCGCCGAGATGATCTCGACCCCGAATCGTCTCGCCTGGACCACCGCTCGGCGTGCCAGATCTGCGCCGGTAAGTCCACTCGGAAACCCCAGATAGTTTTCGATGCGACTCGACATGCCGGCCTGGCCGCCCGGTGCTTCACGTTCGATCATCACGGTGCGCAATCCCTCGCTCGCGCCATAGACGGCGGCGGCGAGTCCGGCTGGACCACCACCGACAATCGCGAGATCGTAAAACGCTTCGGTGGCGCGGGTTCTGAGTCCGGCGTGTTCAGCCAGTTCTGCGAGTGAAGGTTGTCGCAGGCGCACGCCGTTGGGAAGAATCACGATCGGCAAACTGCGCGTTTCTTCTTCGTCCAACAACTCGACAAGGCTGCGGACTTCCGAGTCAGACGCAGCAGTCTCGATATCGAGCCATTGATACGGGACGTGATTGCGCGCCAAAAAGTCTTTGATGTTGTGCGACACAGGCGACCAGCGGTTGCCCAACACGCGGATGCCTTCGAACTGCGGTGGAAATGCCGCTTCCCAATCCTCCAGCAATTCGTCCAGCACGGGATACAGATTTTCTTCCGGCGGATCCCAGGGCTTGAGCAGGTAATGATTGATGCCCGCTTCGTTGATCGCGGCGATCGCGGCATCAGTGTCGGCGTAAGCGGTTAACAGCACACGCTTCGCATCGGGAAAAAGAGTGATTGCCTGTGCGAGAAACTCGACCCCGGACATTCCGGGCATCCGCTGATCGATCAAAAAGAGGGCAATAGAATTGTTTCTGATTTTCAGCTCGCGGACGATCTCGAGCGCTTCTTGTCCTGATCCTGCGCGTAGGACACGATAATCACTGCCATACTTCCGCCGCAGATCCCGCTCGATCGCGCGCAACACCTCACGATCGTCATCGACCGTTAGCAACACCGGTTTCGCCATAAAGTATTAGTGCTCCGTTGAATGCAGAATCTCCATTCTGCCACGTAACGCTAATCCGCGCATCACCGCATCGGTTTTGAGTGGTGTCTTAAATTGAGCGATTTTCTCTGCGTCCTCGGCGTATCTCAGTGTTCTCTGCGTTAAACGACAACTCAAACGCAGAGGGCGCAGAGATACGCCGAGAACCGCAGAGAAGATTTTCAAATTAAGACACCACCC
>DASTTS010000073.1:0-3563 GCA_035760085.1 Pyrinomonadaceae bacterium
CGGGCCATGGACCAGGCACTCGACGAGCTCGAAAGAATGCGCGAGCAGGAAGGCGAAGCGCTCAAGAACGAGCTGCGCGAACGTGTAAAGAAGATCGAAACACTTGTGCCCATCATCGAGTCGTCCGCTGCCGGACTCGCCGATGCATATCGACTGCGATTGCAAAAACGTATCGGAGAACTGCTGAACCGCGGTGGTCAGGTCGTCGAGATCGATCCCGTGCGACTGGCCCAGGAAGTCGCTTATCTCGCAGACCGCAGTGACGTCAGTGAAGAGATGGTGCGTTTGCGCAGCCATCTGTCGCAGTTTCAGGAAGCACTCAACGCTCCGGGTGAAGCAGGAAAAATGCTCGATTTCCTTTTGCAGGAGCTCAATCGCGAGGCCAACACGACGCTTTCAAAATCGACGGACCTCGTTATCAAGGAGGCAGGCTTAGCGATCAAAGCGGAAGTGGAGAAACTTCGCGAGCAGGTTCAGAATGTCGAGTAAAGTGAACGAATTGGAACTGGCTGGACCAGTCAATCACGCTCCTTCGAGAGGCACTCTCTTCGTTGTCAGTTCGCCATCCGGCGGCGGCAAAGGCACCATCATTCGACACGTGCTGGATGTTGTGGATAATCTTAGCTATTCTGTCTCGTACACGACTCGTGCGCCACGGCAGGGTGAAGTCGATGGCCGCGAGTATTTTTTTATTAACCGCGAGACTTTTGAAGAGATGGTGGGCGCGCGCGAGTTCCTCGAATGGGCGTGCGTGCACGGAAACTTATACGGCACGTCGAAGAAGCAGATCCTGGAACAGACTGCCGCCGGCGCCGACATCATTCTCGAAGTCGATGTGCAGGGCGCGGCGAGTGTGCGCCAGTTGCTGATGGATTCAGTCAGCATCTTCATCCTGCCGCCTTCGTACGAGGTGCTGCGGCAACGATTGATTGCCCGTGGTACGGATTCCCCTCAGCAGCTTGAGGTGCGTTTGCGCAACGCGCCCGAGGAGTTGAAACAGTATTCGTCGTTTGATTACGTAATCATCAATGATGAGATCGATAGGGCAGCCGCACAGCTAGCTTCAATCATTTATGCGGAGCGCGCGCGTTGCATGCGCCAGGAACCGCTGGTGCGGGAAGTCATTCAGAAATTCAAAAGCAATTCAATTATAGATTCTTAAACTGAAGGAGTATCGAGTGCCTACACCGACAGAGTTAGTTGAGACGGAAGTTGATGGAAGTCAGGGGCAGGAAGTTGATTCGAAGTATCGTTTGATCATCCTCGCCGCGAAGCGCAGCAAGCAGTTGCAACGTGGGGCGTCGCCCCGGATCGACATCGATGCGCAGAAGCACAAACCGACGCGTATCGCGCTGGAAGAGGTGATGCGCGGCCGCGTTCATTTTAATATCAAGCCTGACGGCGACGAGTAATAGGTCCTATTTGTCCTATTTCACATGCCTTTGTAATCTGGCCCGCCACCGCCTTCAGGCGTGACCCAGTTAATGATCTGGTACGGGTCCATAATGTCGCAGGTCTTGCAGTGAACGCAGTTTGAGAAGTTGATCTGCAAACGCCGCTTTCCGTTACCACCGTCTTCAACCATCTCGTACACCGCAGCGGGACAGAACCGCTGACACGGATTCCCGTATTCCTCCGCACAACGCGTCGAACAAATATTCGTGTCGAGTACGTGCAGGTGGGCCGGCTGGTCTTCGTCATGGCCCACCGCTGCGTGATAGACGTCAGTAACCTTATTGAACGTCAACTTGCCGTCGAAACGCAGGTCTTTATAACGCTGCTCGATCCTGTCGCCGCGATAGCCATACGCTGACAACTTCTTCATCTCTTCATGACCCGGATGAGCACGATCACGATCGAAGATTCCCCACGCACGCCCGCCGGTTACGAATTGCAGACCCGCATTGAACAACCCGAGCCAGCGTCCGTTTTTAAAGGCTGCGTGAAAGTTTCTCACCTTGCGCAGCTCGGGAACGATCCAACTGTCGTTCACAACCTGTTCGTACTTTTGTAATTGTTTCGCGGAATAATCTCCAGCTTTCAACGCTTCGAAGATCACTTCGGCAGCGAGCATTCCGCTCTTGATCGCCGAGTGAATTCCCTTCAGTCGCTGCGGGTTTAGCAGTCCGGCACAATCACCCGCCAGCAGCACGCCATCGGCATACATGCGCGGCATCGCGAAGTAACCACCGGCCGTGACTGTCTTCGCCCCGTAGCGAATCATCTTGCCGCCGTCGAGCAGCTTTGCAATGTATGGATGTGTCTTAAAACGCTGAAACTCCGCGTGCGGATCGATCAACGGATCTTTGTAATCGAGACCAGTGACATAGCCGATATTCACGACATTATTCTGCATGCCGTAGATCCAGCCGCCGCCGTATGTAGCAGTGTCAGAAGGAAAGCCGAGCGTGTGTGTGACGCGACCCGCCGGATAACGATTGTCCGGCAATTCCCAAAGCTCTTTGACGCCAACACTGTAGGTTTGCGGTTCGCGTCCTTCGTCGAGTGCGAGTCGTTGGATAAGTTGTTTCGTGAGCGAGCCGCGTGGTCCTTCACCAAGCACCGTGACCTTCGCACGCAGATCGACTCCCGGCTCGTAATTGGCTTTCCGCTTCCCTTCCTTGTCGATGCCTTTGTCGCCGGTGCGCACACCGAGCACGCGATCGTTTTCGTCGTAGAGCAAATCAGCGCCGGGAAACTCGGGAAAGATATTGACGCCAGCCTCTTCACACTTCTCACCGAGCCACGCAGTCAAACGATTCAGTGAAACGATGTAATAGCCGTGATTCTTGAGCGGAGGCGGCGTGATTGGCGAACGCACTGCGAGTTTCGGTGTGAGATAAAGAAAAAAATCTTCTTTCACGGGAGACTCGAGCGGCGCGCCCTGCTCTTCAAAATCCGGAATCAGCTCGCGCAGCGCTCTCGGATCCATGACCGCGCCCGAAAGAATGTGGGCACCGACGGCCGCGCCTTTTTCAATCACGGCGATCTCGACGTCGCCGAGTGATTTGTCTTCTTTGACCAGTCGTGCGAGGTGCAAAGCGCCGCTCAAATTGGCGGGGCCGGCCCCTACAAACACGACATCAAACTCTAACGTTTCTCGTTCAGTCATTGTGCGTCCAGTATACAGGTTTGTCCTGTAAATCATGAAAATCCTGTAATCCTGTCAACGGTTTCTGTAATCCCAAAGAACTGTGTAATCTGTCTGTATGCCAAACCATTTGATTAACGAAACCAGTCCTTATCTTTTGCAGCACGCACACAATCCGGTTGATTGGTATCCATGGGGCGACGAGGCGTTCGAAAAAGCGCGTCGTGAGAACAAGCCGGTTCTGCTCAGCATTGGTTATTCGGCGTGTCACTGGTGTCACGTCATGGCGCACGAGTCGTTCGAGAACGAAGCCATCGCGCAGCTTATGAACGAATACTTCGTCAATATCAAAGTTGACCGCGAGGAGCGCCCGGATCTGGATCAGATCTACATGAACGCCGTTCAGATGATGACGCATCACGGCGGCTGGCCGATGACGGTTTTCCTGACTCCTGATGCGGTACCGTTTTAC
>DASTTS010000074.1:0-5127 GCA_035760085.1 Pyrinomonadaceae bacterium
CCTTGCAGCGCGAGTGCGAAGGGAAGTCCACCACATTGTTCGGCAACCAGCCGCGCTTCTTCCGGAAGATCTTCGACCGGAGAACCGACCCAGTCGCCGAGTTGGACCAGTGCTGCGGGCAGCGAGAGCGCGTTTACGCCCTGCGAGTTTGCGCCGAGACTCGTCGCGATTCCTGCGTCGCGCGTGGTCACCAGCAACCGCGACACCGGCGAGATAGCCTGCACGAGCGGAGCGATCTGATTTACGTCCCACGCGTTATCGACAATGATCAAACAGCGACGCTGGTCCAGCCATTGTCGCAGTGCGCTCACTGCCTCGCTGAGTCCGGCAGAGGCTCCGATAGTTTGACCCGCAGCGATGAGAACACTGCGCACAGCTTCAAGCGGCGTACTTGAAGTTGTCAGATCGATCCAGACGACGCCATCACTGAACACACGTCGCGCACTGGTTGCGCGCGCAAAAGCCGCAGCGAGCACAGACTTCCCAACACCGCCCATGCCGTGCAACAACGTCGTTCTCTGCGGCGGATCCAGTACGACCGGATGCTCGACTTCATACAAAATCGTGCGTGCGAGTTGAGACAGATCGTCAGGACGTGGCTGAAAGTGCGGCGGCACTGCGGGAATGGATCCGAGTAACACGCCAAGCGGCGGCACCGGCTCATTGAGAATACGAATGACTTCCTCGAGTGCGGCCTCGACCGGACGCGTTATACGAACGTCAGGGCAATGAAAATTCTTTAACTCGGGCGGGACGAGATCGTAATCGCCGAGTCGCAGGATAGGTGTGACTGCTTTACCCTCGACCAGCGCCGCTTGCCACTCGGCGCGAACGTAGTCTGACTTGACAGCCGCTGGGCCAAGAATGATTAGCAGTCGATCGCGTTCGCGAATGGCGTCGCGGATCTCCTGAAGAAACGTCAGCGACCGGCTGGGCATGTGCTCGCGATCGAACCACGCGTCAAATCCACCGGCGTGCAAGTGATTATAGAGATCGCGAACGTAGGGTTCGTCGTCGGATCTTGCGTAAGAGATGAAAACTCCGGGCATCTTTCGATTACCAAAGCAGCACTACTGCGGGCTTTTCACTTTCGCACAATAAGGAAAGGGAAACTTGAGCTCGACGTCCCGGTAATCCATGTTGATGTCGAGTTTGATCACGTTCGTATGCAACTCGAAGATGGTGTCGTCCTGCGTCTTGATAAACTTCTCGATCTTTGGACAATCTCTGTATTGTCCGCCACGACGCGTAAGAATGTACCCGCTCAAACGGCCTTTTAGTCCGTCAAGGATTACCAGGCTGAAGCGGCCGTTAGAATCGGTTTGGGTATCAGCCACTTCGCTCTCCTGGCCGCGTTCGGGCTCTTCCGTGAACTCAACAGATTCGTCAGCAACAGGCCGGCCATCGGCATACAAAAGCTGGCCTTCGATCGTGCGCGTTTGTTGTAGTGAGGGAACGCGGATGTCGACGTTTTCTCGCTGATCTCCACTTGCCAACGTCAGGACCGTGGCCTTCTCCTTGTCGAACACCCCTGGATAATAAACCGTGGGGAAGGGAGTAAAGCTGGTGATTTTTCCATCTTCGTTCGCTACGAGCACGTAGTCGGCAAGAGGAATCTCATCGATCTTGAAACTACCGTCTTCCTTCGTACAGTCTTCAAGAACCGGGACCGTGTCGAGCTGGGTTTTGGGCAGTAGTCGCACACAGACTTCTTTAAGCGGCCGTCCATCAGGGTCAAAAAGTTTGCCGCTGATGGAAGTGTTTTCACTGAAATAAAAATTTTCTCCCGCACAACTTTTTTCTTTCAACACATATCGCCGCACTTCGCGACTCGTCAAGTCGAGTTCACCGGAAGGTCTTGAGTACCTGACCTTCAACGTCGATGGTGTCTCGGGTTGAATCGTATATTTGCCGGGCGGGAGGCCCGATATTTCGTAGACACCAAGCTTGTCAGTGAAGGTTTCGTAAACCTGGTGTCCGTCTGACACCTTAACCTTCATTCCCATCAAGGGTTTGTTTGAATCGCCGCGGAGCACACCGGAGACGCGTGTGGTTTGTGCTGACGCTGCTAAGTTGCGCAGGTAAATTAAATCATCGGCCGCCCATTCGATGAGTGTGCTGCGATCACAGTCACGGAGTTCCCACTCGTTCTTGTCCTTGTTGAAATGGGCGTAGAAGAGCCAGCGTTGGCTTGCTATGTAGGTAGCGTCGCATGAGCTGCCGTACGAGCGAAAAATTAACTCACTTTCTTTGGCGCCTTTGAACGCCTCGTCAACCTGAACGTAAGCAATTTGTTGAGCGTTGAACGCGTCAGGAGCATCAGGTACTTTAACGCGTTTTTGTTCCACTCGTGTGATTGTGCCGACGAACACTGCCTCAGCAGCAGCGAAAGATCCGCAAATTGATGGACTGCCGCCACAACTACAGGCCAACGCTAAACGTGGACTGATGAGCAGGCTAAGAAACGCGACTGAGATAAAAATGACTTTCATGAACACGATCTTATCTTTCCGGCGCGATTCTCGATCGGCGTAGCATCCATGAGTAGAGCCAGATGATGATGCCGACGAATCCGATTACACCGAGCCATGGACCAGGGGCGAAGTCGGCCGGCACGAGCGCGATTGGCGCCTCGTTCGATCGGCCTACGATGAGACCTGCGTTAAGCACGCCCCAGAGACTCTCGCCGACGATCAAGCCTGACGCGACGAGCGTTCCGAGTCGCTCCGAACGATCCGGGTTTGGAGTCTTGCGAGCACGACGACTGTACCACTCCGACAACACGGCGCCGACGACGACTGCAAACGTCGCAGACATTGGCAGGTAAATACCGATGCCGACTGCGAGTGGCGGGATGCGCAGTTTGTTAAGCGCGCCGAGTATCGTGTCGAGCAGAATCAAACCAATGCCGACGAGTACGCCGATGCCGATCATTTTCCATTCGAGACTACCGCCGATCACGCCTTTGGCGAGCGCCGAAATCAACGTCGCTTGCGGCGCAGGCAATGGCTTATCGGAAACAGTATTGAGGTTCGCGGCTCCTGCAAAACCATAGGCCTTTGCCAGCAGGTTAAGCACAAACGGAATCACAGACGCACCGGCCGCAACACCCACGATCAGGGCGATCTGCTGGCGCATCGGCGACGCGCCCACCAACTGGCCCGTCTTCAGGTCCTGTAAGTTGTCATTCGAGATTGTCGCGCACGCAAAAACGATCGCCGTGATGAAAAGCGCAAAGGCGACGAGCGCCGGTTGAGTTGTTGCATTAGGCGCCACGACCAGGATCAGCACGGACGCGCACAACACGATCGACAAAATGCCGACACCTGAGATAGGACTGTTTGACGCGCCAATGAGCCCGGCCATGTAGCCGCAGATTCCCGCGATGAGAAAACCGCCAATTAAAACAAACGGGATCGCGATGAGCGTGAGACTGATTGCACTCGGCGCCAGGACGGTTGCACGCGCGAACGTAAAGGCGAGATATCCTGCGATCAGCAGACAAGCAATCGTCAGTATGATGATCCAACTGGCTGGTATGTCGCGATCGCGATCATCTTCACGTTCAGTAGCGCGAGAACTTGCGAGTGTGCTGATGAGTCCGCCGACAACAGGCTTCGCGAGCCGGATGAGCGTGTAGATCGCGGCAACCGCGATCGCACCGGCGCCAATGAAGCGCACCTGTGTACTCCAGATTCGCAGCGTGTGATCGGCAATGTCGACGCCGGCTGCGGCGGGCTGCATCGAAGTCAGAATTGGAACTGCGATGGCCCACGCGATGATTAGTCCGGTGAGCATTGCCATACCGACTGATAGTCCGACGAGATGACCTGCGCCGACGAGTGCGAGCGAGAATGCGACGTCGTAACCGGTGGCAGCATTCGCGCCGACACGGAAGACGTCGCTGACTGATGCCGCTGCGATACGTGTGGCAGTGAGAATCGCGAGTCCTGCCGAGGCGACTGAGCCGAGGATAACGGCGATGAGACCTTCGCGCGCTTCACCGGATTCGTCTTTTGTTTCGCCGCGCGTGCCTGAGCCGACTTTCAGAACTTCAGCAGCCGCGACGCCTTCCGGGTAAGGCAGGTCAGAATTGGTCACGAGTGCGCGCCTGAGTGGAATCGTAAACAACACACCGAGCACACCACCGCTCACGCAGATCAGAAACGATTGCCAGAAGGGAAAGCCCGTCCACCAACCGACGATTACTAATCCCGGCAGCACAAAGATGATCGCGGAGAGTGTGCCTGCCGCGGATGCAACGGTCTGGACGATGTTGTTCTCCAGTATCGAGGAATCCTTCACCATGCTCAGGATCGCCATCGAGATCACTGCCGCCGGAATCGACGAAGCGAAGGTAAGACCGACCTTGAGTCCGAGATAGACGTTGGCGGCTGTGAAGATCGTCGTGATGAGCGCGCCGAGAATCAGCCCGCGTATGGTCAGTTCTTTTGGTTTCATAGGCCGGGGTTTCTTTCCTTTAGTTAGTTTCTACTAGAGAGTGCCTTCCGGACTACCGTGATCTTGATCGTCGATGGATACTGCCGTGAGTGGTGCACTGCGTTACGGGCGACGACGCCCTTCGTCTCGTCGTAATTATTTCCGCCTGTGTTCAGGTTGCGATCGAAACGAGGAAAGTTGCTGCTCGAGACTTCGATGCGAATGCGATGACCTGCTTCAAAGTAATTGCTGGTCACCATCGGCCCGAGCGTCACCTTGTAAACCTTGCCTGACTCCATCCACACCTTCGGTTTGTCATACCCGTCGCGATAGCGCATGCGTTGAATCGTCTCGTCGAGGTTGTAAGCGCGACCGTCAGGATAAACGTCGATCAGTTTGACCGTGAAGTCGGTGTCCTTTGCGTCAGATGAGACGTAGAGCGTCACTTCAATCGGTCCACTCACCTCGATACCTTCCTTCAACGGCTCCGTACTGTAGACCAGCACGTCCGGACGCGTCTCATTCTTTCGCTGATCGAAAGCACCCGCTGTGATCGCGTTTCCTGTGCAGCAAACATTGCCACCGTACGACGGCACTGGATTCATGGGATCGTAGGAAAACGTGTCGGGACTATCGTTACCGGGCGCCGCGTTAGCCAACACGCCATCGCCGTTCATCGTGTTCGCC
>DASTTS010000075.1:0-9028 GCA_035760085.1 Pyrinomonadaceae bacterium
GTCGCCAGCCCGACCGGTGGCCGATGGGCACTTTCAACGTGACGCTCGTGCCGCGGCTGACGCCCGAGTCGATCTGTAAACTACCACCCAGCGCCCGGGCGCGACGTTGCATACTCGCCAGACCATGACCACCCATTCCCGGTGAGTCTCCATTCGAGTCCGGTTCAAATCCCTTGCCGTTGTCGGTAATCGAAACCGTTAGCCATGGACCATTAACGCTGAATACCACGCCAGCTTCAGTGCAGCTCGAATGCTTCACGACATTGTTTATGCACTCTTTGAAGATCAGGTAAACCTCACGGCGCAGGTCTGCACCGAGCGCGACATCTTTGTCGTCCAGCGAGGAGCGAATCGTTAACTCGATGTTTTTTGCATCGAGTAGATCTTCAGCAAAGCGACGCATGCGCTGGGTCAGATCGCTGAGGTGATCGCGTTGCGGGTTGACAGCCCAAACTATATCGCTCATCGCATCGACGCAGTCGCGCGAGGTGTCGGCGATCTGCGTCAACGGCGCCGCTACCGGCGAGTCGCGCATAGTTGAAAGCTCCTGGCCGGCGACGTCACTGAGTATCGCAATCTTCGACAAACTCGCGCCGATATCGTCGTGTAAATCCGTCGCGATGCGCGTGCGCACTCGTTCGAGCTCAATCAAACGTCGCGTGTGATAGCGATAGATCAGGTGAGTCACAGCGACGAGGGCCAGAACGATCAAAGTGACAAACCACCAACGCTGCCACAGGGGCGGCACGATCGTGAACGCAATTGATGCCGGATCACTACTCACGACACCGTCAGCGTTCATTGCCCTGACGCGAAAGCGATAACTGCCAGGTTTCAGATTCGCATAGTTAACGTACCGTTGATTTGTCGGCGCACTCCAGTCACGATCGGCGCCCTCGAGCATGAATTGGTAGCGCAGCACGTCGCCCGGCCGAAATCCCAGGCTCACGAATTTGATCTCGAGCTGATTCTTATTCGCGTCGAATTCGAGGTTGCCAAGTTGTGTGACCCCCAGATCGGAGATCGGCACGTCGCTACCGGCCACGCGAACTTGTTGAATCAGAATCGGCGGCGCTTCAGATGGTCCATCAATCGAGGGAATCAGCTTTGACAAACCCTGTAACGTGCCGAACCACAGAACGTTATTACGATCGCGATACGCAACATTAACGAAGCCATTTGGCAAGCCATCGGCCATGGTAAAACGTGTGACGCGGCCGGTCTCCGGGTCGAGACGATCGATGCCAATGCCTGTGCCTACGTAGATGCGGCCCCACTGGTCTTCGGTAATGCAGGTTATCTGATCGCTCGAAAGTCCTTCCTTCACTGTGTAATGCACAAATGTCGGGCGGTCCTGAGCCGGATCGTCGATGCGCGCGAGGCCGCCTTCCGCACTCGCAATCCACAGCCGGCCGAGATGGTCCAGGTAAAGCGCACGAATTAGTCCCGCCGGCACGCCATCAGCTTTGGTGAAAGGCTCGAACTTGCCATTCCGATAACGCGAAAGACCGCCCCAGTAGAATCCGACCCAGATATTTCCATTCCGATCCTCCTGAAACGCAGTCGGAGCACTGTCCGAGCGCAACGCGATGTCCTGCGGGTACGCAAAGAATTTTCCGGTCGAAGACTCAAACCTGTTCAGGTAGGAGTTGGATGGACCACTGATAATGCTGATCCAGATGTCGCCATGCGAATCTTCATACAAGCGAAACGGCTCGTTGCCGCTGAGACCATTCTGCGAGGTGTAAACTTTCGCCGGCCTTGCTCTCGCTAGTTCGTTGAGTGTCTGCACGGGAGGAAACTGATACAGCCCAGTCGTTGCCGGCACCCACCACTGCCGCAAACTATCTTCGACAAATAGCTGGTTCCACCCCCAGGTGGGAACAACACCCGCCGGCAGGTTAACGCGAAAGTTTTCGAAGCGTCGCCCGTCGAAGCGATGAATATGAAACGACGGTGACCTGAGTGAGCCGGTAACGACGAACAGCTCGCCGTTACGATCTTCACCCAGCGCAGCGATGCGGCCGTGTTCAAGGCCGTCTGTTTCAGAGTACGACGTGAAGCCGCGCCGCGTAATCTTCATCACGCCGCCACTCTCGCTGCCCAACCAGAGATTCCCATCGTGATCTTCGGCGATGGTTCTGATTCCTGCGTCGCTGAGTCCGTGTTCGCGAGTGTAGTTGATGAAGGTGAAAGGAGCGTCCGGAGCAAACTCTGAGATGCCCAGCATCGTCGCCATCCAGAGCCAACCGCTCTTTGTTCGATACAAGGCGAAGATTCCGTTACTGAGCAAACCGTCCTTCGTGGTGTAAACACGCGCGACGATCGGCTGGCCCGCGCGCACGTCCGGCACGAGCCGGCAAAGTCCGAGTCCGGTTGCGATCCAGACCGTACCGTCGGGATCGTGCACGATGTCGCGCACGTGCGGGTGTGGCAAGCCGTCTTTGGTTGAGAACCGCTCGGCTCTGCCGTCGGCAAAACGCCGGAAGAGTCCCTGTTCGGCGCCGATCCATAAAACTCCGGGCGAGGCTTCAACAGTTGTCGTAATGTCTAATTGTTCGCCGTTATTCTCGCCGAGACTAACGTACTCGAGATGCCAATCACTACCGCTTTGGACCAGCTTGTGCAGGCCATTTCCGGTGCCTACCCAGATAGTTGCGGTGGAATCTTCGTAGAGATCCGTGATCACTTCCGCGTCAGGACGGGCCGTGGGAACGTAAGTCTTGAACTTCGATTCTGAACTGGACGCAAGCGGATTGAAGTGGGCCACGCCGGCGGATGTTGCGATCCAGTAGTCGCCGGTTTTCGTGATCAGTAGATCAAAGACCACGCGATGAGGGAGTCCCTGCGCGACGCTGTAGTTCACGAACTCATAACCATCGAAACGTGAGAGGCCGTCGTAAGTACAGAACCAGAGAAAGCCACGCGGATCGGGGACGATCTTGAACACGCGATCACGCGGCAAACCATCAGCAGTGGTGTAAGTGCGAATGGGAAGTTGTTCGGCGCGGTAGTTTGCGCAGGAAAAGAGAACGAAGACGAAGATGGTGATCGCTCGCTTCACAGCGCCGATATAATACTGGTCATTGCAATTAATGCCGAGTAGGCAGATTGTCCACTCGGCATTAGTGTTTTAACAAAGCGGCTGAGCGGGAGTTCCGGGCTTGCTCCGCCGCTTTGTCTTCTGCGGGGGCGGGGTGAGAATTTACAAAGAGGCCCTTCGACCCAAAAGCCTCTCTGTCGCCTCGTTTGCATAAAACGCGGATTCGCGTGTGAGATTCCCTCAAGTATTTTCCGGTGCTAAAATCGCAGCCACGGGCGCCTTGCAGATTGCCCACTCACTCTCTCGTTATTGATTCGGCCTCCCAGAAAGAGATAAGCGAATGGCGACTCGTTCGTCCGACGGCATCACTCAACTACTCGAAAGGTGGAGCAATGGTGAGGAAAAAGCACGCGACGAGTTGATGCCTCTTGTTTATAACGACCTTCACCAGCTCGCTGTGACCTACCTGCGCCGCGAGCGCCGCGAGCACACACTACAACCAACAGCCCTCGTAAATGAGCTTTTTCTGAAGTTCTCCGAACAGCACCGCATGAGCTGGCAGAACCGGGCCCAGTTTTTTGGCGTCGCGGCGCAACTTATGCGACGCATTCTCGTCGACTATGCCCGCGCGCATTACGCCACAAAACGCGGTGGCGATCGCTTTTGCGTATCACTCAGAAACATCGCGGCATTTGGCGCCGAGCCGGATGCTGACCTGCTGGCGCTGCACGATGCTCTGAACGGGCTCGGAGAAGTCGATGAGGTCCAAGCCCGTATCGTGGAATTAAAATTCTTTGGCGGACTGACAATCAAAGAAATAGCAGAAGTTGTGGGAATCTCGCATGCGTCGGTCGAGCGCGAGTGGAAAATGGCGAAGGCCTACCTCAAACGTGAGCTAACCAGGACCAAAAAGCCTTCGTGAGGGACTTAGCCGACCGTTTTCGCGTTATAGTCAGCACGGCATTTACAACCTCAAGAATCGACATGATCACCCATGATAGATGGCAAAGAATAAAAGCGATTTTTAATTCTGCTCAAGACCGCCCTCCTGCTGAGCGTTCGGATTTTCTCAATGAGGTTTGCGGAGACGATCCGTCAGTGCGGGAAGAGGTAGAAGCCTTACTCACCGCAGACGCAGCCAACGATGACTTTCTAAATTCTCCCGCATATGAATTTGCAGCCGGAATGCTGGCCGGCGAGCCCGCCGAGTTTCCGGCGGGCGAAAAGATAGGACGCTTCGAGATTTTGTGTTCGCTCGGCGCCGGCGGGATGGGCCAGATCTATCTCGCACATGACGAGAACCTCGGTCGCAAAATCGCGCTCAAGCTCATTGCGCGTGAATTTGCGACCGATGCTCGTAGGGTCCATCGTTTCGAACAGGAAGCGCGCGCTGCCTCGGCCCTGAATCACCCCAACGTGTGCGTGATCCACGACGTCGGCCGGACGGAAACCGGACGTCACTTCATCGCGATGGAGTATATCCAGGGAATAACTCTTCGCGATCAACTCGCCCGCGGAACGTTCAAACCTCTGGAAGCTTTACAAGTCGCACTCCAGGTCGGCGCCGCACTCGCCAGCGCCCACGCAATCGGCATCGTTCATCGTGACATCAAACCCGAAAACATCATGCTGCGTCCCGACGGCTATATAAAAGTCGTCGACTTCGGCCTTGCCAAACTCACGGAAGCATTGCCGGAGCAACGCATGTTAGCGGACGCAAGCACACAGGTACTCACGGAGCCGCGCACGTTGATGGGCACCGTGAAATACATGTCGCCGGAACAACTGCGGGAAGGACCGGTCGATGAACGAACAGACATCTGGACTCTAGGCATCCTGCTGTATGAGATGTTGACTGGTGCAACGCCTTTCGAGGCACGCTCGCGTAATGATTCAGTCGCGTCGATTCTCGCGCCCGAGCCGGCGCAACTTGCCTTTCCGGAGGAGATCCCGCTCAAGCTTCGCGAGATCGTCAAGAAAGCCTTGGAAAAGGACTGTGACGAGAGATATCAAACTGTACTGAAGCTAACTGCCGATCTTACGAGCTTGAAAAAAGAGCTCGAGCACAGTACCGGCGGTTACTCCGCAATTGTTCCCGTGATTCACCCGTCGCCGGTGCCCTACGGCGGCGAACGCATATTTACTCGCCTCAAGACGCAGGCGATCTTGACTGCCGACAGCCTGTTTGCAGAGATCAGGGCACATAAAACCGCAACAGCGATTTTCGCGGGTGCAAGCGGCGTCCTCGCTTTTCTTCTCTTTCTTCCAGCCGCTGCACGTTGGGTCAACGGAGTATTCGATCCCGCCAAACCACCGGACCAAGTAAAAAGTACCGTGCCCTCCTGGCCGATGAGGCAGTTTACGCATTCGGGAACGTCAGTCTCCGCCGCAATCTCTCCCGACGGTAAACTGGTGGCCCATGCTGAAGAACAAAACGGCAAGCAACGTTTGCTGGTAACCGGCACCGCAACGCCCGGCTGGACGGTCGCAGTGCGTCCCGAAGACAAGGTGAAATATCTCGGTATCACTTTTTCGCGCGACGGCACGTATATCTATTTCACGCGCACAGAAAATAACAGCGCCGGCATTCTCTATCGTCTCGCCTGGCCCGGCAACGCTCCCGTGCAAATAAAGAAAGGTGTTGATAGTCCGATCAGCCTGTCTCCCGCAGGCGATCGTTTCGCGTTCGTTCGCTTTACCCGTGGTACCGAGTACGCGCTGATGCTGGCGAACATCGACGGCTCGAACGAGGAAGTGCTCGCTACTCGCAAAGACGGGGACAAACTGTCAGTTTACGGTCTGGCGTGGTCGCCTGACGGTAAGACAGTTGTTTGTCCGGAAAGCCGTTGGAAACCTGACTATCACCAGAATTTGATCGCGTTCGATGTGAATAACAAAAGCGAGGAAGTGATCGGCGGGAAGTCGTGGTTTCAGATCTTGCAGTTGGGCTGGCAGGATGACATGAAGGGTCTCATCATCAGCGCCAATGAGAGCAGCAGCTCACCCTTCAGCTTGTGGCGGATCAACTTGCCCGACGGAACCGTGCAACAAATAACTTCGGATCCTGCTGAATACCAGGGTGTTAGCATCTCCGGCGACAAGATCGTAACCGTCAGAACAAACCTCACGTGGGACTTATGGATTGCGACGCCTGGCGAGTCGCAGGCGGCGACACATATCATGTCGGGAAACGGTGTGTACTACGGTCTCGCCTGGACCAGTCGCGGACGAATTGTCTACTCGTCGATGGCCAGGGACAAGCTAAACATCTCGCGCATTAACCCCGATGGCACTGACATCGTCCAACTCACGAGCGATGCCGGCGACAACTACACGCCCGCCGCATCTGCCGATGGTCGCTACATCGTGTTTACGTCCAGTAGGAACGGCTCTTACAACATCTGGCGCATGAATGCTGATGACGGCAGCGATCCAGTACGACTGACGGACACTAACGGCAACTTCTATCCTTCCGTCTCGTCAGACAATGAGTGGGTGGCATATGACAACCAGGCGACCGACACGAAAATGAGTGTCTGGAAAGTGCCGATGCGTGGTGGCAAGCCGGTAAAAATAGCTGACAAATATCGTATGCCGGTCATATCGCCCGACAATCAACTGGTTGCGTGTCGTTATGACGAAGATTCAGACGCTGATGACGTAGCGATCTTTCCGGCACGGGGCGGTCGCGCGTTGAGATACGTTAAGGTTCCGAAGCAGGAATTTCAGTGGGTACGGTGGTTCGGAGACAGCCGGCACCTGTCGTTCGTGAAGAATGACAATGGTTACTCGAATATCTGGAGTTATGATCTAGACACCGGCGCAGAGAAACAGCTCACAAACTTCAACAGCGATCAGATCTACTCATACGCCTGGTCCCCCGATTACAAGCAGGTAGCTTGTCAACGGGGGACTAAAATCAGTGACGTAACGATAATCAGCGAACGATAAAGCTGGTTGGCTGTCGCTGTCTCCAGCAGGCGTTGGTAGATCCCGTTACACCGGCCACTGGGGGTCGCAACCCGGAGGCTTGATACCCGCGACCCGCCGGCTCGTGTCTAACGCGTCGTCGATCGCCTTGTTTACCTCGTCGAGGTCGATGTTATGGGCTGCTGGTAATGCTGCGACCGCATCCCTGAGTGCCTCGATGGCTTTAGCAAGCTTCTCGTCTACGAGTGTAAGTGCGTAATTGATCTTACGTTGTCCCTTGTTGATCTCTGGTTGGGTGTAATCATCTGGATTGTATTCCATTTGTGTTGTTCCCGGTTGATTGTGGCTAGTTGGGGAGTAATTTGAAGAGTGGTCCTCTGATGGATACATAGTTTTACCTCCTCGCCGGTTCGGCGCTGGAACGTGTGATTGGTGAAGTTGTTCAGCTTTGGACTTAAGGGAAATGCCGCTGAGTTTAAGACCAGAGACTGAACCGACAAATCAGGTCCTGGATCGGCTTTGCTTCCTTGTAACAGTAGCAGGTAACTGTGAGTGTTCTGACTCCCAAAGCCTGGTCCAGGACCTTCTGGGCATTTGTTCCTGCTTAACCTAACGCGGAAATGAGTTGTAGACTCCCTCAGTAAAAAGATGTGTGCAAGGGCGAGCCGGTGTGTAGCATCTGGTAAGTGGTCGCTAACTCACTTGACCAACGAAACGTCACGATACTCGACAACAAGATCACGGATCTCAGTGCCTAGCAGAATTGATCCTCTCACTCTCAAGAGTGAAGCCTTACTCGAGCTCGCGGGAATGCCTTCAAATCTTATCGACGCCTTAAACGGAACACCGGCCACCAGTAGGCTCTCGACATATTCACCGACTCGAGTTCCCAAACGTACCTGAGCGGGAAAATGTTCACTGCCGGCATCGTCATAGAGCCGTGAGGGATTGGTGTTCGTACCAATGTAAAAGCTCAAGCCGCGATCCATGTCGTTGCTGGTGATTTCAAGATCACAGGTGACTGCTGTAGCGGACAACTTGCATTGCTTTAACAAAACAGTGAAACCCATCGAGTCTTTTGCGACCGGCACAAACTTGTTGGGTGTCGCTCCGCCGCTTGTGCTCTCAGCACCTGCCGGGCTCTTCGCGCCTAAGAGTTCCAACACCGTTTCGTCTTTCACAAACTCTGTTGATGCGACCGCAAAGATCTCACCGGTTTCCGTGCTGATCATGCGAGCGTTCACGCGAAGAGTTTTTGACAAGTCGGTAACGCTGCCGGAGACGATTGCCTCAACGCCGAGGAGACGGCCCAACTTCTTTGCCGAGGCGGGATCCACGATACCCGTGAGTGAAAGCTTTTGTTCGGTAATAATCTTGTTCAAAAGCTGCCGTTCGATCACTTTGAACTTGTTGGATTCATGCAAGCGCGTGATGAGTTCTTCCGCTACGAAGCGTCCGAAATTGTTTACTCGTCCTTCAAGATCCGCAAACTCGACGACGGCGATTGTGGTTTTAGGTTGGGAGGAGGCTTGGGCCGTTACCTTAGCGCTAATCTGGCGGGTTAAATCCTCGATACGCTGGCCGACATTTCCCTGGGCCAAGACGTGGGCGGGCAAGAGTAGATAGATCAGGATCAGCAGTTTGTTCATTTGGGTCAAGCTCCGGTCTACTTCACGATCGTGACATTTCGAAAAGTCACTTTGAAACTTCCGGTTTCATTACACCATGCTTCAACGTCTAACGTTGCCCTGCTCGCTCGATTGGCAACTTCAATGAACTGTAGAGTAGCGTGGGTGCCAACATCGGGCACCAAATCATTTAGCGTGGTCCTTTTGCTTTTTGCCCCGACCGAGAGAGCCCGCGCCGGATATTCGCTTCCAAACTCATCGAACAGACGACTACCACCTTTCAAGGCGAACCGCATTTCTGTTGGATTATTGTTAGTGATGGTCAATTGGCAGAGCACCTCGTTCTCTGCCATCTTGCACGAGTTGAGTTCGAACGTAAAACCCTTTGCACGTACGGTTGACGATTTCGGGTTTGCCGGTGATGTTA
>DASTTS010000076.1:0-11806 GCA_035760085.1 Pyrinomonadaceae bacterium
CGACTCGTAGACAACCGCAATACGATCGGGTGTACGCAGCGCTTGCTCAGTTACGAGCTCATGAACAGAGCGATCGAGATCGTAATCGACTGCCGTTTGGTTGAACTCCACCACTACTTGATGCCGTTCGCGGTGGTCCAACTGTCGCACATCACCCAGTCGTCCGTCCGGGTTTGCAGCGATTCGGTCCACTATCGTGTGCAAACGCGCGAGCATTTTCTCGATCGACTCTCGATCGCAACGTGAGGTGTCGTAATCGAGTTGCAGGGTCAGCTCGTTTTGAGCATGGACCGTCAAGGTCAGCGGATAACTATTCTTAAACGTTGAATTCAATAGCTGCGTTTGCAACTGTTCGGAATTCCTGTTTGCAGTGGCGGGTGAATCGGTGCCTGACATCTCAGCCGGATAGTTCTGAAACCCCACGAGTGTTTCAAACAACGGCGAGCTCCGCGGTATCTCGCTCCAACTGTGGATATCTACGAGCGGCGCATAGTCGTACTCTCTCGACTGCGCCTGGATGTCCTGCTGCTTCTTCAACCATTGGACCACGCGATCTGAGTTGTCGATCCTCATCCGCACCGGCAGACTGCTGATGAAGAGACCGATCATGCTCTCGACGCCGCTAATCTCGGGCGAGCGGCCCGATACAGTCGCGCCAAACACAACGTCGTTCGCGCCGGTGTAGAGACTAAGGAGCAGAGCCCACGCTCCTTGTATGATGGTGTTGAGCGTAAGGTGATGCGTTTGGGCAAACTTTTGCAACGCAGCAGTTTTCTCCCTCGAGAGGTGGATACTATGCTGACGTTTTTCTGGTAGGGCACTGGTAGGTTCAAGCGGGAAGGGCGTGGGCTCTGAAATACCTCTCAACGTTTCAGTCCAGAACGACTTTGCGTCCTCGACATTCTGCGTTTTGAGCCATTCGATGTAGTCACGATAAGGAACGAGTTTTGGCGGTTTGAATTCTGTGCCAGTCATGAATGACTGGTAATAGCCGGTCACTTCTCGAAGGAGTAACGCATAGGACCAACCGTCCAGAATCAGATGATGAAAGCTGCAAACGAACTGGTAAGAGTCATCGGCCTGTTCAAATAGGACCAGTCGCATCAACGGAGCTGCGGTAAAGTCAAACTCTTTATGCTGGTCCGTGACCAGATATTCCTGAAGCTTTGTCTCGCATTCAGCGGCGGAGTATGCGCGCCAGTCAACGACTTCAACCGGAAGTACGACCTTGCGCAAAACGACCTGATGCATCTTGGTCAAACGCTTCCAGGTGAACGCGGTGCGGATGATTGAGTGGCGATCGCAGACGGTCTGCCACGCGCGTCTGAAATTCTCCAGATGCAATTCCCCCGAAAGCCTGAACACAAACTGGAGGACGTAAAGCCCGGACTCCGGTTCTTGCAGGCAGTGAAAGAGAATGCCCTGCTGTATTGGGCTGAGGCCGTAAACCGCCTCAATATCAGTCTTGTTCATGGTGCTTTAGTAAGGAGAGATATCCTGGTAATTCTGGTGAATCTTGTTAATCCTGTAAAAAGACTTAGACAGGATTTCAGGATTTTTACAGGATTAGTGGAGTTCTGCTAACAAATCGCTGAATTCTTCTGCGGAAAGGTCGGTATCGATGTCGATGACGCCAGTGGCTCGACTATTTGCAAAGCTGCGGAGCCCGGCTGCGAAGTGGTCCACCACTGTCTTGATCGTCTCGGGTTTGTGTACTTCCGTGCTGTAACTCCAACTGACACTCAACCGGCCGCCACTGATCAACGCAGTCACCTCCAGCAAATGACTACGCTGATCAGTTTCATCGAGTGCCGCCCCCATGCTCTCACTCGCCACCCGGAACAATCCCGCTTCTTCGCCTAACTGCTGATCGAATTGGCCCAGGTAGTTGAAGATCATGTCTCCCGACTCCAACTTCGCTAACTCATTCCTGGTTTCAGCGGACCCGAGGTACCGCAAAAGGCCAAATCCAATTCCCTTTTCCCGCACTTCGCGGATCTGTTCCCTGACCTCGTATCGGCTCAATCTGATCGGGTAAATCGCTGTGAACCAACCCACCGTGCGACTGAGATCGACGTTGGCAAACATTTCTTCGCGGCCATGACCTTCAACATCAACCACAAACTCTTTCCGCCCGGTCCAATGGCAAACTGCTTCGACCACTGCGGTCAGCAGCATCTCCTGGATCTGTGTTCCTTCACGGCCGGCGACGTCCTCTAACATCGCCCGCGTCTCGTCTTCACTAAATTCAACAGTCTCCGTCTGCACGCTTCCGCGACGGTTCTCACCACCGGCGAAATCCCTCGGCAGCTTCTCGATATTCACGTCCCGCGCACGTCGCAGCCAATATCGCTCGAATTCCTCTGCTCCACCTCGATCGACATGTTCTTCGAGCGCCCTGGCCCATTGCTGCACCGAACTGGTCTTCAGCGGCAGGCGGATCTCTTCTCCAGCGAGCAGTTGCTCACAACCACTCTCCAGATCTTCCAGCAATATCCTCCAGCTCACGCCATCGATTACGAGATGGTGTGCAATCACGAGCAGTCGTTGCGACTGATTCATTTTGAAACTCGCCACACGAATCAGCGGACCTGTCGTTAAGTTCAGGCTCTTCTGCAACTGCGCCGCAGTCAACTCAAGTTGTGCTTTTGCTTCATCGTCCGGCAGTCGCGACAAATCTGTATGCGTAAACACCTCTGCAATCGTCGTAGCGCCGTACTCCTGCTGCCAACGCTCGTCGACCTGCTCGAAACGCATTCGCAGCGCGTCGTGATGTTCGAGTAGTCCCGCGACTGCCTGTTCGAGAATCGCCGGCGGTACGGGCTTTCTTAGCTCGAGCAGCAGCGACTGGTTGAAATGATCCGGATGGCGCAGCGGTTGTGAGAAGAACCAGTGCTGAATCGGAGTCAACCCGAACGGACCTGGCACGACATCGGCCGCGATTTCCGCAAACGTACCGGCCTCAGTCACTGCCGCGAGTGCCGCCACGGTTTGGTGTTGGAACAAGCGCTGCACGGAAAGTTGTAGTCCAGCCTGTCGCGCTTTGGAGATGATGCGAATAGCGAGTATCGAGTCGCCTCCGAGCGCGAAGAAGTTGTCGTCAATACCAACCTGGCCCAACTTTAATACTTCAGCAAAGATGGCCGCCAGAGTCTTTTCAATCGCATTACGCGGCTGCACATACTCATCACTCCTTGACGCGAACTCCGGCTCAGGCAGCGCTTTGCGATCCAGCTTCCCGTTCGCAGTTAGCGGAAACTCCTCTAGCTGCATGATGGCTGACGGCACCATGTATTCCGGTAACATCTCCGTCAGATAGCTCTTCAACTCGGAGACAAGTGCGCCGTTCCCGGAACGTCGCATGGGTTTGTTCGCATAATGACTCCATGCTTTCTGATCCCCGTTGGTCTTCCACTTTCTCGCCCGCGCGCCTTTCTTAACCAACAGCACATCGTACCGGCCGAGATTGTCTCCCGCTGACCAGCTCACGTAAGTCTCGTAACCTTGCGCAGTTCCCAACGTCCACAACTCGTCTGGCTGCACTCCTCGCAGCGATCGATCCGTAGTCAACGCTGTACGGATTTCCTCAACGTTCGCCAGACTCTCGCCGTGTCCGTTGTTCAGCAACACTGTGGCTCGCAAGTCAACCTCTACACGCGCATTCGGAACACCTTCTATCATCAACACGTGTGGGTGAGTCTGCTCGAGCATCCGCTGTAAGCCAGGCAAATTGTGACCATTCCACTGCATCCGCGGCCCTTCGTGCTCGTGCAACTCTTCGTGGTCGGCTGCTTTCACACGCAGCACTACGTCGTACCTGTACTTCGTCAACTCGTTGCTGCTGCGTCCACCCTTGAGCTGGATTTCAACGTCGCTGATCGTGCCCAACTCCTGCGCCACAGCACCGAAGAATGCCTCGTCAATGACCAACTCTTTTTCCTGGGCCACTTGTGCTTGTACTAACGAGCGCAGATTCTTCACGCTAATGTCTGCCGGGGCGCGTTCCAGTTGCACCGACGTGTGAAACGCCTCCAGCAAACTCAAGCGCCTCACGCCACCGACAAATATCGCGCCGCCACGTTTGACCTTCTTCGACACCTCTTTCATCACATCGACCAGATACTCGATGTTTGGAAAGTACTGCACGACTTCATTCATTATCACCACATCGAAACTCTGATCCGGCACATCGCTCAGGTCATCTGCTGCTTGCTGTAATAATTGCACTTCACAGAACCCCTGCTCCGCGGCCAACCGTTTTTGCAGCGACTCGATCGCTTCTCTGGAGACATCAGTGCCGCAGTAGTACTCGCAGTCCTTACCCAGACGCCACAGCAGCAACCCTGTACCGCATCCGATTTCCAGCACTCGCTTCGGCTGCAATGCTTTTATTCGTCGCACCGAATCGTCGATGCATTCGAAAATCTCCGCTTCGCTCAATGGCTCCCGCGTGTAGCTGCTGGTCCAAACGCGCAGGTTCAGCGACGGATCGAGTTGTGAAAACTTGCCTTTGCTGTAAGCGTCGTCAAAAACATGTCCCCACTGCTCGACTTTCTGCTGTACCAACTCTTGCGACTCTGCATCGTCTTCGCCTACCACATAAGCCACTAATCGCTTGATCCCCGGCTCATCTTCTCGCGCCAGTACGACACTCTTTCGAACTGATTTGTGGCTGCGCAGTGCGGCTTCAATTTCACCCACTTCGATCCGGTACCCGCGAATCTTGACCTGCTCGTCTTTCCTGCCGATGTAATCCAACACGGCGCGATCATTCCACTTCGTGACGTCGCCAGTGCGATAGAGTCTTTCACCTTCAGCAGCTCCGAAAGGATCGGGCACAAACTTTTCCGCCGTGGTCACTGGATCATGCAGGTATCCTCGTCCGACTCCGTCTCCGCCGACATATAACTCTCCCGTCAGACCGATTCCGGCAGCTTTCATCTGGTCATCCAACACATACAGCCGGGTGTTTTGCACTCCGCTGCCGATTGGTACGCTGCGCTGCTCGTCGCCGTGGATTTCATAATGTGTGACGTCGTCGGAACACTCGGTTGGTCCATATGCATTGAGTAGACTTACATTCGGACATCTTCTCTTCCACTCGCTGCTCTCTTCCAGTCCGACACGTTCCCCGGTCACAAGCAGCCATCTCAGATTTTCTGCTGCGATATTGATTTCACTATCCAGCATTGCGGCCAGCAGTGTCGGCACGACTTCGAGTACGGTTACGCCTCGCTTGCGCATCTCACTGAGCAATCTCGTGCCGTCGTGAGCAATCTCGTCAGGAATGACCTCAACACGTCCGCCCAGCAGCAGTCCCGACAACATCTGCCACACGGAAATATCGAAGCTCTGTGAAGCGGTCTGCGCAATTACGTCCTGTTTGTTGAGTTTTAGATCCTCGATCTTGGCGTAGAGGTGATTGATCATGCCGCGTTGCTGGATCATCGCGCCCTTCGGTGTTCCCGTAGAACCGGAAGTGTAGATTACATACACAAGACTTTCCGGCTGCCGTATGCTGATGGGATTGCGAGGATTCTGCATCGCGATCAGATCCGACTCACTGTCGACACAAACCACCTCAATATCGTTTGCCGTAATCCTTCCGGCCAGGCTCTCGCGCGTAATGATCAGACGCAGTTTCGCACTCTCGATCATGTGACGGAGTCGCTCGGGCGGATACGTTGGATCTAAAGGCACGTAGGCACAGTCTGCTTTCAGTATTCCCAACAGGCTAACAATTAGATCGTCTGACCGCTCAAGGCATACGCCAACTAATTCCTCTTTCTCGACACCTTGAAGTTTTAAGTGATGGGCCAACTGGTTCGCGCGGCGGTTCAGCTCGCGATAACTTAACGTGCTTTCCCCGAACGCTATCGCCGTTGCGTCCGGAGTGCGCCGGACCTGTTGCTCAAACAACTCTTCGAAGCGCGTGTCTCGCGGATATGCTTTGGCAGTCGCGTTCCATTGTTCGATAACCTGTTGCCGCTCAGTTTCCGTCAGAAAGTCAATCTTCGAGACGGGCTCATCCGGATTTGCCACAACGCGACCCAACAATTCGCGCCAGTGTTCGAGCAAACGATCGATCGTGGTTGCATCAAACAACTCTGTCGCGTATTCGAGTTGGCCCGCCAACCGGGCGCCCCTCTCTTCCAGGACCATCGTCAAATCAAACTTAGCCTGGGCAGTGTTAACGCCGAATCCTTCCAGGGCCAGATCGCCAAGCTCCGCTTCTTCTCGAGCCGTGTTCTGCAACGTGAACGACACCTGGAACAGCGGCGTGCGACTGAGGTCCCTTTCCGGTTGCAACTCTTCGACAAGCTTCTCGAATGGAAGATCTGCATGTTCGTATGCTCCCAGCGTCGTCTCTCGCACTTGTTTCAAGAGATCATTGAAAGAGGGATCGCTGCTGAAATCGGCGCGGAGTACAAGTTGATTGATGAAGAACCCGATCAGTCCTTCGATCTCTGTGCGATTGCGATTCGCTACGTCTGCGCCGACCGCGATGTCTGATTGGTTGCTGTATTTGCTCAGTAACAACTGGAAACCTGCCAGCAACGTCATGAACAACGTCACACCTGATTGCCGGCTCAGTTGTTTTAGCTCGGCCGTCAGCTCAGCGCTCAGATCAAATGACTGCACTTCCCCGGCATGACCCGGCACGGCGGGGCGTGGTCTATCGGTTGGTAACTCAAGCGGCACTAAGCCCGCTAACTGCTGGCGCCAGTAACTCAACTGCTGGTCCAGTACCGCGCCCTGCAACCATTCACGCTGCCACACTGCGAAATCACCGTACTGCACCGCCAACTCCGGCAATGGCGACTCTTCACCACGACTGTAGGCTTCATACAGCGCACTCACCTCTCTGATCAGCACTCCTACTGACCAGCCATCGCTAATGATGTGGTGCATCGTCACGGCGAGCACGTGTTCTGCTTCGCGCAAACGTGCCAGTCCCAATCGCAGTAGCGGCCCTTCACTCAGCACAAATGGCTGTGCCGCTTGTTGCGCGGTCCACTCGCTTGCGGAAGTTTCACGCTCGGCTTCCGGCAAGTGACTCAAATCCATCACTGGCAACTCGACGTCAAAGCTCGTGTCGATCACCTGTTGCGGCTCACCTGCTTCCGTCACAAAGCGCGTGCGCAACACCTCATGTCGTCGCACCACTTCCGCGAAGCTGCGCTGCAACGCGTCAACGTTCAGTGCACCTCGCAATCGCACTGCTGCCGGAACGTTATAAGCCGCGCTCTCCGGCTCGAGCTGATCCATGAACCACAAACGCTGCTGCGCAAACGACAGCGGTAACCTCCCGCTTCGCTCCACTCGCTCCAGCGGCATTACACTCAACTGTTGCCCCGCCATCCGTGCTTCTTCGATGCGATGGGCCAACGCAGCCACGGTCGGTGCTTCAAACAGCATTCGCAGCGGTAACTCCACCGCGAACGCCAACTGCACGCGCGACACTACCTGCGTCGCCAGCAGCGAGTGACCACCCAGCTCGAAAAAGTTTTCGTCTCGTCCGACTCGCCCCAACTTCAGCACTTCCGCAAAGATGCCTGCCAGCAGTTCTTCTACCGGTGTGCGTGGTCCTGCAAACTCCTGCTCGCGCCCGCTCAACTCCGGCTCCGGCAATGCCTTCCGATCCAACTTCCCGTTTGCCGTCAGCGGCAACTCCGCCAACTCGACAATCGCCACGGGCACCATGTGCGACGGCAAGCGTTGCTCCAGGTAAACACGCAAATCCTTCGCACTGACTGCCTTCCTTTGTTCGTCGCTGCGCCGCTTCGCTCCGCCGTTTCGATGCTCTCTCCGCACCACCTTCCGCGCGTACAAGTTGTACATATCGCTGCCTGCCAGCAGCGGATCCTGTTCGACCGTAACTTCAAAACCCTTCGTGTTGAGAAGCTCTTTGATAAATTGCACTCGCCCCGGGCCGTCGCCATCGACGTCATGCGCTTCGAGCACGATCTGTTCGATCTTCTCCCAATCTTCGGGATCGATTCCGCGCAACACGTCCATCTCGGCGCGCTCAACGTCGATCTTCAGCAGGTCAATTTTCTGCACACCTTCGTCTTTGATAATGTCGGACAAGCGTCGCAAACGGCTTTCAACTTCACGTCCGACAAATCTTTCACTCAACAGATCGTCAGCTTGCAGCAACACTTCTCCCGCACTCGCATTTCCCATCTGCTCCTCGGTGCGCAGGAATTGTTTGACCGTCTCGAGCTCACGCTGGCTGTTCGCGTAACGGCTCAGGCCTGACATCATCGAGTAGCGCGGGTAGTAGTTGAAATTTGCAGTGCACTCCTGGTCCGATAGACCAAGGTTGAAGACCTTGACCTGCGCCCGGCATTGGGCCACGTTCTGGCGCAAAGAGTCGCAGATTGGTCCAATGGGTTCGAAGGCGTAAATCTTTCCGTCCGGGCAATGCTCGCTCGCAAAGAGAGTAAACATGCCGATGTTTGCGCCCGCATCGACCACGCAAGCGTCAGGCGGAAGGGTGATGCCGTGCTGCAAGTACATCTGGCGCTCGAAGATCTCTTCGTAGAGGAATTTGGTTTCGTTCAGGTTCTGTTCTACGACAGCGAGCCCGTTCGGAAGTGTGAAGGTTGCATTCGCCGGCCTGCGATCTCGAATTCGAGATACAAAATAAGCGATCAAACGTTTGCCGAGTTCGTCGTCATCGCGAACGATAACCGCCGATTGCGCGATACCAGGATGCTGGTTGATGACAACTTCGATTTCACTCAATTCGATGCGGTGACCTCTAATCTTCACCTGATCATCGAAACGAGCCTTGAATTCCAGCTCGCCCGCGCCGTTCAACCGCACCTTGTCACCGGTTCGATAGACGCGTTCTCCCGGATTCTTGCTGAATGCATCTGGTATGAACCGCTCGGCGGTGAGATCGGGTTTGTTCATGTAGCCGCGGCCTACTCCGGCGCCGCCGATGTACAGCTCGCCCAATGCTCCCGGAGGCGCAATCTGACCGCGATCGCCAGCGACGTACAAACGTGTGTTCGCAATCGGTCGCCCGATCGGCACCGCGCCTTCCGGCTCACCCTCGCCAGCTTCAAATACAGCGCAACCAACCACTGTTTCTGTTGGTCCATACTCGTTGATCAGTCGTGTGTTCGGGGAGTTGGTTTGCCAGAAACTCAGATCCTTGTAGAAGAGTGCTTCACCGCCGATCACCAGCGCGTTTGTGTTCGCCGTCGCTTGAGGCGGCAGGACGCGATTGAGGATTTGAACGTGACTGGGAGTGAGTTTTATTAAGCTGTAGACGTGTCCCTGCTGCAACGCATTCGCGAGCTCTTCGACACCGTTTGACTCCGGCACGAGCGCGACAGTTTGTCCGGCCAGCAGGCACGGGAACACACTCGTGATCGTCAGATCGAAACTGAAACTGGAATGTAGCGGAGATCCGTCTCCTGCACCGGCGTTGTAAGTCTGGATGGCCCAGCGCAGGTAGTTTGAAAAGCCCTGGTGCGTGACCATCACGCCTTTCGGTGTGCCGGTGGAACCCGATGTATAGATCACGTATGCGAGTCCGGAACCGGAGGAGAGATTCGCCGGATCGTCAGCACTGCAAGAGTCGATCTCAGCGGCGTCCAAATCCATCAACACAACGCGCGCGGCCGAGCTCGGCAATGTTGCTTCCCAGCGGCTCTCAGTAAGCACAAACGGAGCAGTGCTGTCTTCCAGCATGTAGGCCAGTCGTTCGGGCGGTGTTTCGGGATCGATCGGAACATACAGACCACCGGATTTGAGCACTCCTAACACTGCAACGATCATGTCCAATGATCGTCCCAGACACAGCGCCACCGGAACATCCGTACCAACGCCAAGACTGCGCAGGTAATGGGCCAACCGG
Organism: Pyrinomonadaceae bacterium; assembly: GCA_035760085.1. Taxonomy (GTDB): domain Bacteria; phylum Acidobacteriota; class Blastocatellia; order Pyrinomonadales; family Pyrinomonadaceae; genus PSRF01. Next base: position 9,875 of record DASTTS010000076.1, read on the forward strand.
TTCGAGCGCGTATTCAGGCCGGCGTAAGTCAATGCGCTGTTGCCGTCGACTACGGCAATGCGATCAGGCGTGAGCTCAGCCTGGGCCAGGAACAACTCGTGTACGCAGTAATCGTTGGGCCAGTCACACTGCGTGTCATTCCACTCGTCGATGACCTGCGCCTGTTCCGCGTGGGTCAACAGTGGCAGCTCTGACAGGCGGCGCTCAGGATTAGTGGCAATCGACTCGAGCAGGCAATGATATTGATCCAGCAAACGTTGAACTGTGTTCGGAAGGAACAAGCTGTCGAGGTAGTCGAGTATGCCGCTCACTTGTTCGCCGTCATCGTGAAGCATGCAAGTGAGATCAAATTTGACGAGCGTGTCGTTTGAGCTGAACGGTTCTATGCCGAGATGAGATTGCTGCTGCGGCTGCTTTTGCGTGGTGTTATCGAGTGCAAAGACCGTATTGAACAACGGCGTGCGGTCTGCGGCGCGCTCGGGTTGCAGATCGCCAATCAGTTTTTCAAATGGCAGATCCTGGTGGTCATATGCTTCCAGACATACTTTGCGAACTCGCGTCAGAAAGTCAGTGAATTGCGGATCGCCATCGCGCTGAATTCGCAAAGGCAGCGTGTTGACGAAGAATCCGATCATTCGTTCCGTTTCGGGAAGCGTGCGGTTGGCGACGACTGTGCCGATTACGATGTCGTCCTGGCAGGCGTAGCGCCCGAGCAGGTCGGACCAGGCTGCGCTCATGATCATGAAGAGCGTGCTGTCCGTCTGCGCTCCGAAACGTCGCAGGCGCTGAGTGAGGTCAGGCGAGAAATGAAGTGAAACTCGTTGGCCTTGATTGTCTCCCGCGATGCGCTCAGTGCGGTCGTATGGAAACTCGAAGACTGGAGCTTCGGCGAGCTGAGTTTTCCAGTAATCGAGTTGTTGGTTGAGAGCTTCACCCTGCAACCAGCCGCGCTGCCACACTGCAAAATCGGCGTATTGCACCGACATGTCTGCGAGTGGTGATTCCTCGCCGCGACTGTAAGCTTCATACAATTCACTTACTTCCTTGATCAGGACTCCCACTGACCAACCGTCGCTGATGATGTGGTGCATCGTAACTGCCAGCACGTGTTCTTCATCGCTCAAATGTGCCAGACTTAAACGCAGTAACGGTCCTTCACTCAACACAAACGGCTGCGCTGCTTCGCGTGCCGCCCACTCGCGTGCAGCGGTCTCGCGTTCGGCTTCCGGCAAGTAGCTCAAATCCAGCACAGGCAGCTCGACTTCGCAACTTGCGCCGATTATTTGTTGCGGCTCGCCGGCGTCCGTCACAAACCGCGTGCGCAACACTTCATGTCGACGCACTACTTCCGCAAAGCTGCGCTGTAATGCTTCGACATTCAACTCGCCTCGTAACAGCACTGTGGCGGGAATGTTGTACGCCGCATTGCCCGGCTCGAGTTGATCGATGAACCACAAGCGCTGCTGCGCAAACGATAACGGCAACTTCCCGCTGCGCTCCGCTCGCTCCAGCACCGGCACATTCAGCCGCTGACTCTCGCGCCGCGCTTCTTCGATCCGCTCGGCCAACGAGGCTACCGTCACTGACTCAAACAACACTCGCAGCGGCAGCTCCACTGCAAACGCGAGCTGCACTCGCGACACTACCTGCGTCGCCAGCAACGAGTGGCCACCGAGCTCGAAGAAGTTCTCCTCGCGTCCGACCCGCTCCAGCTTCAACACTTCCGCAAAGATGCCCGCCAGTAACTCCTCCGTTGGTGTCCGTGGTCCCACGTAGTCCTGCTCGCGCCCGCTCTGCTCCGGCTCCGGCAATGCGCTCCGATCGAGCTTGCCGTTCACCGTCAGCGGTAACTCCGCGAGTTGCACGATCGTCGCCGGCACCATGTAGGACGGCAATCGCTCTTCCAGTTGCGCGCGCAACTCCGTCACGCGC
>DASTTS010000077.1:0-2817 GCA_035760085.1 Pyrinomonadaceae bacterium
GCCCCGCCATGAAAAGCCAAGCGTCGACCATGTAACGAACCAAGATGCCATCCAAAGCCATAATCTTTTGTCGTGCCGTCCGTCAGTTTTGCCGGAGTCCAAATTCTTTCGCGAGTCGAGCGAGTAAGCAGTTGATCCGAATAGAGCGCAGCGTCCCACTTCGCGAGGTCCAGGATTGAGAAATATAGCGAGCCATCGGCTGTCGAATTCGTGGACGGCGAAACCCACGCCTGATTCTTCAAGTGCCCGTTTACAAGAAGATATCCGGCAGCACGGTTTGGCACGATGTCGGCCTCGGAAATGACTCGCGCCGTAGTCATCCGGAGCGGCTTGAAAATTCGCTCCTGCAAAAAGTCACCGTAGTACTTGCCCGTAACTTTCCTGATGAGCATCCCGAGGATCACGTAACCGACGTTGCTGTAATTCCAGTTCGAACCGGCCGCGAAATCCAGGGGCGCCTTCTTGAACAACTCGAACAATTGCTCTTCCGTGTAATCGCGACGCAGATCTACCTCGGGCGGATAATCACCGAGGCCTGAAGTGTGCGTCAGCAGATTCCAGACGGTGATGTCCTTCCAAGCCGGCGGAGAGTCAGGAAAGTGTTTGGAGATTTTGTCGTCGAGCGATAGTTTGTTTTCCTGGACCAGCATCATCACGGCAGCCGCGGTAAACTGTTTGCCCATCGAACCGGATTGGAAGATCGTCGCTGGCTTCACCGGCACCTGATGTTCTACATTCGCAAGTCCATAGCTCTTCAGAAGAATGATCTTGCCCCGGCGCAAAACAGCGAGTGACACTCCAGGAATTTGATGGGCCAGCATCTCCTGCCTGACGAAACGATCGATTTTAACTTCGGCCGCGCGATCGTCCGGCCTTCTTTGTTGAGCAAAGCATGAAGCGGAGATGATTAAGATGGTAAGGCAGGTAATCGGGAGACGAAATTTAGTGGCTCTCATACAATCTGTGTAATCTGTGGATGAAGAAAGCGCAAGCCTCGATTAGAATACGGTCCAAGTGAGAAACCATGCTAGCAGGTATTCGCACACACGAGCTTCGGAAAGTTTATTCATCGCCTCCGCCACTGGCTGCTGGTGGTGGTTTTGTCCCACGTCGTAAAAATAAGAACTCGCCGCCACGCGAGATCGTGGCGCTGGATGGGTTGTCGCTTGACGTAAACGGCGGAGAGATCTTCGGGCTGCTTGGTCCAAACGGCGCGGGCAAGTCGACGACTGTCGGCATCCTCACAACGCGCGTACGACCGACGAGTGGGCAGGTATGGATTGGCGATTACGATGTTTGGGCACAACAAGTCGAAGTGAAACGACTCATCGGTGTCGTCGGACAGCGACCGAATCTCGATTTCGCACTCACTGCTCGCGAGATCCTGCTCTTTCACGGTGCCTACTTCGGCGTTGACTCGCGCACGCGAGCCGCGCGCGCCGCAGAGTTGCTCGATCGTTTCAAACTAAATGACCGTGCCGAACAGCTCGTGCGTGGATTCTCCGGCGGCATGATGCAACGTCTCGCGATCGCGCGCGCGATGATGCACGATCCGCAAGTGCTCTTCCTCGACGAGCCGAGCGCGGGCCTCGATCCGCAAACGCGCTTGCTGCTTTGGGAAATCATTCGTGAATACAACCAGACTGGCAAGACGATCCTGCTGACGACGCACAACATGGAAGAAGCTGATGCGCTGTGTCACCGGCTCGCCATCATCGATCACGGGCGCAACATCGCGCTTGGCACGCCGACGGAGTTGAAGGCGTCCGTTCCCGGCGGCTTTCTTTTACGACTGCGGTTCGGCACGCACTCGCCGGCACTGGTCGAACAACTCAAGACACTCGCGGGTGTTCGAGAAGTACGCGTGCATGCTGACGGTGATACCAACACGGATGTTTACGCCGATCGCGGCGGCTCGCTGATACCAGAGATCGCGAATCTCGCGGCAACGACGTCTGTCGAGTTGTCAGACGTGCACATTTCGGAGCCGAGCCTCGAAAACCTGTTCCTGCATCACACTGGACGGAGCTTGCGAAATTGAACTGGAAAACTTTTCTGGCGTTGCTGTCGCGTGACGCCCACGTCGCGCGACGCAATGTGGTCCAACTCCTGCTACAAACCTTTCTGCAACCGATGATGTTTGTATTCATCTTCGGGCGCGTGATGGTTAGCAGCGGCTACATGCCCGCGTCGTACAAAAGTTTATTGTTGCCGGGCATCATGGCGATTAGCATGATGTTCACGGGTGTGTGGGCGGTGGCCATGCCTCTGATCGCCGAGTTTCAGTTTACTCACGAGATTGAAGATCGACTGCTTGCGCCGATTGAAAACGACTGGCTCGCGATCGAGAAAGTTTTATTTGGCGCTGCTCAGGCAGTTGTGGCGGGCCTCGGTGTGATACCGGCAGCGTGGTTGTTGTTGCGTCCCGGAGTTGAACTGCACCTGCTATCGCCGTTGATATTTGTGGTTGTTATCCTGCTCGTGGCGCTGCTGTCTGCGTGCGGAGGCCTGGCGCTCGGATGCAGCGTTGGCCAGAGTCATATTGGATTGATGTTCAGCATGGTCCTGACGCCGATGATCTTCTTCGGCTGCACGTATTACCCATGGAGCGCGCTCGCCAATTTCCCGATACTTCAGAAAGTCGTGCTGGTCAACCCGCTTGTTTATGCGAGCGAGGGCCTGCGCGGAACGCTCGTGCCGCAGTTCCCTCACCTGCCGGTCGTCGCAGTCTTGCTGGCGCTGCTGATCTTTGATTCACTGTTAATGGCCGTCGGGCTGCGACAGTTCCGGCGCAAGGCAGTGACGTAGAATTAATGA
>DASTTS010000078.1:0-4351 GCA_035760085.1 Pyrinomonadaceae bacterium
ATCAAGAGTGGCAGCCGTTTATCACCCACGTCTGACTGTTGCCGATCCGCTGGGCGGCGTGCGACAGCCACTGCGCAACGTTCCGCCTTCCGGACACGTGGCGGGCGTGATCAGTCGACTCGATCGCCAGCGCGGCGCGCATCACACACCTGCGAATGCAGAGATCTACGGCGCTGTCGATGTCACGCAGCGTTTCGACTACATCGAGCAGGAACGCTTCAACACAGGAGGCACGAACCTGCTGCGCTGTTCCGCCGGCAACGGTCTGCTGGTTTGGGGTGGACGAACACTCAATCTCGATCCGGAGCGTCGTTACGTTGTCTATCGCCGGTTGATCCATCGTCTCGTGCGCGCGATTCGTCGCGTCGCGGAACCGCTCGTCTTCGACATCAATGGACCAGAGTTGTGGCTGACGCTTTCACGTTCGATCACGTCAGTGTTACTCGAAGCGTGGCGGGCGGGTGCGTTGAAAGGTGATACGGCGGCAGAGGCGTTTCGCGTGCAATGCGATGAAGAGCTTAACCCGTCAGAAGAGCAGGAGCTGGGACGCGTTCATTGTGATGTGTCGGTGGCTCCGGCGACGCCGATGGAATTTATCCAGTTGCGAATCTCGCTCAGTGGCGATGGTCGTTTGGAGGTGTTTGAGTCATGACACCGCAAGAGATTTTGCTCGATCCGCTGACCGCGTACCGGTTCATCGTGACGCTCAATCCTGGCGATGCGCACCTGCCCGCGAAACAGGCCGCGATGATCGCGCTCTACGCGGCCGGCGGTTTTCAGGAAGTCAGAGGGTTGGGTGCGGATCTGGAAGTCACGCCTTATTCCGAAGGTGGTGTTAACGACAAGGTGCACCAGCTTCCGGTGCGACATTCGTGGACGCGAATCACTTTGAAACGCGGGCTCACGCTTGGTCGCGGTTTGTGGGAATGGTACGAGGCCGGGTTGACGCAATCACTCGGCGCGCGTCGCGACGGCGCCATCCTCCTGATGTCACCCGCCGGCGCTGTGATGGCGGCGTGGGAATTCTACGGCGGCCTCGCCGCGAAGTGGACCGGCCCGGAATTCAACGCGATGCAGAACGCAGTTGCGGTCGAGAGCGTCGAGATTGCGCATGAAGGAGTGAAGCAAGTCTTATCGCCGTGAGAAATCACTGTTGGACCAAGGCGCAAGGTTATGAACAGCGGGGGCAAGCCACCCTTCCTGACTTGTTCTCAGCTTGAGCGCCTCAAAAAAGAACAAGTCAGGAAGGGCGGCTTGCCCCCGCTGTTTATGCCTTTGCGGGATTGGGATCGAAAGCAAATGGTGACGATTAACCATCTGGATGTGAGGTTTGATGTTGAGGGCGGCGATGACGACGCCAGCTTCGCTCGTCTTTTCGAAAAGTACATTCGCCAGTGGAGCAGCAAACAGGAAGAAGCAAAAGAACGCGAGCGCCGTGGAGATGATGAGAGATCGCTGGGCGACCGATACGAGGGTTACGGATCATGAATACTCCGGTCAATAGTGCAGGGCAGAGCCTGGAAAAGGCGAAGTTGATCATCGAGGAGCCAAAGGTGGCTGGTAATGACGTGATCGACTTCTGCTTTAATCCGACCGAGTACCAGCTACAGAAGTCAAACAACTTCTCGGAAATCGCCATCCCCGGCCTCGAATCACCGCCAATCCAGTTCGTACGCGGCAACAGTGCAAAGCTGACCGTTGAGCTGCTGGCTGACACGTCAGACACACTGGACGACGTGCGCGACAAATACGTCACCAAGGTGCGCGAGCTGATGAAAGTAAAACCCGAATCACACGCACCGCCAATCGTGAGATTCGTTTGGGGTAAAAGTGAAAAAAATGCATTCAGGGGCGTGATCGAAAGCCTGAATATTACCTACACGTTGTTCTCGCCTGAAGGAACACCGCTCAGAGCCAAGCTCAGCCTCACGCTGAAAGAGTACCGCCCCGTCCCGGACCAGTTAAACGACCCGCCAAGAAATTCGCCTGATGTCGAAAAGAGCTGGGTCGTGAGGCGCGGTGACAAGTACAGCAGCATCGCGGCTTCTGTTTATCGAGATCCGGAGCAGTGGCGGGCGATCGCCGAAGCAAATGAGGTCAAGGACCCGCGTGTGCTTAGACCAGGAACAGTACTGACGCTGCCAAAGATACGTTGATATGTCGAATTCGACTCAAGAAAACCTGGAAAACCTCAGCCTGCCGAAGGATTACTACGCGCCGAATTTCAGAGTGTTCGTCGAAGGGAGCGAGCTCGATAAAAACTCACACGGCGACATCCTCGATCTGACTGTCGTGATGGACAAGGAAGCTCTCACCAGTTTCAGCATGACGGTGAACAACTGGGACGACAAGAGTTTCGATTTCAAGTACAGCGACAAGAGGACGTTCGACATCGGTAACCGAGTCGATATTCAGATGGGTTACGCCAATGATTTGCGGTTCATGATGAGCGGTGTCATTCAGTCTCTCTCGCCGCGTTTTCCGGAAAGTGGACCACCGACGCTGAGTGTCTCCGGAGCCGATCATAGAGTGAAGCTGAAGGATAAAAAGCCTGGAGAGAAAGACACCAAGAAGTTTGTCGACAAGCAAGAGCACGAGATCGTTCAGGAAATCGCGACGCGCAACAAGCTGGATTTCGAGGTTACTCAGCCGACTCCATCATTTGGCACCGTGATGCAAAAGAACCAGGATGATCTGACGTTTCTGATGGAGCGGGCGAAGAAGATCGATTTCGACTTCTACATGCGTGTGCATCCCGTCACCGGCAAAGAAACGCTCTGCTTTCTCAGTCCCACCGACAATCGCGATGCACGACGCACCAAGGTGTTCATCTTTGAGTGGGGTAAGAACCTGATCAGCTACAGCACCCAGCTCACACTCGACAAGCAGGTCGCGAGCGTGACCGTCCGGGGGTGGGATCCTACAACGAAGCAGCCGATCTCGTATAAAGCGACGGCAAACGATCTACCCGTAACAAATAGCCCCGGCACCAACGGTCCAAAAGCCGCTGAAGATCGCCTCGCACAACGTGAAGACATCGTTGTCGATCAACCGGTCACGAGCATGCAGGAAGCGAAGGATCTCGCCATCAGTCAACTGCGTGAACGTGCTTACCAGTTTCTGACGGGTACTGGTAACTGCATCGGTATGCCCAACATGCGACCGGGCGATGTTGTCGAATTGCTCGGGCTCGGCCGTCGCTTCAGTGGCACGAAGGACAAGCGACTCCAGTATTACGTGACGAAAGTCACGCACAAAATCGGCAACTCCGGTTATCAAACGGAATTTCAAGTTCGCTCAACCGCTGATGGCGGCACGAAAAACTAATCAGGAGGTAGTTGTTCTTGATTTCACGGTCTCGCACTACTGACAAACGGTACTTCGGCGTTTACGAAGCGCTCGTCACCGATGTGGTCGACACGGGCAAGGAAGGGCGCGTGCAGGTGAAGTTTCCGTGGTTTGACGATCAGCTCGCGACCGAGTGGTGCCGGGTGCGGCAGACATACGCGGGCAACGGTTACGGCGCGTTCTTCATTCCGGAAGTCGGCGATGAAGTGCTCGTGGCTTTCATTCAGGGCGACATGCGCTTCCCGATCATTCTCGGCGGTCTCTACAACGGCCAGGACAAGCCGCCAACTTCACGCTCTGAACAGCAGGACCAGAAGATGATCCGCACGAAAGGGAAGCACGAGATCCTCCTCGACGACTCGAAGAATGAAAAACGCGTGCGCATCAAGACGGAAAAGGGTCACACCGTCGATCTGAACGATAAAGAGCAGAAGATCACTATCACGAGCAAAGAGAACCACAGCATTACGCTCGACGATCAGGGAAAGAAGGCGATCGTGAAAACGTCGAGTGGTCCAAAAGTGGAGATAGACGACGCAGCGAAGAAGATCACGATCGATACAAACGGCAAGTCAGTCACGATAGACGGAAACTCCGGCACCATCACGCTCACCGGCATGACCATCGTTCTGAGTGGGACGAGTATCAAGCTCGGCGGCGATGCAGCTTCGCAGTCGCTGGTTTTAGGCGAAGCTTTCATGACTGCTTTCAACACCCACACGCACAACTGCACGGCGCCTGGAACGCCGAGTGGACCACCAGTGCCGCCCTTAACTCCGGTAGTGCTTTCAAAGATTTCGAAGACGAGCTGAAACATGGCAAAAGAATTTCTCGGTACAGGTTGGCGCTTTCCGATCCTTCCGGATCTCACGGGCGGGCTGCGTTATGCCTCCGGTGATGAAAACGTCGAGCAGTCGCTAAAGATTTTGTTAATGACGAATCTGGGCCAACGCGTGATGCGATTCGATTTCGGCAGCAAGGCGCCGAGTTACGTCTTCTCACC
>DASTTS010000079.1:0-2435 GCA_035760085.1 Pyrinomonadaceae bacterium
TCATGGTGATGATGTTGATCGCAGCGCTCGCCGTCACGAGCGCGGCGATCGCCAACATCGAGCGCACCGACGACCAGACGCTCGCCGAGATTCAGGCACGCGATCTGGCACAACACATCAGCGACATGGGCTCGCGCGACATCGACACGCTCACACGCGCTGCGAACCTGATCAAGGGTTCCCGGCCCAACATCACGAGCGTGCGTATCTGGCAACTTTCCCAGGGAAACTTTGTCGAGAGAGCGGCAGCAAACGGCAGCGCACCGGTGACGCCGATTCCTGAAGACACGAAAACCGCGTTGCGCAGTGGCGCTGGACCAACCCCTGTTTCAAATGCTTCGTTATATCGCGCCTTCGCGATCATCTTTGAGAATGGACGACCGAGTGGCGCAGTCGAGATTGTCCAGCACTTCGACAGCATCTGGGTGGTGGCGTTTCGTTATTTGAAGAGCGTCATCTGGATGTCGCTGATCGTGATCGCACTGATCATGCTGGGCACTTATTACTTGTTCCGGCAGTTGCAGTTAACAACAAAACTCGAGACCGAGCGCGGCATCCTGCGCGATCGCGTTCGCGACGCCACCATCGAACTCGAGAAACGAAATCAACAACTTCAGGAAACGAATCTCGAGCTCTGGCACACGAACCGTCGCATGAATGAGCTCGGACGGCTTGCTGCCGCCGGTCAAACAGCCGCTCACTTTGCACATGAAGTCGGCACGCCGCTCAACTTGATCAGCGGTCACGTGCAGTTGCTCAAATCAGATCTGGAACGCGATCCGCATGATGCTGAGGCACGCATCAGAACCATCAGCGCGCAGATCGAGCGTATCGAACGCATCGTGCGCCGTATGCTCGACAAGACGCGGTTCGAAACTGAGCTTGCGCCGCTCGATCTGAATTCAGTGTTGCGCAAGCTCTGCGATGCGATGGCGCCCGCGTTGGACAAACGTCACATTCGTCTCGTTGAAACATTTAGTGACAATCTTCCTCTGATGGCCGGTTCGTCAGATCGTTTGCAGCAACTGTTTTTGAATCTTATTAACAATAGTCTCGATGCGATGCCCGAAGGTGGTGAGATTCAGGTTCATACGTCGAGTGATGGCAAGGCCGGTAAAGCACAACGGATCGCAGTTGATTTCATCGATACCGGAGTGGGAATGACGCCTGAGGTGATGAGTCACATCTTCGATCCACTTTACACGACGAAAGATCGCGGGCATGGCACCGGACTTGGATTAGTGATCGTGAGTCAAATAGTTTCCGAGCACGGCGGTCGAGTCGAAGTTGAAAGTGAGCTCGGCAAAGGCACGCGCTTTCGTCTGACTTTCGCGGCGATACCGAATGACGTGCCGGCAGTTGTCGAGGAGATATCATTTAATCTTGAAAAATCCGGTAGTCCTGTAAACATCTACGTCAACAACTAAGCTTTTTACAGGATTACAGGATTTTCAGAATCAACATGTAAGACGATGAAACACATTCTTGTTGTCGATGACGATCGGGATTCTTGCGAGTTGCTGCGCGAGATTTTTTGCGCGGAAGGCTGGCATGTCGACACGGCGCTCAGTCCTACGCAGGCGTTCAGTGTCGCGGAGAAAGAAAGGATCGATCTGGTCGTCAGCGACATCAACCTCGAAGCGAATCAATCGGGATTAGATCTGTTGCGAGATTTGCGTGCGCAGTGTCCGGTGATCCTTGTGACCGGGTTTGGCACGCTCGACTCCGCCGTCGAGGCGGCGCGGGAGGGCGCCTGGGATTTCATCTCCAAACCGTTCAAGGTTCAGGAAGTGGTGGCGATCGCACGCAGGGCCCTCGAGCAGGACCGCAACAGTAGCGATGCTGAGCGTCGTGTCGAACAGCTTTCCGGGCCATACGAACAGGGCGGATTACTCGGACGTTCTCCCGTGATGATCGGGCTCTACAAAGAGATCGCGCGCGTTGCGCCGACACGCTCTACGATTCTGATCATCGGTGAGTCGGGCGCTGGAAAGGAGTTGGTGGCGCGATCGATTCATCAACACAGCACACGTGCTGGCGGATCGTTTGTAGCTCTTAATTGTGGCGCGCTCACGGAAACGCTTTTGGAAGCAGAGTTGTTTGGTCACGTGCGCGGCGCGTTCACGGGTGCTGTTGGTGATCGCAAAGGACTTTGGGAGGAAGCGGCGGGTGGAACGCTTTTTTTGGATGAAGTTGGTGAGACGAGTCCGGCGTTTCAAGTAAAACTTTTGCGTGCGTTGCAGGAAGGCGAGATCAGGCGTGTTGGTGCAACGCGGACAACACAGGTTGACGCGCGTATTCTCGCAGCGACGAACCGCAACCTCGAGCAGGACGTGAAGGCAGGAAAGTTTCGTGAAGATCTTTTTTACCGGCTCAGCGTTGTGACGCTGCGAGTGCCGGCACTGAAAGAACGTCGCACGGACATTCCACTCCTC
>DASTTS010000080.1:0-9095 GCA_035760085.1 Pyrinomonadaceae bacterium
GCGGAAGATCTGCCGCAACACCTGAAGATCGTATTACTCGCAACGGATAACTTGCGGCAGAACCCAGCCGCAGAAGCTGCCTTCAACCGCGCTGCTGCCGCATGGGAGAGCGTGATTAACTCCCCGATTACGATTTATATCGATGTTGATTTCGGCACTACTAATTTCGGAGCAGCGTGGGGGCCAAATATACTGGGCTCGACCAGTTCACCTACCACCGTAGGCGTAAACTACGACGCGCTCCGCCGCAACTTGATCGCGAATGCTAATACGCCCGCTAAACTTGCGACATACAATGCTCTGCCGGCGAACACCTTACCAACCGATCTGGGTAATGTGACTTCAGTACAAGTTTCCAAATCGATTGCGCGAGCCATCGGGTTCTCAGACCCGACCGCCCCATCGACTGACGGAGCAGCCCGCATCGGTTTCAACTCGCAAATCGTTACTTACGATTTCGATGGAACGGAGCCGATCATCGGAACTGACTTCGAGGCCGTTGCCACTCACGAGATCGGACACGCACTCGGATTTACATCGCGATCCGGAAGTTCGCCAAGCCAGTCTGGGACGGTAACGCCCGCGATGTGGGATCTATATCGTTTCCGTTCCGGAACTACAGACAACACGTTCGCCGGTAACCAGCGCATCATGACGATCGGCGGTCCGGTACCCAACTCTCAATACTATTTTGTTCCGGGCCAGGCTGAGTTAGGACTGTCAAACGGTGGTCCTGATCCAGACAACGATCCAAACAGTGCCACGAACAATTCGGACCACAATCAGTCCAGTCACTGGCGACAGCAGAGCCTGAACTTTGGCGTCTATATCGGTATCATGGACCCGCGCATTCCGGGCGGCGTCAGAAGACTGATCACCGCCAACGATATCAACGCCCTCAATGTCTTCGGCTACAACAACGGCGGAATCAGTCAGGGACCACCTCTCAACGACAACTTCGCCGCGGCACAAACATTAGCCGGCTGTTCCGGGAGCGCGGGCGGCACGAATGTATTCGCGACTCACGAAGTTAATGAGCCTAACCATTTCCCGGCGCCCGGAAATACTCCGGGCGGAAATCGATCTGTTTGGTATCAGTGGCAAGCGCCGGCTAATGGCACTGCCACGATCGACACCCTCGGAACCGGGTTCGATACAGTGCTTGCCGTCTACACCGGAAATAGTGTTGGTGGCCTTAGCTTAATCGGTAATGATGACGATACGGTCGAACGAACGAGTAGAGTAACCTTTGCTGCCACTGCAGGTACGGTCTACCGGATTGCCGTCGACGGATTCAACAACAACTCCGGCGGCGACGCTGGTCCAATTACGATCAATTTCTCTGAAACCAACTGTGCCCCCTCGTTTGTTCTGTTCAATCAAGCGAATTACTCGGTGAACGAATCAGCAAACTCCCTGACCGTTGATGTGACTCGCACCGGAAGCATTGGCGCCGCAGCCACTGTCAACTACGCGACCAGCGACACTGCCGGGCTCACAAACTGCACAGTCGTCAATGGCACCGCTTCGGAGCGCTGCGACTATGGCTCCACGGCGGGCACGTTACGGTTCGGTCCAGGCGAAACCACCAAGTCGTTCACGATTCCCATCGTCAATGACGGCTTAGTCGAGGGTAATGAGACGTTTTCAATTGCGCTGAGCTCGCCGTCAGGTATGACGTTGGCCTCACCGCAATTAGCAACAGTGACCATCAACGACAACGACGTCGCGCCGCCGGGTCAGAATCCAATCGACGCGATTCCTTTCTTCGTTACACAGCAATACATCGACTTTCTCGGCCGTCTACCTGATCAGACTGGTTTCGAAAACTGGGTAGCGACGTTGCTGCCTTGTCCGAATGGCGGCTTTGGTGAGAACGATAATCCGAACTGCGATCGTGTACACGTATCGGCGGGATTCTTCCTGTCCGCGGAGTTTCAGGGACGCGGTTACTTTGCGTATCGCTTCTACGAAGTGGCGCTCGATCGCAGACCGACTTATGCTGAGTTTGTCCCTGACATGGGGAGCGTGGGTGGACCACAGTCGCCGGAATCAGAAGTTCTGAGCAAGCAAGCCTACACAGACGCGTGGATGCAACGGCAAGAATTCAAGAGCCGTTACGATAACCTTTCAAACACCGCGTACGTAAACGCGCTCGAGTCGAATGCGGAAGTTATTGTTAGCAACAAGCAGACGTTGATCGACGCGCTCAATAACGGGCAGATGAATCGCGGGCAAGTCTTGCGTAATATCGTGGAGAGCCAGGCAGTTGCCAATCAGTTCTTCAATCGTGCGTTCGTGTCGATGCAGTATTTTGGTTACCTGCGCCGTGATCCGGACGCGGTTGGATTTCAGAACTGGGTCAACACGCTAAACGCCGATCCCAACAATTTCCGGCACATGATTTTTGGTTTCCTGTTCTCGACGGAATATCGCCAACGTTTCGGTCAATAGATAGTTTTCCCCTGGAGTGTTGCCATGTCTACCTATATTCGAATCATTCTTGTTACTACAGTGTGCCTCGGACTGTTGGTCCTGGGGGCTGTGACGTTTCCGGTGAGCTCTGATGCGAAGCCTCAGACCACCACGCAGGAGACGAGTCCGCAAAAGCGAGTACGCCAGCAGCCGTTCGTGCCCGGTGAAGTTCTGGTGCGTTATCGCAGTGAGTCAATGGCCCGGAACAAGGGCGCCGGGATGCGCATCGCCGCACTCGATGGGAGGGTATTGCCTGTCGATATAGAGCGCACACACGGCTCTGATCTGCTGCCGGGATTGCGGCTCGCGCGAGTCGCGCCCGAAGAAACGCTGAACGCTGTTGAGGCGTTCCGGCAACAGCCGGATGTGTTGTTCGCCGAGCCAAACTACATCCTGAAAGCTGATCTCACTCCGAACGATCCAAATTTCGTCGCGAACCAGCAATATGCGCTCGGCCTGATGGGCGCGCCGCAAGCCTGGGACACGAGGACCGGCAGCACCGGCGCCGGCAAAGTCGTGATCGGCGTCATCGATCAGGGCATTGACTTCAACCACCAGGATCTCAGCGCAAACATCTGGATCAACCCTGCGGAAATCGCCGGCAACGGCATCGATGACGATGGCAACGGCTTTACTGACGACGTTCGCGGTTTCAATTTCGTGAACAACAATGGGACGACCTTTAGTGGCTCACCTGCTGAAGACCACGCGAGTCACGTTTCGGGTATCGCAGGCGCCGTCGGTAACAATGGCGTCGGCATTGCGGGCGTCAACTGGTCTGTCGGTTTGATGTCTTTAAAGTTTCTCGATCAAAACGGCTTTGGCGACACCTCCGATGCAATCGACGCAGTCACGTACGCAACGATGATGCGCAATCTTTGGGAGACGACGGGCCACGCCAAAGGCGCGAACATACGCGTTTTGAATGCGAGCTTTGGCGGCGGTGCGTTTAGCCAAAACTTTCTCAACGCGGTGAACGCAGCTAACACGGCCGGCATCCTGGTCGTCGCTGCTGCGGGCAATATCGATAACGGAACCAGAGAACCAAACAACGATCTCGTTCCACACTTTCCGTCAAACTTCGACGCTCCGAACATCATCGCTGTCGCTGCGACAAACCAGGCGGATGCACTCACTTCTTTTTCGCACTTTGGTGCGACGAGTGTGGACATCGCGGCGCCGGGTGCTGGAATTTTAAGTACGACTCCCGGCAACACTTACCAGTTCTTTGACGGCACTTCGATGGCCGCGCCGCAGGTGTCCGGCGCCGCCGCGTTGATCTGGGCTCAGAACCCGAACCTCACCGTGGCACAGGTGAAGAACATCTTGATGACGAATGGAAACGCGATTTCCGGTGTCGCGGATAAGGTTTTGTCACAACGCCGGCTAAACGTCGGCAACGCGATGCAGTCCGTTATTTCGGGTGACACAACAGCTCCGGGAACAGTCGGAAGCTTCCACATCAACTCGCAAAACGGGCGCACAGTGAATCTTGGTTGGACCGCGTCCGGCGACGATGGCGCGACTGGCAATGCGTCGCTTTACCGGATCGACTTTACCGATGGCGGACAGGTGAGCACGTTGAAAGGCGTCATCCCGAAAAACTCCGGCTCTTTGCAGGCGGTCGATGTGAAAATCCCGTTCAAACATACTTCGGGAACGCTGACGCTGCGCGAGTTTGATAACGCCGGAAACGAAGGCACGCCCGTGAATCTGCCGGTTGGTGTTCCTTTGTCAGCCGGTGATCCTTACACGATCAGCGTCGGTGCTGCGGCAGCACTCACGAGCGGCGGATCGCGAATTAATCTCGACGGCGACGATCGTTATGCAGATTTTCTGTTGCCGTTCACTTTCCCGTTCTTTGGCCAAAACTTCACCGAGATGACAATCTCTACGAACGGTACGCTTTACTTTTCTGAACCGCCGGTGCGACAAGGCGCCGGTCTTGAGAACGCCGATGATCCGCCAGGCTCACCACGCCAACTCGGCGGCTACAAGATGATCGCGGGACTCTGGGAAGACGTTAACTTGAGTACTTCCGCACGAGCTGATGCGGGCGTTTATGTCACTCAAACTGCCAACCAGATCATCTTTCGCTGGCAAGGTGTTCCGTGCAACTTCAACGGCAGCGTTTGCACGGGCGGCGCTCCGATGAATTTCGAAGTTGAGCTGAACTCGAACGGCATCATTCGCAGCCGTTACGGCAGTGGCAACACCAACATCTTTCCGACGGTGGGAATCGGCGGCGGCGAGCAGGACGGTTACGTCGTTGATTCGCACACGTCGCTCGATGAGGAAACGTCGAAGTCTCTGACCAACGCCGGACAAGTGACTTACACGCCGCGTGCTCAATCAGTCAGCACGATTCAAGTGCAGTCAGCGAATGTTAACGTCGGTGAATCTGCGGGTTCGATCCAGATCCACGTGACGAGAACCGGCGATCTGTTAGGTTTCGCGAGTGTAAATTACCGAACCTCCGACACCGCCGGTCTCACGAACTGCACGGTTGCAAACGGTATAGCTTCCGAACGCTGTGACTATGAAACAGCCACCGGAACTTTGCGCTTCTCGACCGGTGAAGCAGACAAGATCGTCGAGGTGCCGATCGTTAACGATGCGCTCGTTGAAGGTAATGAGACCTTCACGCTCACATTGAGCGGCGGCTCAGGCGCGAACTTCGGTACGACGGTCAGTACCGTCACGATCAACGACAACGACGCGGGCGGAGCTCCAAATCCGATTGACGACATTCCGTTCTTCGTCACGCAGCAATACCTCGACTTCCTCGGGCGCTTGCCTGACTCGGTCGGTTTTGCGAACTGGGTGGCGACGTTGAATGGCTGTCCGAATGGTGGTTTTGGTGAGAACCTTAATCCCGGTTGTGATCGCGTACACGTGTCGGCCGGGTTCTTCCAGTCGACTGAATTTCAGGGTCGCGGTTACTTTGCCTATCGCTTCTATGAAGTCGCGCTCGATCGGCGGCCAACGTACGCCGAGTTTGTGCCCGACATGGCGCTCGTCGGTGGACCACAATCGCCGGAGTCGGAAGTGTTGAGTAAGGCGACGTACACCGAAGCGTGGACGCAACGAACGGAGTTCAAGACACGATACGATGCGTTGTCCAACTCGCAATATGTGAATGCGTTGGAGGTGAACGCGGAAGTCGTAGTCGCGAACAAGGCGGCGCTGATTACGGCACTCGATAATAACCAGATGACGCGTGGCGAAGTGTTGCGCAACATCGTCGAGAGCGCGGCAGTTGGCAACCAGTTCTTCAATCGAGCGTTTGTCGCGATGCAGTACTTTGGTTACCTGCGGCGCGATCCGGACACGGTTGGATTCCAGAACTGGCTCAACACGCTGAATGCCGATCCGAACAATTTCCGGCACATGATCTTTGGCTTCCTCTTCTCGACCGAGTATCGCCAGAGATTTGGACAGTGATCCGTTCAACGCTGGGGTGGCCACAGAGGGCCACCCCTACAGTTGATTTCAACGAAGTAACTTGGTGAATAACGACAATGCCCTACTCATCCTCATTTAGAACGTTACTCGTGTGCCTCGCCGTACTCGGCGTGTTCGCGGTTGCGAGTTTTTGGCCTGCGACTCCGCCGGCGCTGAGCGCGCCAGCTGAGAAGCAAGTTGTTTCTGCATTCACGCCGCAGACGTCGGATGCGCTCTGGCGCGATACGACTCCAGAGAAGCAGTTACCGCAACAGCAGGCTGCCGGTCGTCCAAACAAATATCGCTCGCTGAGTCTCGACACGATTCATCTGCAATCGCTACTGCGCCGGGCACCGCGTGAATTTACAGACGCGGCGAATGGTCCTGATGCTCCGATCATCAGTTTGCCAATGCCGGACGGCTCCATGATGCGTTTCAAGCTCCTGGATTCACCCATCATGGAAGAAGGACTCGCCACGCGTTATCCGCAGATACGCACGTTCACCGGCAAGTCCCTCGACGGCAGCCCCGTCACCACTCGCTTCGACTGGACGCCGCAAGGCTTTCACGCGATTCTCCTGACACCGCGTGGCACCGTGCTGATCGAGCCCGATGGACCAGATCAAACATCTTCTTACATCGCTTACTTTCAGAGTGACCTTCCGGCTGGTTCGATGGAGTGCGACGTTGATGATTCTACCTACGACAACACCCTTGTGAACGTAAAGCAGATGGGTGAGCGTGCAAACCTGGTGTCTTCAGGCTCAGCGCTGCGAACGTATCGGCTCGCAGTTGCCGCTACTGCCGAGTACACGCAGACCTATGGCGGCGGCACGGTCCCGGGTGGGTTGGCTGCTGTTACTACCACCGTCAATCTCGTCAATGCTGTCTTCGAGCGTGATGTCGCCATACGCCTGGTCCTGATCGCGAATGAGGACCAGATCATTTTTACTGACGCGGCGAGCGACGGCTACACCAGTGATGTTGTGGGCTCACTGATTTCGGAAAACCAGGCAAAGATCGATGCAGTGATTGGTTCAGCCAACTATGACATCGGACACGTCTTTGACGGTCGACAACTCATCAACGCATTCCAGTTTCAGGGTTTGGCTTCGCTGGGCGTCGTCTGTCGCGCGGGTCTCAAAGCACGCGGCGTAAACATCGTGAAGGGACTACCACCATCAAGCACGGTCGCTTACTACAGCGCCGCGCACGAGATGGGCCACCAGTTTGGTGCTTCGCACACCTTCAACGCGACGTCGGGCACTTGCGGCCCGCAGCGCGCTGCGGCAACTGCGTATGAGCCTGGCACCGGCTCAACGATCATGGGTTATCGCTTTGCCTGCTCACCGGAAGATCTGATGTCGCAAGACACTTACTTCCACACCGCCAGTATCGAGCAAATCGTGAATTACTCGACCGGAGTGAATGGTGGTTCTTGCCCGGTCACGACACCGACGGGCAACAACATACCAACGGTGGATGCGGGTACGATTTACACTATCCCGCAAAGCACGCCTTTCATGCTGACTGCCACCGCCAGCGACCCTGACGGCGACAGTTTGACTTACGCGTGGGAAGAATTTGACCTCGGTACTCCTGGACCACCAAATACAGACGACGGGTCGCGCCCGATATTTCGTTCACGGGCTCCTGTTACCGAACCGGCGCGTCTGTTCCCGGCTCTCCCGAACATAATTTGTCCGGCGTGCGTCATGTTCGGCGAGTCACTACCGTTGACGACGCGCACGATGACTTTTCGCGTAACCGTACGTGACAACCGGCCAGGTGCAGGAGCGACCAACGCTGACGACACGCAGGTGAATGTGCGAGCGGAGGCCGGTCCGTTTACGGTGAATCAAGCGAACAATTGGCAGACGAAGACTGTCCAGACGGTCACCTGGAACGTCGCCAATACGAATACCGGATTAATAAATTGTAACACCGTGAGGATCACGCTTTCGAAGGACGACGGAAGTAGCTTTCCGATTATTTTGGCAAACAGCACTCCCAATGATGGTTCCGAGGAGGTGACCGTTCCGGGCTGGCCCGGTGCTTTCTCGCGAATCAAAGTTGAGGCAGTGGGAAACATTTTCTTCAATATCTCGCCTGCGTTTTTCATTAACGGTGTTCAAGATCTGGTGCCGACGATTTCAGGCTTCACCCCCGGCACAGGCGCCACGAGTACAGCAGTAACGATCAATGGGACCAATTTCATCACTCCGAGCGCCGTTCGCTTCAACGGTGTCGCCGCCACTTTCACCGTCAACTCGACGACGCAGATCGTCGCGAACGTTCCGAATGGTGCGACCAGTGGTCCAATCACGGTTCAGACACCCCATGGCACCGCCGTCAGCGTCGGTTCGTTTACGGTGCCCGGAGGTTCTCCGACCGTACAATTCAGTCAGCCCAACTATTCAGTAAATGAAGCGACGGGTTTTCTGAATGTTGATGTGACGCGAGGCGACACTTCCGGAGCGGCTACGGTGAATTACGCGACGAGCGATACCGCAGGACTCACAAACTGCACGATCGCAAACGGAGTAGCGTCGGAGCGTTGCGATTATGCGACGACGGTGGGCACGTTGCGGTTCGCGGCAGGGGAGTCGCTCAAGTCAATTACTATCCCCGTCGTCAATGATGCGATAGGGGAAGGCTCTGAAAACTTTACGATAACGTTGAGTGGTGCAACCGGCACTACGCTGGGCACCCCGCAGGTGGCGACAGTTTCAATCACGGATAATGATTCGGCTGGAATGCCGAATCCGATCGACAATGTTCCCTTCTTCGTCACGCAGCAGTACATCGACTTCCTCGGGCGCTTGCCTGACCAGGTCGGTTTTCAGAACTGGGTGAACACGTTGAACGGCTGTCCGAACGGCGGCTTTGGTGAGAACCTTAATCCGACCTGCGATCGCGTACACGTGTCGGCCGGGTTCTTCCAGTCGGCTGAATTTCAGGGTCGCGGTTACTTTGCGTATCGGTTCTACGAAGTCGCACTGGACCGGCGGCCAACGTATGCCGAGTTTGTACCAGACATGGCGATTGTCGGTGGACCGCAGTCGCCGGAGTCTGAAGTGCTGAGCAAGGCGACGTACACCGAAGCGTGGACGCAACGAACGGAGTTCAAGTCGCGTTACGATTCGATGAATAACTCGCAGTATGTGAATGCGCTG
>DASTTS010000081.1:0-8582 GCA_035760085.1 Pyrinomonadaceae bacterium
CGCAGTGTACGTTTACAACGTCAAAGAGCTCGTCAAGCAGTTCAACGGCGACGGGAACTACAGTAGCGAACCCGTCGACAACGACGACGCCGGCCCAAAGCCCTTCGCCGACGCCGAGCCCCAGTCCGGAGGCGAGTCCAGAACCGAATCCGAGTCCGAGTGGAAGTCCGCGGCCGGCGCCGAGTCCAACGGAACCAGCACCGAGCCCGACTCCGACTCCAAGCCCCAGCCCCCGGTTATAGTAATTAGCCACGAAAAGGCACAAAAGCACCAAAGAGGATGAGTGCAGGTTCAAACTTGAACTCATCCTTTGTGCTTTTTGTGCCTTTTTGTGGCAACATTGCGAACTTCATGAAACAGAAACTACGCATCGCAGCCGGACAGGGCTTTTGGGGAGACCTTCTCGACGCACCCGTCCGGCAGGTCGAAGGTGGACCAATCGATTACCTCATGCTCGACTATCTCGCGGAAGTGACGATGTCGATCATGCAGAAACAAAAAGCACGCGATCCAAACGCGGGTTACGCCAAAGATTTCGTGCCGCTCATGCGCCGGATCCTGCCCACGTGTGTCGAGCGGGATATCAAAGTCACTGCAAACGCGGGCGGTGTTAACGTTCGCGGTTGTGCAGATGCGGTTATCCAGGTGGCGCGCGAGCTTGGACTCGCCGGCAAACTCCGGATCGGAATCGTTACCGGTGACGACATCATGTCGCGACTCGACGAGCTGCTCTCGCGCGGGATCGAGTTGCGCAACATGGACACGGGCGAGCCGCTCTCGACCGTACGCGACCGGATTCAGAGTGCCAATGCTTATCTCGGCGCGTGGCCCATCGTTGAGGCGTTGAACAAGGGCGCCCACGTCGTCATCACGGGCAGAGCAACGGACACCGGATTAACACTCGCGCCGTTGATTCATGAGTTTGGCTGGGCAAACAACGATTGGAACCGCCTCGCGTCGGGAACGATTGCAGGTCACATCATTGAATGCGGTGCGCAGGCGTCGGGTGGCAATTGCCAGTATGAGTGGCGCAGCATTCCTAACCTCGCTGATGTCGGATTTCCGATCGTTGAAGCGTCACCTGACGGAACGTTCGTCATTACGAAGCACGAGCGAACCGGCGGGTGGATCATTATTCCTGGTATTAAAGAGCAACTCGTCTACGAGATGGGCGATCCGCATGAGTACATCACACCGGATTGCGTCGCTGACTTCACGACCATTCATTTGGAATACGAAGGTCGCGATCGGGTGCGGGTGTTTGGAATCGAGGGACGACCGGCGACGGAGTTTCTCAAAGTCTCGATCAGTTATTCAGCAGGGTTCAAAGCTGTCGGGACGTTGGTTTATGCGTGGCCCGATGCTTATGAAAAGGCGCAGGCGGCTGATCGGATTTTGCGTCGTCGTCTCGATCGGCTGGGGCTGCAGTTTGAGCAGGTGTTGACGGAGTTTGTGGGAGTGAATGCGACGCATGGACCACTGGCTGATCCACCCGATCCGGACATTCCCGAGGTGCAATTGCGCGTTGGTGTGCGTGGTCAGGACAGAAGTGCGGTTGAACGGTTCACGAAGGAGATTGCGCCGCTGATTCTTACTGGTCCACCAGCCGTGACGGGATTCGCGGGTGGGCGACCGAAGGTTGAGGAGATCGTTGCTTACTGGCCGGCGTTGATCCCGAAGGAAGAAATTACGACTACTGTCGATGTATTGGAAGCATGAGAGTAAAACTAACAGAACTGGCCCATGCGCGTTCCGGTGATAAGGGTGATACGGCGAACGTTGGCTTGATTGCGTTGAAGGATGAGTTCTATCCGATCCTCGTGCGCGAGGTTACGGCGGAACGCGTGAAGCAGCATTTTAAAGGTATCGTTCACGGTGCCGTGGAGAGGTTTGAGTTGCCGAATCTAGGCGCGCTGAATTTTCTGCTGCACGAGAGTCTTGGTGGCGGTGGCACGTTGTCGCTGATGACTGACGCGCAGGGGAAGACCTTTTCGACTGCGCTTTTGCGGATGGAAATCGAAGTTACAGATAAAGAAGCCGCGGATCTATGAGCACGGATAACGTCGTTCTTTATTCAGTTGAAGGTTCAGTAGCGCGTATAACCCTCAACCGTCCTGAGAAAAGGAACGCGCTGAACGACGCGCTCATCGCCGGGCTCAAAGAAAATCTCAAAAACGCTGCGGCGGATAAGAACATCCGTGTTGTCGTGATCTCCGGGGCAGGGAAGGACTTTTGTTCCGGCGCCGATCTCTCCGCACTTCAGAAGATCGCCGGAGCTTCGGTCGCAGAAAATTCTGAAGACGCGCGCTCGCTGCTCGAACTCTTTCTGTTGATTCGTGCGCTTCAGGTTCCGGTGGTAGCTGCGGTGACGGGCAGGGCGCTCGCAGGAGGTTGTGGTTTGGCGACTGCCTGCGACCTCGTGCTGGCGTCAGGATCTGCCCGTTTCGGATATCCGGAAGTGAAGATCGGTTTCGTACCCGCAATGGTGATGGCGATTCTGCGACGTAACGTATCGGAGAAGCGTGCGTTCGAACTGATAACACGTGGGGCAGAGATTAGTGCGGACGAGGCGCGGGAGTTTGGCCTGGTTAACCAGGTGTTTGCTGATGAGAGCTTCGAGAATGATGTGCGCGCGTACGTCAGCGGGTTTGAGAAGATGAGCGCGTCTGCAATGGGATTGACGAAGACGTTGCTTTACCAGATGGATGGACTCGCGTTTCCGGAAGCACTCGAGACTGGAGCCGATGTGAACGTTATCGCCCGCCTCACCGACGATTGCCAACGACAAATAGGAAAGTTTTTGAGCCGCGGATGAACGCGAATAAACGCAGATCAGCGTTAATTCGCGGAAATCCGCGGCTAAGGACTGTTTTTACGGGCTTTTTCGCGCAGACGTTTGATTTCGTTCTGTAGCGCAGAGGAATTTTTGAGCTGCGGGTTCTTCTTCATGTGCGCCTCGAGCTCGGCGGCAGCGCGTACGGGTTCGCCTTTGAGCTCGTAAAATATTGCCATAGTCATCGTGTCAGGCTTGAGCTTGTTCTCACTGAGCGTTGAGCCCTGCGATAAAGCGATCTCCGCGCGACTGAGAAGTAAGCTTCGATCTTCTTCACTGGCAGCGGCCTGATGAATTAACGCCGTCGCACGCATCACCGCGTTCAGCGGGTTTTCCGGGTTCAGTCGCGCCGCTTCTGCGAACACAGCAACTGCGACAGCGTAGTTCCTCTGCTTCATCAGTAACAACCCGAACGATTGATACGCGCGCTCGTCATTGGGATTTATTTCGCGCGCTTTATCGAGCTCGGCGATCGCTTCCTGCAACTGATCCAGTTTGAGAAACGTGTTGCCGAGTTGCAGGTGAGCTTCAAAGTACTGGGGAAAGATCTGGATCGCTTTCTGCATGTTTTCGACCGCTGCGGGTGTCTTTCCTTCTGCAGCCATTTTGAGTCCTGCATCGAGCGCCTGTTTCGCAGCGGCTGGAACGTTTTGAGTGAAAGCGTTGATAACGCCGGGCCCGGTATTTGGTTTGTTACGAATCGGCCGGAGCTGGACGTCCTGTGTGAAGCTTTGTCCGTTTCCACCGAACGGGATATCCGCCGTGACGGCGGTCGTTTCGAAGGTCCTGCCGTCACCTTCGGCGGTGAGTTGATAAGTGCCACTCCTAAGACCGGGAAATGTAAAGCGTCCGCTGAGATCGGTAAACGTTTCGTGAATGGGACGACCGTTAAAAGTGAGCTTAACGCGAACAGGATTAGTTGGCTGTGTTCCCGAAGGCGTGATCACTTTGCCTTCCAGGACGCTGCCGCCTTGCGCAGAAATTGAAGAGAACGAAGCGAGGAGTAAAAGCAGTGAAAGCGCAAATTTCATAACAAAGTTTTAGCCGCGGGTTTACACGGATTGTATCCATGTAAACCCGCGGCCTCAACCTTAGAAACTAAAGCGCAGGCCTAGCTGAGCCTGGAACGGAATTCCCAATGGTTCAGAGAAGCCGGTCGCGCCAAAGAAGTTGACGGGCTTACCAAAGTCAGATGCGTTCGTGACATTCTGAAACTGGTTGCCGAAGTTTCCAGTGTTGAAAACATTGAACGCTTCGAAGAAGAGGCCGAGTTTATATCGCTCGCCCCAGTTGAAGAACTTCGAAACGCGCACGTTCAACTGTGAAAAGTTATCGCCGCGCTGATTGTTTATAGGCAACGGGTGCTGATCGTCGACTGTCGGATTGACGGTTTCGCGATCGTTAGTAACGCCGTCCCGATTAACATCGCAACCACACGACGGGAAAAGACTATAGGGTCGAGCCGACGCCACTTGGAAGATTGGCGCGACCTGGAAGGCCCAGGGAAGGTCAAAAATACCAGACAAGACAAAGCGATGTCGTTCGTCTTCGCCTGTTGGTCCAAAATTAATCGGGTCGAATTTGGCGAACTGGTTCTGCGGAACCAGACCAAAATCCGACGTTGCCCCAAACCAGGCTTGAGATTTCGCGAGGGTGTAATGCGCGTTCAATTGGAATTTGTCCGCGTAGCGCTTCTTGAATGCCACGGTGAACGCGTCATAACGCGAGCGACTGTCAGATTGGGCCACGGAGATGCGTGCGAAAGGCGTTGCCGTGCCGAACGCCTGAATCAACTCGGCAGCATGAGCCGCGAACTGCGATGCCAGAATTCGCTGCGAGTTAGGCGGTGTTGGATCGTTGCGGTCCAAACCAAGTAATGGACCAGGCCGCGGGTTAATATCCAAACCTGAAAACTCGTGTAAGCCAAGAATATGGACGTAGTCGAATTCCAAAGCCATGTTCTTGCCAAACTCCTGAGCGAAACCGAGGTTCCACTGCTGCGTATACGGCGACTCGAAGTCAGGATCAAGCATTCTGCCGCGCGTATTTGGCAGCGGATTGGTTAGCGGGCGTGGGACTGTAGGCGCTGGTGAATCGATACTCAGGTTAGGTCCATCGTTGAAGAACGTTGCGTAAATTTCCGGGTTTGCCTGCTGCACTGCAAAGAGCGGCACGTTCAAGAACGATTGATCGTAGTAAATGCCATAACCGCCCCGGATCACAGAACGACCGTTGCCGCGGAAGTCCCATGCGAATCCGATTCGAGGGCTGATGTTATTAGTGTCGTCGTCTACTGTCTTCCGTGCGAAGGGGCTCCCGATGATCCGGAGCGCCTGGAATGCTCGATTCTCCGCAGCGTGTGCGGAATCTACAAAACCGAAATCCACGTCGTATCGCACTCCAAGGTTAAGTGTGAAACGCGGCGTAATCTTCCAATCGTCCTGAGCATAAAACGCGAACTGCTTCGCCCCTTCTCGCAGATTGAAACCAGGGTCTCCGCCCGAGAGAACGACTTGAGCAACTACACCAATACCTTCGAGCTCGTCTGCCACCGTACAATCTGGTCTATCAGCAAAAGCCCCACAGGTAATCGGTCCCGGTAGAACCTGGGTTGTGTGAAATCCCTGTGGAAACTGGTCAGGGTGTAATGCGATCTCATCTGCGCTGAAGTTGAAGTCATATTCCGGAGCAGAATTGAAGGCAAAAAGTCCACCGAGTGTGGGCACGTAGGTAAAGTCGCCGCCGAATTTAAATCCATGGTTGCCGCGATTCCACGACAGATCGTCATGAAACTGATGCTTCTTCTGTAGTGTCTGCTGCGGCACGTTGCCATTGCGACCGACGAGAAGACCGTCGGGAAAAGCAAGAAGATTCAAGTCTGTCGTGGCGTTAATGCGGTTGTCGAAAGTCTGATACTGGTAGGTGAACTGGTTGACTGTAGTTGCACTTAACGTCGAGGTCAGCGACGTCAGAAAATTGTAGAGCGTATTCAGTGACTCGTTACCGCCGGATAAATCTGTGCGCACGATCAAAAAGCCGGCCTGATCGTTCAGAGCATCGTTGTTCTGTCCGGCGAAACGAGCGACGAGCTGGTGTTTAGGTGAAAGGTTGAAATCACCCTTTACGGTGTACTGCCAGTCGTTGAATGGTTGTGGCAACAAGGGAACAGCCTCGTAGCCGAAAGGTTGCAGGAAGGAGATGCTCGTCTGGTCGGCTTCCGAAACGAATGAGTTACCACGCTCACGCGTGCGCTCGATTGCGCCGAAGAAAAACGCTTTATCTTGCTTTATTGGACCACCAAACGACCCGCCAAACTGTTGGCGATTAAAAGGAGGTTTCTCTGCACCGGTAGTCGAATCGCCTCGAGCTTCGGCGAGTAGCTTTGGCGCGTTTGCGTTTAAAACATCGTCGCGGAAGAAGCCGAATGCTGAGCCGTGAAACTCGTTACTGCCGCTCTTGGAAACAACGGACAACAGCGCGCCACCCGAGCGGCCATTCGCTGCCGAAAAGCGTTGGGTTGAAAGAGCAAACTCCTGAATACCTTCCATCGAGAAGTTCTGGAGTATGCCGCCGACGGCGTTGTCTTTGTTGTCGCCGCCGTCGATGGTGATGTTGAGGTTGCGACCGGTTGAGCCGCCCACTGAGAACGTGCCCACGCGTGCTTTCGTCGGGTCGAACGACGGTTGCAGTGTGGCGCCGGGGATGAGAATTGCTAATGATGCGAATGAACGTCCGTTCACAGGCAGGTTTTCAAGACGGCGCTGGTCTATAACTCCGCTGACGTCTGTCTTCGTGGTTTCCACGAGCGCTGCGGATTCACCCGTCACCGTAACCGTCTCGCCGATGCCGCCGACTTTTAAGTCAGCGTTGGCAGTCGTGCGTTGCAGTACGTTTACGACGACCGGTTCCTGAATGTACTTGGAGAAACCAGTAGCTTGAATTTCCAGCCGGTAGTTGCCGGGAACAAGTTGGGTTATCTCGTAAACGCCATCCGAGGTGGTGGTGGCGGTGCGTTCAGAATTGGTTCCAAGGTTCACTAACTTTACGGAGGCGCCGGGAACCAATGCGCCTTTTTCATCCTGGACTACTCCCGTGACCGTACCTGTGTTGGAGGTTTGGGCGAATACACTAATCGACATAGCCGACGATGCGACGAGCAGCACCATCAGAAAGGCCGAAAAAAGCCATCTATCTAAATAGCTAGTCTTCATGGTTATCGTCTCCTGTAAGAGATGAGCGAGCTATCGGGGAAACCTTTGGTGGACAACAGTTTCGTAAGTCAGTAGCGGAAACTCACGGTCGCAACAAACATGCCTTTGGATGAAAGTGCAGAAAATCGGAGGATTTTTGACGGAGTGCCTGGATGAACATCCAAAAAACGGGACGATGTTCACAAATTCGGAGTGGAAGTTCTCAGGCAAGGCGCAAAGACGCAAACAAAGCCGCCAAAGGGGAACTTAATTCCTCTTTGTATCTCCTTTGCGTCTTTGCGCCTTTGCGTGAGAAATCCTAAGTTGACCCCTTCTTACTCGCGGGGTTTTACGTTGTCGTGGAGAAACTTGACGATGTCTTCGGTGGAGGTGCCGGGCAGGAAAATTTCGGCGACGCCCTGCTCCTTCAGTTTTGGCAGATCTTCCTGCGGAACGATGCCGCCGACCACGACCAGGACGTTATCCATCCCTTTTTCACGAAGCAGTTGGACGATGCGCGGGCAGAGGGTGTTGTGTGCGCCACTCAGGATCGAAACGCCGACGGCGTCCACGTCTTCCTGTAGCGCGGCCGCGGCGATCATCTCCGGCGTTTGTCGCAGGCCGGTGTAGATCACTTCCATGCCCGCATCACGGAGTGCGCGAGCGATGACTTTGGCGCCGCGGTCATGGCCATCCAGTCCGGGCTTGGCGACAAGAACTCTAATCTTCCGATTGGACATAGGTGCGGGCTAAAAGGCTGGCTCTTCGTAAATTCCGTAAACGTCTCTGAGCGCCGCGCAGATCTCGCCGAGCGTTGCGTAAGCGCGAACGGCGTCAATAGTCGCGGGCATTGTGTTGTCGTTTTTGTGTGCGGCGGTCTTGAGTTTTTCGAGCGAGTTTGCGACTGCACCGGCATCACGGCGCGTGCGTGTTTGTTCAAGCCGCTCGACCTGGTGTGTGCGCACTGATTCGTCAATCACGAGGATCGGAACTCCGGAAGGCTCGTCAGTCATCGCGTACTTATTGACTCCGACGATCACTTGCTCGCCGCGCTCGACGGCCTTTTGATATTGATAAGCCGAGTCCTGGATCTCGCGTTGCGGAAATCCTTTTTCGATCGCCGAGACCATGCCGCCCATCGCGTCGATCTTGCGGAAGTACTCGAGTGCTTCCTGCTCCATCTTTTCCGTCAACGCCTCGAGGAAGTAAGAGCCGCCGAGTGGATCGACTGTATTCACGACGCCGGTTTCTTCCGCGATGATCTGTTGTGTG
The DNA here is from genome assembly GCA_035760085.1 of Pyrinomonadaceae bacterium. Taxonomy (GTDB): domain Bacteria; phylum Acidobacteriota; class Blastocatellia; order Pyrinomonadales; family Pyrinomonadaceae; genus PSRF01. The sequence goes on from DASTTS010000081.1 coordinate 8,296, forward strand.
CGGAGTGCGATGAGTGCCGCGCGATCTGTCGGAAGCGCGAGTGCTTCATCGTAGGCGTCAGTGTGCAAACTCTGCGTGCCGCCCAGAACACCGGCGAGCGCCTGAATCGCGACGCGCACGATGTTGTTGAGTGGCTGTTGGACCGTCAATGAGACACCGGCAGTTTGCGTGTGGAAACGCATCTGGAGCGTGCGCTCGTAGTCGCTGCCGAAGCGTCGTTTCATCTCACGCGCCCAGATGCGGCGCGCGGCACGATATTTCGCGATCTCTTCAAAGAAATCGTTGTG
>DASTTS010000082.1:0-2824 GCA_035760085.1 Pyrinomonadaceae bacterium
TAATCGTGAATCGTTGGATGTGGATGAGGCGAGCATACTTAAGTTATAGGGCGTGATTGATGAATTAGTTTTAGACAGGATTTACAAGATTTTTCAGGATTAAATGTAAATCTTGTTCAATCTTGTAAATCCTGTCTAAACTCACAACTTAAGTATGCTCGCGTCGTCCACATCCAGGGATTCACGATTACGAAAGATCGCGATAATGATCCCTAATCCCACGGCAGCTTCAGCCGCAGCCACTGTCATCACGATGAACACAAAAAGCTGCCCGGTCACGTCCTGAAAGAAACTGGCGAACGCCACAAACGTCAAATTCACCGCATTCAACATCAACTCGATGCACATAAACATCGCGATCACGTTGCGCTTGATGATCACCCCGGTCACGCCAATCGTGAACAGGATCGCGGAGAGCGCCAGGTACCAGGAAAGCTGTGGTTCCATCGTCTTAGTCTCGCTTTGGTTGATTGCGAAAATCAGTAACACCTAAAAGTCGCGCCGCTTCGTCAGTCGTATCTGTCTCAACTGGCCGCAAGTCGTCCGGCTCAGCATTCGGATCGACCATCGACACCGGAAACAACTGCGTGCCCGGAATCACACGCGCGTTGGGCGAGAGCAGTCCACCGCGACGCGCAAGCGTCATCGCGCCGACGATGGCCATCAGCAGCAGTATCGACGTGATCTCAAACGGCAAAAGATATTTCGTGAACAACTGCGTGCCGATCGACCGCGTTAGTCCTACATCCGTGGTGGTTGCGGTCGGAGCAACTCTGAATTCCTGCACGCTGACGAGTATGAAAGCGACTTCGGCAATCAGGACCGCGGAAAGCGCGATCGCCGTCGGCACGAGGAACTTCAAACGCGGACGCCCACGCTCTTCCTGTTCGACGTTCAGCAACATGATCACAAACACGACCAGGACCATGATCGCGCCCGCATAAACTATCACCTGCACCGCCGCGATGAACGGCGCCGCCAGCATCACATAGAGACACGCGAGCGAGATGAACACGCCGATTAGCGAGATCGCGCTGTAAAGCGGATTGCGTTGCGCGACGACCGCCAGACCGCAGCCGATCGCCAGACCCGCAAACAGGATGAAAAGAAGCGCCAGCATCACAAGTTCGGATAGAAGTAGATCAGCGTGGCGGTAAGGAAGATGTTGAGCAGTGCCAGCGGCAACAGAAACTTCCAGCCAAAATTCATCAACTGATCAAAACGAAAGCGCGGCAGCGTTCCGCGCAGCCAAATGTAAATAAACAGAAACACACAAATCTTGAATATGAATCCGAGCACGCTCACGAGTCCGAACAAAAACGTGCCGCGCCCGAAAATATCTTCCGCAAACGGCACGTTCCAACCACCGAAGAAGAGCGTAGTGGCGAGCATCGAAACCGTGAACATGTTGATGTATTCAGCGAGGAAGAAAAGCGCAAACTTCATCGCGCTGTATTCCGTGTGAAAACCGGCGACGAGCTCGGTTTCGGCTTCGGGAAGATCGAACGGAACGCGATTGGTTTCGGCAATCGCGGCGATCAGGTAAATCACAAAACCGAGGGGCTGAAACCAGAAATACCAACGCGCGCCGTGCGCAGCGGACTGGTTCTCGACGATCTGTCCGAGATCGAGAGTGCCGGCCATCATGATGACGCCGATCAGACTCAGGCCAAGCGCGAGCTCGTAAGAAATCATTTGCGCCGACGAGCGCAGACCGCCCATCAAGCTGTACTTGTTGTTCGAAGACCAGCCCGCGAGCATGATGCCGTACACGCCGACCGAAGTGACCCCGAGCACGTAAAGCAAAGCGATATCGAAACGCGCGATTGTCAGCGGGATCGTGACGTTAATAATCGGAATCGTGATTTCGGGTCCGAACGGGTACACGATCATCGTCATCAACGCGGCCATCGTGGCGATCACGGGCGCGAGGAAGTAGATGAAGCGCGTCGACTTGTCAGGAACGATGTCTTCTTTAAGGATGAACTTCAGGAGGTCGGCGAAGGGTTGCAGAACGCCGCCGTAGCCGACGCGGTTTGGACCAAGGCGTCCCTGGATGAAACCGAGCACGCGACGCTCCGCGAGAACTGTGTACGCGACGATCAGGAGCACGACGGTGAACGCCACCGTGATGGCTACCAGTTTGAGACCTATATCAATCGCAGTATCCATGAAAACTTAAACCGCGGATGACGCGGATTTAATCTGGTACAACGGCGAAACAGCAGTCGTCTCGGGACGCGGATTGCCTTCGGCGAGAAGGCGGAACTGGCCCACTTTCTCCGTCAGCCTTCCCAGGCGGAACAACTCGGTTCCCACATCAGGTGTCACCGTTATCTTCTCGCCTTCATCCGGCAGTGATTCAACATGATCGCGAATCGCGCGGAGAGCTTCGCTCACGTCAGTCGCGTTAACTTCAAACTTCGCCTGTACCGGCTGCGTCTCGTCTTTCAACAGCGGGTAACGCATTCCGGAAAACGCCGGAACTTGCTCGCCAATCTCTCGAAACACCGCGCTCGCCGACATCTCGTAACCAAAATCCAGGCCGAGCTCTTTCGCGATTTGAGCAGTAATCATCCAGTCAGGCTTTGATTGGTGCAGCGGTGGAATCGTCTGTCGCACACGTTGGACGAAGCCGTCGTTGTTTGTAAACGTGCCGTCCTGTTCGGCGTACGAAGAAGCGGGTAGAACAACGTCAGCTTCCGCGGTCGTCTCGTTCTCGAAAAGCTCCTGGACCACGAGAAAGTCGAGTTGTGATAACAAGCCCTCGCGACCTTTCAGATGTTCGGGCAGGAAGCTCCCGGCCATGTAGAGCGCGCGAATC
>DASTTS010000083.1:0-10987 GCA_035760085.1 Pyrinomonadaceae bacterium
AAGATTCGCTGCTCCTGCAAGACTGATTCAATGTTTGTAGTGACGCTCGACATGCGTGCCTGTGTACCATACTTTATAGCCACAAAAAAGCGGAAAAGCGGGTTTTGCGGCTATGACTCTTTACGTCGGCACCAGCGGCTACAGCTACAAGGAGTGGAAGGGAAGCTTTTATCCGGAGAAGATTCCTGCGAAAGACATGCTCGCGTATTACGCGTCGCGCCTGCACGCGGTCGAGCTAAACAACACGTTCTATCGCATGCCGCAACCGGGCATGATTGATAATTGGAAGTCGCAAGTGCCGGAGAACTTTCGCTTCTCGGTTAAGGCCCCACAAGTCATTACTCACTTCAGACGACTCAAAGACGCTGCGCCCCAAACGAGAATCATGCTGAAGACAATTTCAGCATTAGAGGATCGGTTGGGTGCGGTGATTTTTCGACTGCCGGAAGATATGAAGAGGGATCTGAAACGGCTCGAGATGTTTTTGAAAGTGCTGCCGGAGTACACGCCTGCGGTTTTCGACTTTCGACATCCGACGTGGTTTGACGATGAAGTTGTTGAACTGCTGCGCAGTCAGAAGCGAGTGTTTTGTATTTCGGATATCGAGGAACTGCCGGCGAGTTACACTTACAGAACCGCTGATTGGGGTTACGTGCGGTTACGACGCGAGCGCTACACCGAAGCCGAATTGATTCAATGGATCAAGAGGATCAAAGCGCAGAAGTGGAAAAATACTTACGTGTTCTTCAAACACGAGGATGAAGGTACCGGGCCGAAGTTAGCTGAGCAATTCGTGAGGCTAAGCAAATAGTTTTACAGGATTTCAGGATTGACAGGATCTACAAGATGTCCTGTTAATCCTGAAAAAACCTGTAATCCTGTCTAGAAATTGCCGCCGCACTCCTCATGCCCGCAATCGCAATCGAGCTCGATCGTATCTCCGGCGCCCTCGCAGGACGCGCTACAGTATTTGCCGCCGGGTTGCGGGGGGCACGTACAGCTCGGATTCTTGCACTGGTTCTTATCGTCCGCCATCGGGATCCTCCGTGAAGTTCTAAATTGTTTTGGAGAGGCTAGAGTAACAACTAACCCACTGCTCTCGCAATCTCCCCTGCCACACGCGCGTTGTTCTCAAGTAGCGCCACGTTTGCGCGCAACGTTACGCCACCGCTGCGCTCTGCCATCTGGCTCAACAGAAATGGCGTCAACGCAGGTCCCACGATGCCTTTCCACTCCGCGTCTTCCAGAGCTGTAGTCAATACGATCTGCAACTCCTCAGCCGGTACTTCAAACTGCGCCGGCACGGGCACAACTACCAACAACGCTGACTCAATTCCGAGCTCTCTCTGCGCACGATAAATCCTCGCAACGTCTTCTGCACTTTCGACTCGCGCATCAATCGGCAAACCGCTCTTGCGCGAGTAGAATGCCGGCAACTCGTCACATTGATAACCGACGACCGTCACCGCATGAGTTTCGAGCCACTCACGTGTCGCGGGAAGATCGAGAACAATCTTCGCGCCTGAACAAACGACGATGATCGGAGTGCGTGCGAGCTCGGGGAGATCGGCTGAGACGTCCGGCAGCGAGCCACGATGAACGCCGCCGATACCGCCGGTCGCAAAGACTTTTATTCCGGCGCGATGTGCAATCCACGACGTTGAAGCGACCGTCGTCGCGCCATTCCAGCCTTGCGCGACTGCGACAGAAATGTCTCGTGTGCTGATCTTTCGGATGTCGTTGCCGTTCGCGAGAGCGTTGACCTGATCGTCGCTGAGCCCGACAGACAGCTTGCCGTCAATGATCGCAATCGTTGCCGGTATCGCGCCTGTTTCGCGCACTACTTCCTGCAAACGATGCGCGGTTTGCAGGTTTTGCGGGCGCGGCAACCCGTGCGCGATCACGGTGGATTCAAGCGCGACAACGGGACGCGCGTCGCGCATTGCAGCAGCAATATCCGGAGCGATGTTAAGCAGTTCGAGCATTGGCAGTTGCGGGTCTTGTCAACGTAAACACTGTTCCACCTTCTTCACGAGGTTCCCATGAGATGCGTGCATCGATCATGCTTGCGCGCGCGCGCATGTTCGCGATTCCGCGACCTTCTGAATTCGTGTGCTGCGAGGTAAATGTATGTCCATTGTCTTCAATGGTCAGATTGAAATCGCCTTCGTCACTCGTCACAAACATTTTTACGTGAGTTGCCTCTGCGTGTCGCCAGATATTGTTCACGGCTTCCTGCACGATGCGATAGATCTGCATCTGCACGCTCGGGGATAAGTTACTTTTCTCCTCGATGCCGTCAGCGCCGTGAAACTCGAACGAAAACCGCTTTTCGGCCGGCGCGTCCTGGACTGCGTGCGAGAGGGCAAACTCAAGAGCCGCTGCGAAGCCGACGTTTTGCAGTACCGACGGGCTCAGGTCTTCACAAATACGACGCACTTCCTGCGAGATCACTTCGATCTCTTTACGTAACGTGATCTGCGGATTGTTGCCGGCCACGTCGCCGTTGGCTTTGATCTGGTCGGTTAACAACGCGAGGTGACGCAGATCGGCGAGCGTTTGATCGTGCAGGTCGCGAGAGATTCGACGTCGCTCACGTTCCGCTTCGTTCGCGAGATTGAGACGTGCGTCTGCGAGCTCGCGGTTCGCGTCAACGAGGGCCGCGCTCGTAGCCACGATTCTTCTGCGTTCGAGTATGGCCCACAAGAGTGCCAGGAGAGCGAGCGCGAGGAGGATTGCGAGTGCCGTCGAGGTCCACGGGAACGGCGCTTTTGCAACGCTAAACGAAAAACTCAGAGGCGTTGATGCCGTTAAATCTTTGGTGAATGCGCGCGCCGTGACCGTGTACGTGCCGGGCTTCAAACCTTCCATCGTGAACTGCGAATCGCGTGACAGCTTTTGTTTGATTGACTGACCATTGCTGTCGATCAACGTGAACGCGTATTGAAACTGCTCCGGAAACGTGCGACTGCTGATCGCAGTGACATCGAGCAGCAAACTGTTCTGCGGATATTCGAGATTCAAGCCCGCCTGAATTTCAGAAAGCGCATGTATGCGTTTACTCAAGATGCGCGTGACGTAAAGCGTTGGCTCAAGCCGTCCGGGCTCGTAACGCGCAACGCCGCGATTCGTGCCGATCAAAAGCACATCAGTGCCGTCTGACTTACGCAGCGGCGCGACGGCAAAAACGCTTTGCGACGGTAATCCCTGTTCTGAATCGAGCTCGGAAACAACTGGTCCAACTACCGGATCGAGCAGCACGCGCAAAAGACCATTACCGCGTGTGCCGCACCAGAGCTCGTTTGTTTTGTCTGACTGAATCGCGCCCAGATAACGGACGTCGATGTTGGGTACGGTGAGATTGCAGTTCGCGCCCGCGCGGCAAAGAAAGATGCCGGCTGAAGTGCCAAACCAGAGCGAGCCGTCGGGTGTGCGCGCCATCGATCTGACGGCGGCGTTTTTTATCGCTGCGAAGGCGGGTTCTTCGCGGATGGTTTTGCCGTCGGAGGCAAAAACACCGTCGCGGGTAGTTCCGATCAGGAGCCGGTCTTCACCGTCAGCGAGCAGGCTGAGCACTTCGCGTGCGGTAGCCGCAGTGTTGGGCCATGTCAGACTGCTACGTCCACCATCCAGCCGCTCGATACCGCGACCGAAAACGACGAAATAGGTCGCGCCACGAAATTGCGCAATCGCACGAATAGTGCCCGTTGTGTCAGGCAGGCCGGAACCGGTTTCGACTCGCGTGAACGACTGTTCCTCCAAACGGGACGATTGTTTAGGAGCGACGTAGAACCCACTTGCGGCAGCGATCTGCAAACGCTGTGACTTGTCTTCCGCGATCGCGTAAATGACGTTGCGTCCGAGGGCCGCGACCGGGTTCCACGTCGCGGTTTCGTCGTCGTATACAAAAAGCCCGCGATTCGTGCCGGCGACAGAACGCCCGTTGCTCGTTTGGAAAAGTGATCGAACAAAGTTTGCCTCGAAAGTGTCGCCAACGTTTTCAACACGCGCTGCGTGCGGATCGTAACGACAAACGCCGCGGTCAGTGCCAAACCAAATGACGCCTTCGCGATCCGGAAAGATCGCGTAAATGTGATCCGATCGCAAACCGCCGGCCGTGCCGTCAAAAGTGAATCGTTGCGTCTTCGTGTTCGAGATCCGAAACATGCCGCGGCCGTCAGTGCCGACCCACATCTCGTCTCCGATCAGCTTCAACGTCATCACTGCACCAGTCGGTGCTTCGAGACGTTTCAGATTCGAAAGCTCATTGCCTGAAAGTATTCCCGGATCTTCTTTGCGCGTACGAGCGCCGATCCACAGTTTGCCTTCGCGATCGCGCTCAAGCGCGTTGACGAAGAAAGCGACGGGTTTCATCTGACTCTCGCGCGCGGAGCCGTTCGCAATTTCCAAAACGCCGCGGCTAAGTGTGCCGATGAATACGCGGCCGTTTGAAACGTTGAGACTCGTGATCGAGAGTGGGCCAGGATGATCGCCATCGCTGCTTAAGAGCGGCTGGGTGAGTAGCTCGCGCGTGTCGATCACAGTGCGGCTCGTGGTGGTAGTTTCGCTGTTAGTGAGGCCGGGTGTGACGGTTGTAACAACACGCGCGCGACTTTCAAATACGCGTCCCTGTTCGCTGGACATGAACACTGAGCCCGACTGATCCAGTGCGATTGCAGTGATAGTTTGTCCCGAAGTCTCGTTTACTTTCAGGAAGTCACCGGTGTTGTAACGCAGCGCGCCCGCGTCAGTGCCGATCCACATCGCACCGTCTTTGTCAGTTTGCAGCGCGAGAATGCGACCACCGGGCAGCATGGTCTGCGTTCTGCGCCCGTCAAATTTCGCGAGTCCGGTTTCCGTGCCGAACCACATCGCGCCATCAGGCGTCTGCGCGATGGCACGAACGCGATCTGAAGGCAGACCGTGAAACAGCGTGACCGCGCCCCACTGATGCAGGCCCGTAATCGGTGTCGGCGATGGCGAAGGAGACGGTGAAGGCGAGGGCGACGGCGAAGCCTGCGGCTGCGGCTCACCGGTCTGCGCCCCCGAACCTTGAAACAGAACCACACTAACCCACAAAAAAGCACAAAAAGCACAAACGATTCTCAAAAACCATTTTGTGCCTTTTGTGCTTCTTTGTAGCCTCATCTCTTCTTCGAGGCGGCTTCTCGTTTCTGTTCTTCGTTGAAGCGTTTCTGATCTTTCTGGATCCAGGCTTCGAGATCAATTGCGGCCTTCTCGAGCTCGTCGCTGTTCAGCAGCCCGCGCCGGAGTGCTTCGAAGAACGCGCGCGTGCGGATGTTATAGGCGAGTTTTTCGTATGCCTCCATGTCGGTGCCTTCAGCGACTGACACAAAGAGCTTTTCGTAAAGCGTTGCCAGCCTGCTTTCGACTCCACGCAAACTCAACGAACACTTGCGCGCGATGGCCCAGTTTGAAAGACCGAGCGCGAGATAGTAAAGGGCTTCCGCTTCAAACTCCGTCAGCAGCGGTCGCTTGAAGGAATCTTTGAACGCGGGATCGATCATGTCTGCGCCGTCTTCAAGTACGGCAGCGACGAAGCGAAGAAACCGCGACTCCGGGTTGTTTTTGTGAATGAAGCCGTAAGCCGGTGGCGGATCGACTGACTTTACGATCTTGCGAATCTCGTTGATGTAGATCTCGTGGGGAAACTGCGTCCAGAAGATGATGCGCGCGGTTGGGAAGTCGCGCCAGATCGCGCGCGCGGCTTTGACGCCTGAAAGCTTGGGCATCTGGATGTCGAGAATACAGACGTCCGGTTTCTCGTTCAGGGCGATTTTCACTGTCTCCTCGCCGTCGCCCGCTTCGAAGACGGGCACGTGCGTGGGAAACTCCTTTTCGAGAATCTCACGGAGGTAATGGCGCTGGGCCATGTTATCTTCAGCAATCAGGATTGACATGACGATCGATAATAATCGGTGTTATCCGCGGTTACAAACTTATTGAGAGGTGAATTGATGAGGCAATCCTTCCGTTTGGTGCTCGCGTGTTTAATTACATTTTCATCAATCAATGCCCAGACCCGCGACGAGCGGCTCTGGCAACGCGCACTGCAAATTCATCGTCGCGCCATTGTCATCGACACGCACAACGACGTCACGACGCCGATGACCAATGACGACTTCGATCTGAGCGGCGCGCCGCCAACACCGTACCGCACCAACATCGAACGCATGAAAAAAGGCGGGCTCACCGCCGAATTCTTTTCGCTCTACATCAAACCCTGGTACGTCGAACACGGCGGCTCGGCGCGTCGCACTTTGGACATGATCGACTCGGTTTATCGTGCTGTCGAGCGTCATCCGAAAGACCTGATGTTTGCGACTTCAGTCGCCGACATCCGTCGCGCGAAGGCAACCGGAAGGGTCGCAGCATTGATGGGAATCGAAGGTGGCCATGCGATTGAAGACTCACTGCCGACCTTGCGCGAGTTTTATCGTCTCGGTGTTCGCTACATGACGCTTACCTGGAACAACACAAACAACTGGGCCGACGCCGGTCGCGGCCAGAAGAAACACAACGGCCTCAGCGATTTCGGCAAGGAAGTCGTGCGCGAAATGAACCGGCTCGGAATGCTCATCGATGTGTCGCACGTTTCCGACGAGACGATGAGCGACGCGCTCGATGTTTCCACCGCACCGATCATCGCCTCGCATTCGTCCGCCCGCGCGCTCAGTGACGTGCCGCGCAACATTCCGGACGATCTGCTGAAGCGGATCGCGAAGAACGGCGGCGTGGTTCAGGTAAACTTTTACAGCGCGTTCGTTGATGTGAAGACAGTCGGACCACAAAGCGCAGAGCGCGACAAGCGACTCAAGGCGCAGCAGGATGCGATCGATGCGAAGTACAAAGACGATCCGGAGCGACGTGCGGAAGAGAGTGACAAACTCGAAGCGGCAAATCCGTTACCGCCGCTACCAATATCGAAGTTGATCGACCACATCGATCACATCGTGAAGGTGGCGGGTATCGATCACGTCGGCATCGGTGCAGATTTTGACGGAGCGAACGATATGCCCGAGGGCGCGCAGGACGTTTCGATGCTACCGAATATCACATACGAGCTGCTGAAGCGTGGTTATCGTGAGAGAGATATTCGGAAGGTACTTGGTGAGAATTTACTGCGAGTGATGGGTGAGGCGGAAAGAGTCGCGCGCAGGTCTCGAGGCAGTATTAGCGGGAACGGTAGTCTTCACAGGATTACAAAATGAACAGGATTTAAAAAAAAGAGCACGGCACATACGTCCGTGCTCCAAGCAGAAAAGAAGAGAGTAATTATTAATTAGCGATTCTGTCCTCCGCGTCCCTGTCCGCCGCTCTGTGCATTGCCGGCGCCGAGATCGTCGTCTTCCATATCGCTCTCATTTTGGCCTAAGTTTGATTTTTGCTGGCTGCCACCATAGCCACCAGCTTGCTGGCCACCTTGCTGACCACCCTGGCCGCCGCGTCCCGGCGACTGTTGACCAAATTCCTGATCCTTGTCGCGACCGGCACCCATGTTTCTCTGGCGGTCGTCGTCGTTCCTCATTCTGTCATCTGCCATATTTGTCTATCCCTCCCCCTTATGTTCGTTGGAGTTAAGTAGTCGCTTTTGAACTATTCAACATGCGTGCCATTTGCGACTACGCAGTAAATCGCATTTATCCCAACAGTGAGTGTTCCTGAAGAGTTCTGAAAACAATACGCGGGGAAATGAATTAATACACCCGCATGTTATTATTCTTTGCAATCAATGACAGCCGCAGGTCTCTACGTTCATATTCCGTTTTGTAGCTCGCGTTGTTCATATTGCGACTTCGCTACGGGTCTCTATCAAACGGAGCTCGCGGAGCGATATGTTCGTGGTCTAATCAATGAGATCGAAAGTTCGCGATATGCGGGTGAGAATGTTGACACAATTTATTTTGGTGGTGGTACGCCGTCGTTGCTTGCACCTGCGCAACTCGAAAGCGTCCTTGCTGCTTTGTATGACACCTTTAAGATAGCGGCTGATTCTGAGATCACTCTCGAGATAAATCCGGGAAGTGCGACGCCGGAAAAACTGCGCGCGTTTCGCTGTTTGGGAGTTAACCGCGCCAGCTTCGGCGCGCAGACGTTCGACGATGCTGAGCTTGCAAAACTAGGCCGTTCTCACAACTCCGCAGATGCATTGCGAACTTTCGCTGATCTCCGCGACGCAGGTTTTGCGAATGTAAGTTTTGATTTGATCGCAGGACTGCCAGGCCAAACACTGGCCGGCTGGCAGCGAAACATCCAACAGGCGCTCGATCTTGCTCCCGAACATCTCTCGTTTTATTTGCTCGAGATCCACTCCGGCACGCCGCTCGCGGAACACATCCGGCGCGGAATTCAGCCGCAGCCGGATGAAGATCTCGCAGGCGTGATGTACGAATGGATGCTCGAACAGGCCGCGGCGGCGGGTTACGAGCACTACGAGATCTCAAACCTGTGCCGGCCCGGTTTTCACTCGCGACACAACGTCAAATACTGGACCGCCGCGCCGTACTACGGTTTTGGTTGTTCCGCACATTCTTACGACGGCGACATGCGGCGCTGGTCCAATCATCGCGACGTTTTGAAGTACGTAGAGATGGTTGAAAGTGGCGCGTCGCCCGTCGTTGAAGAGCAGCAACTGAGCGCGACAGACGTTCGTGCTGAAGCAGTGTTCCTCGGTATGCGCATGATGCAGGGCGTCGATCTGCGTCGTTATCGCGAATCGTTTGGCGTCGATCTGCGCGACCAGCACGCCGATGATCTGGAGCGATTCTGTAAAGCCGGCCTCGTTGAGCTGGACGGCGATTTGATTAGATTGACACGCACGGGCGCTTTGTTATCAAACGAAGTGTTCGCGGCGTTTGTATAACTCACGATGATCATTGCGATTGATGGTCCATCAGGCTCGGGCAAGTCAACGCTCGGCCGCATGCTGGCGCGCGCGTTGAAGCTCCTGTACATCGACACCGGTTCGATGTATCGCGCCGTTGCGCTGGCTACTATCGAGACGCAGGTTGATCCAAACGACAAGGAAGCCGTCACAGCGTTGGCCAACCGGATCGAAATCGATCTCGAAGGCGACCCCGACTCGCTTTCCGTGTTACTCAACGGGCGCGACGTCACCGACCAGATTCGCACCGAAAGCGTGACGGAGATGTCGTCAGTTGTGTCGACCATTCCCGGCGTAAGGCGTGCGATGGTCGAGCGACAGCGAGCGATTAGTAAGCGCGGGGCGGTGCTGAACGGCCGTGATATCGGTACGGTAGTTTTTCCGGACGCTGATATTAAATTCTTTCTGACTGCCGCACCCGAAGAACGTGCTGAGCGTCGTTATAAAGAGGATCAAATGACGGCGGCCTCGTCAGCGACATTCGCTGAAACGCTGGCAGACATGATCGAACGTGATCGACGAGATTCAACGCGCGCCGACTCGCCGTTGAAAGTTGCTGACGATGCGATCGTCATCGATTCAACGGGGAAGAATATCGACGAAGTCTTCGAAGAAATGATCACCCATGTTCACAGGAATCATTGAAGAGCTTGGCAGTGTGCGCAGCATCGAGGAGCGTGGTGAGAACGCGCGGATCGTGATTGCTGCACGCACCGTTACCGAAGGCACGAACCACGGCGACTCGATCGCTGTGAACGGCGTCTGCCTGACTGCTCTCGACATCCAGGCTGATTCGTTTGCGGCTGATGTGTCGCGCGAGACGCTCTTGCGCTCGACACTCGGACGGCTAAAACCCGGCGCGCCTGTGAATCTCGAACGCGCCGTCACGCCTGCGACCCGACTCGGCGGTCACATCGTTCAAGGACACGTGGACGGGCGTGGGCAGTTCATCGGTGTTGAAGATCACGGTGAGTCGTGGACGCTGAAGATCAAGTATCCGGCGGATCTCGCGCGCTATCTCGTATTCAAGGGCTCGGTCGCGGTTGAGGGAATCAGTTTGACCATCGCAGGGTTGACCGACGAATACTTCGAGATTGCCATTATCCCCAAGACCTGGGAAGTCACGAATCTCTCGCACCTCAAGCCGGGCGACGACGTGAACATCGAAGTCGATGTGATGGGCAAATACGTCGAGAAACTGCTCGCCCATCTCTCAAGGTAGTTTTAGACAGGATTTACAAGATTTTTCAGGATTGACATGTCAATCCTGAAAAATCTTGTAAATCCTGTCTACGACTGACTCGTCAACCAGCCCGTTTCCGGTTAACATGAGCGCGTGACTCTAGCGACCATTGAAGCCGCTGTCGCCGAAATCCGCGACGGCCGCATGATCATCATCGTCGACGACGAAGATCGCGAGAATGAAGGCGATCTGGTCTGTGCCGCCGAGAAGGTCACCCCCGAAATCATCAACTTCATGGCCCGGCACGCCCGTGGTCTGATCTGCCTGCCGCTCACCGAGGAGCGTTGCGACGAGCTCCACCTGACCACACAGGTCGCTGAAAACACATCATATCTCGGCACCGCGTTCACAGTTTCGATCGACGCGCGTCGCGGCATCACTACCGGAATCTCGGCAGCCGATCGCGCCACGACGATTCTTGCCGCAGTCGATCCACATTCGCGGCCACAGGATCTGTGTCGTCCCGGTCATATCTTTCCGTTGCGCGCCAAGAACGGTGGCGTTCTCGTTCGTCCCGGTCAGACTGAAGCGAGTGTCGATATCGCGCGCATCGCCGGTCTCTATCCTGCCGGCGTGATCTGCGAAATCATGAACGAAGACGGGACGATGTCGCGGCTGCCGCAACTGCTGGAGTTTGCGGCGCAACACAATTTGAAGATGATCAGCGTCGCCGAGCTCGTGAGGTATCGGATGCGCAAGGAGCAACTCATCCGGCGCATCGTTGAAACCGATTTACCAACTGTTTACGGTCGATTTCGCGCGATTGCTTACGAGAACGTGATTAACGGCGACGTGCACCTCGCGATGGTGATGGGCGACGTCAGGACGGACGATCCCGT
>DASTTS010000084.1:0-9599 GCA_035760085.1 Pyrinomonadaceae bacterium
CAGAAGTGGGGTGTTTCAGTTTCCGAGATCCTCGGTGGGCGTTTGCGTGAGCGTGTGCAGTTCGCTTCTTATTTGTTCTTTCGTTATCCGAATTCACGCGATGGAAAAGGTGAGGTTAGAACGGTTGAGCAGCTCGTCGCATCAGCGCAGGAGTTGAAGAAGCTTCATGGCTTCACCTCACACAAATTGAAGGGAGGAGTTTTTCCTCCCGAATATGAGCTCGAATGTTATCGTGCGCTAGCCGCGGCGCTCGACGGCGATCGGTTTCGTTTTGATCCGAACGGCGTTTGGTCCACGGAGACGGCCATCTGGTTTGGCCAACAGATCGAAGACGTTCGCAACGATTATCTTGAAGACCCCGTGTTTGGTCTGAATGGAATGCGGCGCGTGCGTGAGAAGGTTCGTATGCCGCTCGCAACGAACACCGTCGTCGTTAACTTCGAACAACTGGCGGCTAACATTCTCGATACTGCCATCGATGTAGTGTTGCTGGACACGACGTTCTGGGGCGGCATACGCGCCTGTGTAAAGGCAGCCGGAGTTTGTGAAACGTTTCAACTCGGTGTCGCCGTGCATTCATCGGGAGAGCTCGGAATTCAGCTCGCAACGATGTTGCATCTCGGGGCCGTGATACCCAACCTGTCGTTCGCGGCAGATGCTCATTATCATCATTTGACTGATGACATTATTCAGGGCGGCAAGCTGAAGTATGAAAATGGCGCCATCGCCGTGCCGTGCGGACCGGGACTGGGTGTTAAGCTTGATCGCGACAAGGTTGCTGAATATCGAGAGTTATACCGGCGTCTTGGCTCCTATCCCTATGATCAGGATCCGCTGCGGCCCGGTTGGACGCCGACAATACCAAACGATCGCTGGGCTGATCCGCTGGACGCGCGGACGCCCGCGATTACAGTGTAATTGGACAAGCTTATGGTGACGTCAATCGAAAGTCAGTTGCTTTCACGAACGACAGAGCTGCGTGCGCAAGTTGAATTGATTGTGAATTCAACGCCGGTTATAGACGTTCACACGCATCTGTTTCCGCCCGCGTTCAATGAATTGTGTTTGTGGGGCATCGATGAGCTGCTGACCTACCACTATCTGACGGCGGAAGCGCTTCGCTCCGCGCGAGTTTCGTATGATCAGTTCTGGTCCATGTCAAAAACGGCTCAGGCCGATCTCGTCTGGAAGACATTATTCGTCGACAACACGCCCACGTCGGAAGCAGCACAGGGGATCATTTCAGTGCTTGACGTCTTCGGTCTCGATACGCGCGCTCCAGACTTGAGCGAAGCTCGCGCGTTCTTCAGCTCACGAAATATTGTCGAGCATCAGGACCACGTGTTTGACATCGCGAACGTAAGTGGCGTCGTGATGACGAACGATCCGTTTGATGATGCAGAAGATCAGCTCTGGAGCAGCAGCATCAGTGTAGACCGTCGTTTTAGTTCGTCGTTAAGGTTAGACAGTTTAGTGAATACCGCAGATCTTGCTGTATCAACGATCATGCGAGTTCGAGCGTTCCTCGACAATTGGATTCAACGCCGGAATCCGGTTTACATGGCGCTGTCACTGCCGCCGGATTTTAATTTCCCGGGTGAAGACGCACGCGATCGTTTGTTGCGTGAGGTGATCCTGCCTACAGCGAAAGAGCACCGGCTGGCATTGACGTTAATGGTTGGCGTGCGTCGTGGAGTAAATCCGCAACTACGCGACGCCGGCGATGCGCTGGGAAGGGCGGACGTGACTGCGATCGAAAGACTTTGTGCCGAATATCCCGACGTCAAATTCCTGGTGACGTTTCTTTCGCGTGAGAACCAGCATGAGTTGTGTGTGGCGGCACGGAAGTTCAGCAACCTGATGCCGTTCGGTTGTTGGTGGTTTCTGAACAATCCCTCGATCGTGTCGGAGATAGTCCGCGAGAGGTTCGAGCTGCTGGGCCAAAGCTTCATTCCGCAGCACTCTGACGCCCGTGTCCTCGAACAACTGATTTACAAATGGAAACACGCGCGCCGGCAAATTGCAGATGCGCTCTACGACTCTTACCAGCAATTGCTTGATCGTGGACGTGCGATTACTCCGGAGGAGATCTCCAGAGACGTCAATCGCTTATTCTCCGGGAATTTCAATGAGTGGGTTAAATCTCGTTAATCCTGAAAATCTTGTACATTCTGTCTAAAATTTACTTAAAGAGGACGTCTGCTTGACTAAAAAGAGAGCCATTGGACTCAGTATTAGCCTCGCGTTCATTATTTTGGCCCTGGGTCTGCCAGTTGCGCACATGAATTCTCAAGATGTTCCGGACTACAAAAACCCGCGCCTCCCAGTTGAAAAGCGTGTCGCCGATCTCGTTTCACGGATGACGCTCGAAGAAAAAGTCGCGCAGTTGACCTGTCTTTGGACCAACCGTCCTCAAGTCAACCCGCAAACAGACTTCGGCACCGACCGTGGTGATTTCTCTCCAACCAAAGCCGCTGAAGTCATGAAGTACGGCATCGGCCAGATAGCGCGACAACGAGAACGAAAAGATCCACGCGCCGGAGCAAAGTTTGCGAACGACGTGCAGAAATGGCTGCTCGAGAACACGCGACTCGGCATTCCCGCCATTCTTCACGATGAAATCCTGCACGGACACATGGCACAAGGAAGCACGAGCTTTCCGCAACCGATTGCACTCGCGACCTCATGGGATCCGGAGTTCATTACAAAAGTCTTTACTGCCGGTGCGTTGGAGACACGTGCGCGCGGTAGTCAACAAGTGCTTGGTCCAAACCTTGACCTCGCGCGCGATCCGCGCTGGGGTCGTACCGAAGAGACTTACGGCGAAGATCCCTATTTAACATCACGCATGGCTGTCGCTATCGTGAAAGCATTACAGGGCCCGGGCCCGGGCATTGACGAGAATCACGTCATTGCGACTGCCAAACATTTCACCGCGCACGGCCAGCCGGAAAGCGGTACCAACATTGGACCAATCAACGTTTCCGAACGAGCGTTGCGCGAATATTATTTGCCGAGCTTCAAGGCCGCGGTAGTTGAGGCGGGCATCATGAGCGTGATGCCTTCGTACAACGAAATCGACGGCGTCCCCTCTCACGCGAATAAGTGGTTGCTGCAAAAATTACTGCGTGAGGAGTGGGGATTCCAGGGGCATGTAGTTTCTGATTATTACGCAATTCCACAGATGATGGATCTGCATCACCTGGCTTCAGACAAACCCACCACCGCGAAACTCGCGATCGAAGCTGGTGTTGATACGGAAACTCCCGATCCGGATTCGTTCGCCACCCTCGTGCAGCTAGTGAAAGAGGGAAAGGTTTCAGAAGTGACGATCAATCAAGCCGTTGCGCGAAACCTGCGCGCGAAGTTTCTGCTCGGGTTATTTGAAAATCCTTACGTCGATGTCGAGCGCGCAGCGCGCGTGACCAACTCGACTGAGCACAGGGCGTTGGCGGCTGAAGCCGCGCGCAGATCTATCACGCTGTTGAAAAATCAAAACAACTTGCTGCCGTTGAATCTCAGTGCGTTGAAGTCAATTGCCGTCATTGGTCCAAATGCAGCGCAGGTGCATCTCGGCGGTTACAGCGATGAGCCCGGACGCGGCGTGAGTGTTTTGCAGGGAATAAAGGACAAGGTAGGTGACAAAGTCAAAGTCACTTATGCCGAGGGCTGCAAGATAACGAAACAGGGTGGCGACTGGTTTGCAGATCGTGCGACCCTCAACGATCCGGCAGATGATCAAAAGTTGATTGCTGAAGCAGTTTCAGTTGCAAAGACCGCGGACGTCGCGTTGCTCGTGCTCGGTGGAAATGAGGACACGAACAGGGAAGGCTGGGCTAACAATCATCTGGGCGATCGCGACAGTCTCGACCTCGTGGGCCGGCAGGATGATCTCGTCAAGGCTATTCTCGAAACCGGTAAACCAACCATTGTGTTATTGATTAACAGTGGCCCACTCTCAATCAACTACATTGCAGAAAACGTGCCCGCAATACTGGAAGGATTTTATTTAGGACAGGAAACGGGCGTTGGCGTCGCTGATGTTTTGTTTGGCGATTACAATCCCGCCGGCAAACTCACCATCAGCTTTCCGCGCTCCGTGGGCCAGCTACCGCTTTACTACAACCGCAAACCGACTGCCCGTCGTGGTTATCTCTTCGCGAACAAGGAACCGTTGTTTCCGTTTGGCTTTGGTTTGAGCTATACCACGTTTGCTTATTCCGATCTGAAGATTAGTCCGGCAAAGATCGGTCCTGCTGATAATGCGAGGGTCAGTGTTACGGTCACGAACACCGGCAAACGTGCAGGCGACGAGATCGTGCAAGTCTACATTCGCGACCTCGTGAGCTCCGTTACGCGGCCGATCATGGAGCTTAAAGACTTCAAGCGCATCTCGCTCGCGCCCGGCGAAAGCAAAACAGTCGAGTTTGTGATCACGCCTGACAAACTTTCATTTTTCGATCTGAATATGAAGAACGTCGTCGAGCCGGGTTGGTTTGACGTGATGGTGGGAACGAGTTCAGTGAAGTATGAAACAGCTAAACTCGAGGTTGTCGCCAGGTGATGGGAAGTTTGTCAGACAGGACTTCAAGATTAACAGACATTCACAAGATGAAATCGTGGCAATCATATAAATCATGTAAATTCTGTCTACTTCTACTGCCGGCATTAGTACTGCTCACATTTATCTCGCCCGCTCAAACTCAATCACCACCACCCTATAAAAATCCCAACCTTCCCGTTCAAGCACGCGTCGATGATCTCGTCTCGCGCATGACGTTGGAAGAAAAAGTTTCGCAGATGATGAATGCCGCTCCAGCGATCGAACGTCTCGGCATTCCTCAATACGATTGGTGGAACGAAGCTTTGCACGGTGTTGCGCGAGCCGGTTATGCGACTGTGTTTCCACAGGCCATCGGCCTCGCCGCGACATGGGACACAAAACTGATGTACCAGGTCGCCGATGTCATTTCGACTGAGGCGCGCGCAAAGCACCACGAGTTTGCTCGCAACAATCAACACCGCCGCTATCAGGGTCTGACGTTCTGGAGTCCAAACATCAACATCTTTCGCGATCCGCGTTGGGGCCGCGGCCAGGAGACATACGGCGAAGATCCTTATCTCACTGCGCGACTCGGTGTTGAGTTCGTGCGCGGGCTGCAAGGCAACGATCCACGTTATTTCAAAGTGATCGCGACGCCGAAACACTACGCCGTGCATAGTGGTCCAGAACCTGAGCGGCACGCTTTTGACGCTGTCGCTTCCGAACGAGATCTGCGCGAAACATATCTGCCGGCCTTTCGCGCCACCATTGTTGAAGGCAAAGCTTATTCGGTTATGTGCGCCTATAACCGGACGAATACGGAACCGTGTTGCGCCAACAAAAAGCTGATGACTGATATCCTGCGCGGCGAGTGGGGATTCGATGGTTATGTTGTGTCTGATTGTGGTGCGATTTACGACATTTGGAAATTCCACAAGGTTGTTCCGACCGAAATGGAAGCTTCAGTGCTCGGTGTGCGAGGCGGCACTGATCTGACGTGTGGTACCGAGTATCGAACGCTGGTTGAGGCAGTGCGTCGCGGATCGATTAGCGAAGCTGAGATCGATACGGCTGTGAAGCGGCTGATGACGGCGCGGTTTAGACTCGGCATGTTCGACCCGCCCGAGATGGTGCCATACGCGCGCATTCCATTTTCGCAAAACGACACTCCCGAGCATCGCCAGCTCGCGCTGAAAACTGCGCGTGAGTCGATCGTGCTGCTGAAGAATGCGAATCGCACGTTGCCACTAAAGAAGGATTTAAAGAGCATCGCCGTGATTGGTCCAAATGCTGATACGCCGGAGGTGTTGTGGGGTAACTACAACGGTCAGCCTTCAGTTTTAACCACACCGCTCGAAGGAATCAAAAACACTGTTTCGAAAAATACGAAAGTGGTTTACGCGCCTGGATCCACGCGTGCCGGTGAATCTCCGCTGTCCGAACGAATGATTGAAGAAGCTGTAAAGGCAGCGCAGGAATCAGAGGTCAGCGTTCTCGTGCTCGGACTCTCCGCGCGGCTCGAGGGCGAGGAGATGCCCGTAACTATTGAAGGATTTCGCGGCGGCGATCGAACAGACATCTCGTTGCCCAAACCTCAAGAAGCCTTATTGAAAGCGGTCGTGGCGACAGGCAAACCCGTGGTTGTGGTCCTGCTTAGCGGCAGCGCGTTGGCCGTGAACTGGGCCAACGACAATGCCGCGGCAATTCTCGAGGCGTGGTATCCGGGTGGTGAAGGCGGAACTGCGATTGCCGATGTGCTATTCGGCAATTACAACCCGGCTGGACGTTTGCCCGTTACGTTTTATAAATCCGTGGAGCAGTTGCCACCGTTTACTGATTACAGTATGCAGGGTCGCACGTATCGTTATTTCAAAGGCGAGCCGCTCTATCCGTTTGGTTATGGATTGAGTTATACAAAATTTGTTTACAGCAACCTGCGGTTTGATGAGAAGTCGGTGAAGGCGGGTGAATCTATTAAGGTAAGTGTTGATGTGACGAACGCCGGTGAAAGAGAAGGTGATGATGTCGTTCAGTTATATCTGACAGACGTCGCTGCATCGGCGCCGGTACCGCTTCGCACGCTCGTTGGTTTCGATCGTATTTCCCTGCGGCCGCGGGAAAAACGCAGCGTGACGTTCACGATCACATCACAGCAGATGTCATTGATTGATGAACGTGGCAAGCGTGTGATTGAACCAGGTGAATTCTTGATCAGCGTCGGTGGTTTACGAGAGAGGTTTACAGTGTCGGGAAAATCGATAGAGCTCGCCGAACCGTAATCTTGTTAATTCTGAAAATCCTGTAATCCTGTCTACATTTACCATTGTAAATAAAATTGTTGACAGGATTACAGGATTTACAGAATTAACAAGATGCAAATGCGGATTTCATTGCTCGTTATTTTCCTTCTGTGCCCTATTGTTGCGCAGGCACAGGTGCTTGGTGATCCTGTCGATGTCAGTCAGGATTTTCAAAAACTGGAGAATGTTTATTTTGTCGGGAGTCGCGTAACTTCATTCGACACATCAACCGGTCAGGGAACGTTGCAATGGGACCGTTACCTGCGAAACACCACCCTCTCATTCAACAAGATCGACATTGGCTTCGCGCGTGGCAAGACCACTGAGTTTCCGGGCACTGAATACGATCAGGATCCAACATTACCTTTTGCCGTCAGCTTTATCAGTCCCCGCACCGTACGTTTGCGCTTCTCTACGCGAGCGGTTCCACTGAGTGACGCGTCGTCGCTGATGCTTGCGGGACCAGTTCCGAAAGACACGTCCTGGCGCGTCGAGCAGAATGAACGTGAGATCGTCTACACCGGCACACACGGCCGTGTGCGAATAATTAAGCAGCCGTGGCATATCGAAGTCTACGATCAGCGCGGACGACTGCTCACACGCACACAAAACATTGGCGATCCGTCGACGTTCTTCACTCCCATTCCTTTTTCTTTTGTGCGTCGCTCCAGCGATCTTTCACGTCGCGTCGCGGCTACGTTCGAGCTACAACACGATGAAAAGATCTTTGGTTGCGGCGAATCATTCACGCGCTTCAACAAACGTGGACAGAAAGTTTTGGTCTCAACGCGTGACGGTATGGGCACGCAGAATGAATTGTTGTACAAGCCCATCCCGTTCTTCTTGAGTAGTAATGGCTATGGCATGTTCGTTCACACCAGCGCGCCGTTAACCTTCGACTTCGGCAAATTCTACGACGCGCACAACGTCATCTACTCAGGCGACGAGAACCTCGATCTGTTTATTTTTCTCGGCGAGCCAAAAGATATCGTCTCGGAATACACGGCGTTGACCGGTCGTAGCCCGGTGCCGCCGCTCTGGTCTTTCGGCTTCTGGATGAGTCGTATCACTTACAACTCGGAAGACCAGGTGCGCGAGGTGGCCCAACAATTGAGATCGCACCAGGTGCCCGCTGATGTCATTCATCTCGACACCGGTTGGTTCGAAACTGACTGGCGCAGCGATTACCGTTTTTCAACCTCCCGTTTCCGCGATCCGGCCAAGTTGATCGCCGATCTGAGGCAGCAGGGATTCCACATAAGTTTGTGGCAGTACACCTATTTCACCAGCAAGAATGATCTCTGGAAAGAGATGGTTGCCAGGGGATATCACGTCAGGAACGAAGGCGGCCAGCTTCCGTTCGAGGATGCGACGCTCGACATGAGTAATCCTGAAGCCGTCAAGTGGTATCAAGGCAAGCTTCGCGATCTGTTGAAGCTTGGTGTCGGCGCGATCAAAGTGGATTTCGGCGAGGGCGCACCGCTGTCGGGCCAATACGCTTCGGGGCTGAGTGGCTGGTACGAGCACAATCTGTATCCGTTGCGTTATAACAAGGCAGTTGCTGAAGTCACGAAAGAAGTCACCGGCGCTGATGTGATCTGGGCGCGCAGTGCCTGGGCCGGCAGTCAACGTTATCCATTGCATTGGGGTGGCGACGCCGAGAATACCGATTCGGCCATGGCGGCGGAGCTGAGAGGCGGCTTGTCGTTCGGACTTTCAGGTTTCACTTACTGGAGTCACGACGTTGGTGGTTTTGTGCAACGTGCGCCGCGTGATCTTTACCGGCGCTGGCTGGCCTGGGGAGTGCTAACGTCTCACACTCGGGCACACGGCGCGCCGCCGAGAGAACCGTGGGAATATGATGCGTCGCTGGTCGAGGATTTCCGCAGAGCGCTGGGTTTGCGCTATGCGTTGATGCCTTACATCTACGCTCAGGCGAAAGACTCATCCGCACGCGGTTTTCCGATGGTGCGTCCATTGTTCTTTGAATACCCAAACGATCCCGGATCATGGACCATCGAAGACGAATACATGTTTGGCTCGGATTTGCTGGTCGCGCCGCTGTTCACGAGTGCCGCCGGACGCAAAGTTTATCTGCCGGCAGGTCGCTGGATTGATTATCAAAGTGGGCGTGTTTACGAAGGCGCAAAATGGCACGAGATTACGGCCGGTCAAATTCCGGTGGTATTGCTGGTTAAGGACCACTCAGTGCTGCCGCATATCAAAGTCGCACAAAGCACGAAAGATATGGATTGGAACAATGTGGAGCTGCGAGTCTTCAGTACGGACAGCGCTGCTGCCAACGGGCTCTTCACGCGACCGGACGGCGAACTGCAAACCATTTCCCTTGTCCCTCGCGGCCGCGACTTTGTGTTGCGACAAGATCCGCAGGCCGGAAAAGTGAAGTGGACCATCAAGGTGCAGAGCCTCGCACGATAATAATGCCGGGTAGGCACAGTACCGAGCGCGGTAGCGCCGGGTCAACCGCAATCAAGGCGCGCGACAAGCGGTGTCTTAAATTGAACGGTTTTCTCTGCGTCCTCGGCGTATCTCAGTGTTCTCTGCGTTAACGGCAACTCAAACGCAGAGGGCGCAGAGATACGCCGAGAACCGCAGAGAAGATTTTCAAATTAAGACACCACCGCCCGACAACTGAGTTTGACCCGGCGCTCCGCGCTCGGTACTGTGAGGCAGCCAACGACAACTATGAAACGAAACGTTACCAGCGCACTGTGTCTCATTCTTTTCGCGGCCAC
>DASTTS010000085.1:0-9861 GCA_035760085.1 Pyrinomonadaceae bacterium
GCGGAAAGTCTGGGGCGGAGAAAGCGGAAGGCGGCGCCACCGATCGAGGCAAAGACGGCCGCGAGGGGCACGAACTTGAGAAATGAGCGGCGCGATGTTTCAACGGTCATGTTTGTTTACCTTCGCTACGTTTGACGGGGGAATATCTGAATTTCTTCCCGCTAGTTAGACAGGATTACAAGATTTTCAAGATTGACAGGATTTCCTTCACAAGTTGCATTCGGCCCTGAGACTGGGCAGAATAACTTTGCATCGTTGATTCTTCCAAGGTTAGTCATCTGTAATTCAGACCTGAGGTAAAAACAATGAGTAGCGATAAGGATCCAAACTCTGCCACACGCGGCTCGCTTCGACTCGCTCCTGCTTACGCGGAAGTCGAAGTGGAAAAAGCCAAACTTCCTCGACAGTTTGTTAACTTCACGTTCTATCACGCGCGGCCCGATTGGCGCCTGCTCGCGGACGGCGATAAGCAGCGCTGTCGTGATGAGTTTGTCAAGACTGTCGATGAATTTCGGTCCTCGTTGCTGATTCATTCTTATTCGACTATCGGTCTTCGTACTAATGTTGATTTCATGATCTGGCGCATCGGTTACGAGCTCGACCCAATTCAGGAGATGACCTCGCAACTTAACAAAACCGAGATGGCCAAATACATCGAGCCGTCGCAATCATTCCTCTCGATGACCAAGCGCTCGATGTACATCGACAAAGATAATCCCGAGCACGTTGAAGATCGGTTGCACATCGTTCCCGGCAAATCGCAGTATCTGTTTGTTTATCCATTCGTGAAAACGCGCGAGTGGTATTCACGCCCTGCGGAGCAACGCCAGGAAATGATGGACGAGCACATCCGCATCGGCATGAAGTATCGCTCAGTTAAACTGCACACTACCTATTCCTTTGGCCTCGACGATCAGGAGTTTGTCGTCGCGTTTGAGACGGACTACCCGTCTGACTTTCTAGACCTGGTCCAGGAGCTGCGCGAAACGAAGGCGAGCTCTTACACGCTGCGCGATACGCCGATGTTCACTTGCCGCCAGCGAACGCTTCAGGAGTGCCTGGAAGCGCTTGGGTAACACGGATCAGACAGATTACACAGAACGATGAACACGGATCTGATTAGGCAGTGTCTGCGTAATCTGTGGATTGTCCTGTTTGCTCTACTTTCCGCCACTAATCTTTATTCCCAAACCAACACGCCTTCGGAGTACCTCTGGTACGAAGCGGAGAACATGCGCGGGTTCAGCACCGGCAAGCTCGGTGAGCCGCTGCTTAATCCGTCGTACCTGAACTTGTCGCGCGAGAAAGCGCCGGGTTGGGGAATCAATGGGCCGGGCGTTTCAGCAGAGTGGACGCAGGGAGGCGAGAGTGAATGGAACTCCGCTGCAGCGAGCGCTGACGAGACGCGCGCCGTCCTCCATCAGGATCTTGAGATTCCTCGTGGTGGCGAGTACAGATTGTGGGTTCGTTACGCTGACTGGGCGGGGCGAAGTGAGAACTTCAAGATCACGATCGCACAGGATGGCGCTGAAGTTTTCAGGCACGAGTTTGGCGCGAAGGATGTGATCGATCCGCACGATGAAGTCAGCATGTACTGGAGCTGGGCCTTCGCGTGGGACAGCGCGAACGTGACGCTAAAAAAGGGTGCTGTGCGCGTGTCGATCGTGGTCGAAAAAGCTGCCGAAGCGCGACGGCATGTCGACTGTTTCTTACTCACGAACGATCTTGCGTTCAAGCCATCAGGTCGACAAAAACCGGATTTCTCGGCCATGCGTTACCTGCGCACGTGGTCCACGACGCGTAAGCCGCTGCAATCTTTGTTGAGACCCGACGAAGCGACGCGCGTGCCGGAAGCGTGGGCGAGACCAAAGATTGCAGGGCGCGATTTTCTGATGCCGTGGAACATCGCGAAGGAGTTCTGGCCGCTCTTAGACAAGCCTGCGGAGGAGCGGCCGCTGTTTCCATTCAATGCCGAACCGATTGAAGAATTTGTCGCGAAGTACAAAGGCGCGCGCGATGTGCCGCTGTTTCAATCAAATCTCGTCGTTCCGGTTATCTACATCAACAACCTGCCGGAGTATTTGAAGGAAGGAAGTCCGTTTCTTCGTTACCTGCGCGAGAAAAAAGTGCCGTTCGCGATCCTGATCAACTACGGCGCCGCGAAGCTCGATCCGGCCGCGTGGCAACTCCTCAACGGTGAACTTAAAGATCAGTTTCTGGGGTTGATCTCGGGCGAGAGTGTCGGCTACGTGTGGGAGTTTGCGCCCGCGGAGTTGAAGATCACGCCGTCAATGTCTCGTCGTGAGCTGCTCGAAGCGCACCGGCAGTTTTACTCGAACGCGATCGCGCGAAAGTGGCGTGAGACGTTTCAAACTGAGACCGGTCCTCTGTGGGAGAAGCTGATCCCCGCGCAGTCGACGTCGAGCACTTCGTTTGCGCACGCGCTGACGCAGTGGGGCGTGAACTTAATCGGAATGGAAACCGCCGCGGTGCAGCCGATGACCGGTATGCGCATCGCTTTCTCGCGGGGCGCCGCACGCCAGTTCGGCGGCGCGTTTCTCTATTACCACGCACCAAACTTCGGCGACACTGCGACAACGTTTACGAAGCAGCAAAACTTCGCCGGGCCGGATTTCTTTTATCACTCGCGCTATGGTCCAACGATGGGACCGTCGCTCTCGTGGTATCGCAAGAGTTATTACCTTTACTACATGGCCGGCGCATCGGCGATCTATCTCGAGCAGGGACAGGACCAGTTTTTCAAGCCGGGACCTGGCGAACATCCTTTCCAGCTCAATCCGCTCGGCCGGATCACGGACGAGTTCATGAGGTTTGTAGAGAAGCATCCGGAACGCGGCACGCCCTACACGCCTGTAGCTTTCCTGCTCGATCCGGCGCACGGGTTTGAGATGACGGACTACCCGCACTGGCCGTTTGAAGTGTCGCAAATTGATCGAGGGGATAGGGCGTTGAGGGAGTTGTTTGGGGTTGCGTACTATCCGGGGCTTGTTGTCGAAGGGGAGCCTGCGATCGCAGACAGGCAGCCGTTTGTGGCGGGTGTTTTTGGAGACATCTTCGACGTGTTGACGGCGGCTGACGTTCAGGGTTCGCGATCGAAAATGCAGACCTTGTTGCCGTCGTATCGCGCGGTTGTTGTGGGTGGGCGGATTGAATGGTCCAACGAGTGGATCGCGCGGCTCAATGATTACGTGCGCAACGGCGGGACAGTCGTGCTCAATGCGGCGCAGATCAAGAAGCTGCCGGAGCAGTTTTTGGGTGTGCGATTGATGAACGATACGGGCGAAGCGCACAACGCCGTTTGCCTCGCGCCCGGCGACGAAGCTGAATATCTCAAAGGCCAAATCTTTCGATATGAGAAAGTCGAGCTAAAAGGCGCGACGGCGCTGATGACTGTGCCGAGCGGGGGTCCGATCGTGACGGTGAACAAAGTCGGGAAGGGAAGCGTCGTGTTTGTCGCAGTTCCTGATCTGCTCGGTGAGGACGAGCGCATGACGCCGTTCGCTGCACACCTGCTGGCGCACGTGTTTGCTGATGCGGTGCCGGTGAAAGTGACAGGCGATGTCGAATATCTGATTAATCGCACGGCAAGTGGCTGGGTGGTGACGATGCTGAATAACAACGGCGTCTTTAAGCCACAGCAGGGAATGGCGCAGGTCGATCGTAGTGCTTATGTGACGGTTACGATTTCGTTGCCTCAGATGAAGAGTGCTACTGAGTGGATTAGCGAATCAGTTTTGAAGGGCGACAATGGAAAGGCCACCCTGCAAATTCCACCGGGTGGCCTCGCCATTGTTGAAATACAGTAACGCGGATTAACGCGGATGTTAGACCACGATTGTGGTGCCGTCGAATTTAGTTAAGCTAAAGCCGTTGAAGACTTCGTTATAGCAAGCGCGTTGATCCTTCAGAATCCCGATCGCGATCGCCTCACCGAGTTTCATCGACTCCGTCGCGTCCGATCTCCAATGCACGCCCGCCATATTTCTTCCGAGCGCCACATTTGCTGCGACCTTGTTTAGCTCGCCGCCGACTGTAAGATCGCCCGCATCCGAACCCGCGTAAGGCACAAGGCTCAAGCCGTCGTCGGTCGGTTGCACTGGAGCGAGACCGATGTCGACGAGGCGCGTCGTTTCCTTGAACCACGCCTTGAGAATCGTGACGCACGCTCCCGCGACCGTCGCGTGTCCGGCGCCGTAGGCGGGATGCGTGGGTGAGCCTTCCGGAAATGCCATCGGCAACAGCGCGCTGCCAGCCGGCATGAAACCCTTCAGACGATTCGAGTCGTTGAACGAGTTGAGTATCTCCGAATGCACCGGATAACCAGCGCCTGCAAAAAGCGTCCGGTCAACTCGCTCCGCCATCACTTCCGGTCGCAGACGACGATGCACAAACCACTTCTGAAACCAGACGGCTTTCAACGCGCGTGTTGATACTTCGCACAAGATCGTCGCGATGTGTGGTCCACCAAACGTGCCGAAGCCGATCTGCGACGGGTTGTTGCTGTAAGGATTGCCATCGTCGAACGGTGCACCCGCGCCTGCGAGAACCAGAAATGCGTGGAAGTACGCCTGAAACAAGACGTCGATGTGTACCCACTGACCGATGTCGCGACCGTTGCGCATGTAACGCGGCACGGGATCCAAAGCGTTAGGACCTTGCGCGATGCCGCGCTGGACAGCGAGCCAGGTGTCAAAGTCAGTCATGTAGTCAACGCCAGAGACAGTGGTCGTGATCTTCTGCTCGATCTTGTTCGCGCCGAAGTTGCAGTCCTGGTAGAAGAATTGAGAGAGATATGGTCCAACGCTATCTCCGGGTGTGAGACCGCGAAACAGAGTCGAGGTTGTCACAGCGCCGCCACTCTTTGCGCCTTTGAAATCCGGGCCATACAACGTTAGATCCGCAGCGGCTGCGTTTGCGATGGGATTGCCCGAATACTGTGAATAAGGAACATCGCGCAGCAGAGCCATCCAGTAATTTTCCGAGATCTCGGCGGCTTGTTGACGACTCGCAAAAGCGGGCGCTGGTGGTTGCACGAGTGCGTGCGCGTCAGGACCTTGCATGTCGAAAGCAAGACCGGATTGGGGATTCGTCAGCTTTACCGTTCCGCCGAGTGGAATCGCATCGAAGTCTGCGGGGCGGCCGCTGTCAATCGCATTTACGAGAGCGTTGTAGGCGCTGAGCACGACAGTGCCGTCGTTGTTATGCGGCAGGCCTTTTGAGTAGTTGCCGATCTTGTTTGGGTAGATGTTTTCGTCCTGGTTGTTTGGATGTTGGAGGTTCTGCGGTGTCGCTTGCAGTCCAGCCTGCGCAGCGTTGCGCCGGAGTTTCGCGCAATCGTTCGCGCGTTGATTGGAGCCGTTTGCGGCGTGGGCATCAACCTTGATGACACTTGCGGCAATCGTAGCGGCCCCAACTTGAGTTAGGAATGTACGTCTATTGGGTTGCATCGGGAGGAACTTCCTTTTCTTTGGGATGTGTCAGGGCGGGTATTCTACAGGAAGGAACCGCGGATCACACGGATTTTAAATCCGGATTTAAATCCCGATCTGATCCGTGTAATCCGCGGTTAGGATTTATGGTTTCTTGCCTTTGCCCTTACCAGGATTACCGCGTTCCTGTTTTGGCTGTGGCTGAGCCTTTGGTGCAGGCGCAGGTCGCGATGGTGCCGCGACACGCTCACCTCGTGGCTGCTGTTGCTGAACCGGTCGTGCTGCACGCTCAGCCCGTGGCTGTTGAGGTCTTGGCTGCTCCTTTTCGACACGTCGCACTTCACGTTGCTCCTGACCACGACCTCTCTGCTGCTCGACAGGTCGAGGTGCCTGCGTCACTTGCTGTTGCTGTGGCGCGCCTCGACCGCGTCCGCGTTCATCACGCACCTGGAACTTCTGTCCCTTCGCGTGATCGGGTGCGTTGTTTACGCGCATCCGCTTCACTAGATCGGGACGCGACCGTGGTGCTACCGGCGTGGTGCTCGTCACGACCGTCGTGTCATTAAGTTTCCGCGCGATTCCCGGCGGAATATCGATCTTGCCGCGACCCCACGCGGAGTTCACCACTGCATTCCGCAACGGCGTCACGAGCAACGGATCCAATACCGGATTTACCGACGCGAGCATGTTTCGATCAGCCTTGCGCGCGCGTTTCCAATCGATACCACGTGTGAAGTCGTCGACACTCACGACAGTCACCGCGCCCGGCACGTTGAGATTCACAACGCGCTGGTACAGATTGTCACGTGTCAAATACTGCGGCTGCCACGTGCTGTTGTAGTAATGCGGCACGTAAACGTCGCCTGGTCCAAGCGGCACCCAACCGATCTGATTCTGGTCGAACGGAATAAACGCGACGAGCGCGGGCGAGTAAACCGGCTCGACATTCATGCGGTCCGGAACCCAGTACCAGCGGTCGCCGACAAACGCCCAACGCCCGTAGTGATAAGGCGCGTAACCCCACGGCTCACTCGAAACCCAGGTTGGACCATACGGGTAATCCGTGTACCAGTAACCCTCCTGATACGGCATCCAGCCGGCATCGACGCGCGGCGCCCACGCATAGCCGTAGCTGTCGAGATTATTCCAGTCGCCGTAGTAATCGAGATCATAGAGGCCGGGAATGTATGAGTTCACGTACTGGTAACTGGCA
Source organism: Pyrinomonadaceae bacterium (assembly GCA_035760085.1). Classification (GTDB taxonomy): domain Bacteria; phylum Acidobacteriota; class Blastocatellia; order Pyrinomonadales; family Pyrinomonadaceae; genus PSRF01. Next base: position 6,664 of record DASTTS010000085.1, read on the forward strand.
GTTCGTCGATAAGGATCGAAATAATATGGATCGTTTAGATAAGCGTTGTAGTCGCGGTAACGACCATCGTAATACTGCGGATACTGGTACGAGTAGTAATCGTTCACGAACGAACCAGCATCGCGGCCATCGAGCTGAGAAAGAACCGCATTCGCAGCGGTCGTGCCGGCGAGTGTCAGCAATTCACCTTTGCTAATCTCCCCACTGCCACCGAGTCCGACGACTTGCGCGAGTCCACTCAACACAGAGATCAGCACCTGACCATTGTCGATGCCGACGTTGTAAAGTCCTGGTTGCTGAAAGTCGACTGCGCCATACGGCGTCGCCACTTCGAATAGATCTCCCGAGTTGAGATAGCCGACGTCGAAGACTGCCGAGCCATCACGCAATGCGAGCTGCGTTCGACGATCTTCGAGTGAAAGCACGTCGAGTGACGTGTTTGGCTCGAGCCGCGCAAAATTACGTCCGGTAAACGCCAGACTCGTACGCGAGTTGTCGCGTGTGTAGACGCGATCGCCGACCGAGACCGGTTGGTTCTCAGTTGCGCGAATCCACTCGTCAGTTTGCGTATTGCCGGCCTGACCGTTATTGAGCGCTACTTCACCTTCGACGCGCTGAATGCGCGCGGCATTTGGTATCGCCTCCGCCGACGCGGTCTGCTCGTGCCTCATCCATAACGCCACCCCAACACCTGCCAGGACGGCACACACCACCGCCACGATCGTGAGGTGTGGCCACACTTTTATTTCCTTCATACAAGCCCCCCTCAAAAGTCATTTTTCAGGGTAATTTCGGCAATGACCGTGCCAAACGCCTATCCGCGTACATCCGCGTTAATCTGCGGCCCAAAACTCTATCCCATATCGTTGATCACTGCTTGATATCGTCTCGTAAACCTACATAAATGATCCGTATTCCAGCCTGATTTCTGCGTGGAATAGCACTTGCCGAATAGCCCGAAGTCGACCTCTCTCCCGTCGTACTGAAAGGAAAATCAAAGGTGAAATATTTCAAGCAAGTCGGTTTAACTCTGGCGATTAGCACGCTCATGTTGGGCGCCAGCGACATCGCCAATGCCCAGGGACGACGGGGTCGTGGAGAGGAGCGGCGGCAGGAAAACCAGGCTGCGCGCGAACAACGACAGGCAGAACGAGAGAGCCGTCGAAACGAACAACAACAGACCCAGCAAGCACAACAACAGCAACGCAGCCAGGAACGGCAACAGCGTTGGGAACAGCAGCGTCAACAGCAACAGCAAAACAGCCAGGAACGGCAACAACGTTGGGAACAGCAGCGCCAGCAACAACGGAACCAGCAACAGCAACAGGATCGGATCCAGCAGTCGCGCGAACGTGAGGATCGCTGGCAGCAGCAACGACAGGAACAGATCCGCCAGTCGCAGGAACGTGAACAGCGTTGGCAGCAACAGCGCCAGCAGCAGCAACAGAACCGCGACTGGGATCGCCGGCGCCAACAACAGCAACAACAGCAACAGCAGCAACAGCTCGAACAGCAACGTCGCCAACAGGATTGGGACCGCAACCGCGATCGCAATCGAGACGATCGCAATCGAGACTGGAACGACAGGCGCGATAACAACAATCGCGATCGCGATCGTGACAACAACTGGCGCGGCGGGCGCGACTGGCAACGCGAACAACAGCAGCGCGCCGAACGTTATCGTCAGGACTGGCAACGACGTCAGAACTACCTGTCCCAGCGACAGCGCCTGCTCGAGCAGCAGAGACGTTTGAACCAGTTGCGTTACCAGCAGCGCTATCTCGATCGAATCCGACGCGATCAGTTGCGATTGCAGCAGTGGCGTTACAACGACTATGGTCCGTACAACTATCGCTATCGCAGAGGTGGTTCGTACTACGAGACCAATCGTTACGGCGCCGAGATGTTACAGCGCGCGATCCGTGATGGTTATGAAGAAGGCTTCCAAGCCGGACAGGCCGACCGCGAGGACGGTTATCGCTACAGTCCGGACGAATCTTACGGCTATCAGGACGCGAGCTACGGCTACGACGGTTATTACGTCGACCTGGGCGAGTATCAGTATTACTTCCGTGAAGGATTCAGGCGCGGTTATGAGGACGGTTACTACAGCCGCTCAAACTACGGCCGGTATTCGAATGGAGGCTACAGCATTCTCGGAACGATCCTCGAACAGATCCTCGGGCTCCAGCTTTTGAACTAGAATTTAGCCGCGGATGAACGCGAATTAACGCAGATCAGCGTTTATTCGTGTAAATCCGCGGCTTATCTTCTCGATGCGGTCTGGCAACTCTGCCACCTCATTGGAACTTCAGCGCGAATCCTTTGCGACGGATGTTTTTCACGCAGGCGGTGTCGAGGCCTTTAGTGGTGCCGCGTTCGATAAATTCCGTGATGAGGTTGCCGATGCAGTCCATTCCTTCAAGTCCGCCAAGTCCGTGCGCGCCGTGTGGAACGACGATGTTAAGACTGTTCGTCAGAGTCTTCGCAACACGCTCAGCATTCGACGGTGGCGTCACCGGATCCCACTCCCCGGTCAGAATCAACACCGGTACATCTGATTTAACTGGTTGCGCGTAATCACGCTCGATCTCGGCACGCGGCCAGAGCGCGCACGCTTCACGTTGCTGGCGCAGACGGTAATCACCAAGAAACGTGTTCTCGGCCATTCGTTCGCCCTCGCCCGGTTTGATCCAGGGCAGATCCTCGGCGCACGTCACCGAGAGATACATACCATTGCTGCCGGTTCCTACGAGGTTTCGTCGATAATCAATCGCGGTGCGGGTTAAGGGAGCGTAATCGCCCTGCGACGCAACGTGCAGCATGAGTGGAACGCGACTGGCAGGCACGGGGCTGTAAAGCATGTAGCGAATCGCTTCCGCCGCCAGATCGCGATTGAGCTTAACTTTAACGCGCTCATTCGAGTTTCGTCTCTGAATCTCGACCTCGACTGGTCCTTTGATAAGTTGTGCGAGTACGGCCTTCGCTTCCTCTTTGATATTCGGAAACGCCTCGCTACAGGCTTTGTCGGCCAGACATTCATCGAGCACTCCCTGTAGCGCGCGTTCCGTGTGCTTAGCAAAATCTCTCGGCATGAACTGATCTGTTGGCGCGACGCCTTGAAGTATCGCGGTACGCACATGTTTTGGATGTCGCTTCAGGTAAGTCAGCGCCGCGCGCGTGCCGTATGAGCCGCCG
>DASTTS010000086.1:0-21108 GCA_035760085.1 Pyrinomonadaceae bacterium
AGCGTGCGCTGGCGAATGCGCGCGAGGCGGCGGCCGCGCGTGGTGTGGCTGACCGATGTACGTTCACGACGCGCACCGATGAAAAAGCGGATGTGATCTTGTCGCTCGATGCGTTCGAGCATTTCGATGATCCGGCTGAGATCCTTCGCATCATGCGCCGGTTGTTGAAGGATGATGGGTGCGTGATCGCGGCGTTTGGTCCAACGTGGTATCACCCGCTTGGTGGCCATCTCTTCTCGCCGTTTCCGTGGGCTCATTTGCTGTTTACGGAGAAGTCGTTGATTCGCTGGCGCTCGGATTTCAAGACTGACGGCGCAACGCGCTTTTGTGAGGCGGAAGGCGGGTTGAATCAGATGACGATACGGCGCTTTCAGCGGTTGATTAGCGAGAGTGAGTTTAAGTTTGCGGAGTTCGTGCCGGTGCCGATCAGGAGAATTCAGTTTTTGGCGAATAGGTTGACGAGGGAGTTCACGACGGCGATTGTCCGATGCAAGCTGGTTCCGCGGTGATTAGACAGCAGTTTTTAGACAGGATGACAGGATTTACAAGATTTACAGGATGAGAATTTTGTGGCTCAAAACGGAAGTGCTGCATCCCGTCGATAAGGGCGGGAAGATCCGCACTTACAACATGCTCAAGGAGCTGAAGCGCGAGCACCACGTCACGTATCTCACGCTCGACGACGGGACTGCGAGCGATGACGACAAGAGGAATGCATCCGAGTATTGCCACGAGCTTATCTGCCTTCCACACGCGCGCCGCGAGAAGTTTACGCCCGGTTTTTATGTCGAGCTGTTTCTCAACCTCGTCTCGCCGCACGCTTACGCGATTAAGAAATACGAGTCGCGCGCGATGCGACGCGAGATAGTCGAACGTGATCGCCAGTCTTCGTTCGATCTGCTCGTCTGTGATTTTCTCGCGCCGGCCGTAAACGTTCCGGCCGAGTTGACGACGCCCGCGGTGCTGTTTCAGCACAACGTCGAAGCGATGATCTGGAAACGTCACTACGAAGTGCAGACGAATCCGGTCAAGAAGGCTTACTTGTACGGGCAGTGGAAGAAGATGCGTCGCTTCGAGCGCGAGATGTGTCGTCGTTTCGATTCGGTGATTGCAGTTTCGGCAGACGACCGCGAGCAGATGAAGAATGAGTACGGCGCGGAAGCTGTGTTTGACGTGCCGACTGGCGTGGACGTCGAATTCTTTCGTCCAAGCGGCACGGCGAAACCGGTACCGAACAGTCTCGTGTTTACGGGTTCGATGGACTGGCTGCCGAATGACGACGCGATCCGTTACTTCACACGCGAGATCATGCCGCTGATTAAAAACAAAGTGCCTGATGTGACGTTGACAGTCGTCGGCAGAAATCCCGCGCCAGCGTTGGTCGATCTCAGTAAAGAAGATAAATCGCTGATCATCACCGGGCGCGTCGACGACGTCAGGCCCTACATGGAAAACGCTGCGGCTTACATCGTGCCTTTGCGCATCGGTGGCGGCACGCGGCTCAAGATTTTCGAAGCGATGGCGATGGAGAAAGCGGTCGTCTCAACAACTGTCGGCGCCGAAGGCTTGCCGCTCGCGAATGGTGTGGAGCTGCTGCTCGCGGATGAGCCGGCGACGTTTGCAGATGCAGTCGTGCGTGTCTTAACTGATAACGGCTACGCATCGGAGTTGGGCCAGAGAGCGGCGACCGTTGTGCGGGAGAATTTCGGTTGGCGGCAAGTTACAGACCGGTTCATCTCTATTTGCGAAAAAGCTTTTTTGCCGCGGATTAACGCAAATGAACGCAGATCCGCGTCATCCGCGTTAATCCGCGGCTAAAAATTCTGAAGAGGACGTTTGATGAAAATAAGCATCTTTGGTATCGGGTATGTTGGCTGTGTTTCCGCGGCGTGCTTCGCGCACGCTGGCCACGACGTCACCGGCGTCGACGTCAATCCCACCAAAGTAGACATCATCAACAGCGGCAAGAGCCCCATCGTCGAGCCGCAAATGAACGAGCTCATTCACGACGTCGTCAAGTCAGGCAAACTGCGCGCAACCACCGACTCGATGCGCGCCGTGCAGTCGTCCGATATCTCGCTCGTCTGCGTCGGCACGCCGAGCAAACCAAACGGCAGTCTCGACCTGGGCCACGTCGCTCGCGTTTGTGAAGAAATCGGCGCGGCACTCGCCACCAAAGACACACATCACACGATCGTTATTCGCAGCACGATGCTGCCCGGCAGTGTCGAAAGTGTGGTCCAACCCGCGCTCGAAAAGACTTCGCGCAAGAAAGCGGGTAAAGACTTCGGCCTTTGCGTGAATCCGGAATTTCTGCGTGAAGGCACTTCAGTGAAAGACTTTTACGCGCCGCCATTCACGCTCATCGGCGCCGACGACGAAGAGACCGCGAAAATCGTCGGCGGTCTTTACGCGAACATTGACGCGCCCGTTTTCACCACCACGGTCAAGACCGCCGAGATGGTGAAGTACGTCTGCAACTGTTTCCACGCACTCAAAGTCAGCTTCGCGAACGAAATCGGAAACATCTGCAAAGCGCTCGAGCTGGACAGTCACGAAGTGATGAAGGTTTTTTGCGCCGACACGAAGCTCAATCTTTCACCGTACTATCTCAAGCCCGGCTTCGCTTTCGGTGGCTCGTGTTTGCCGAAAGATCTGCGCGCTGTCAGTTACAAAGCAAAGGAGCTTGACGTTGAAGTGCCGCTCTTGTCGGCCATCACTGCGACCAACAAACTCCAGGTCGAGAAGGCGCTCGACATGGTGCTCAGCACCGGCAACAAGCAAGTGGGCGTGCTCGGATTCAGTTTCAAAGCGGGCACTGACGACTTGCGCGAATCGCCGATGGTCACGTTGATCGAAACGCTGCTCGGCAAAGGTCTGGAGCTAGTGATTTACGATCGCGACGTTTCGCTCGCACGACTCTTCGGATCAAACAAGGCGTACATCGAAGAAGAGATCCCGCACATCGCGAAGCTTATGCGTGGATCGATTGACGAAGTATTGAACGCCGCGAACACGATCGTCATCGGTAATCGTTCGGAAGAGTTCCGGCAGATCGAGTCGCGCCTGCGGCCGGACCAGACGGTGATCGATCTCGTACGGCTTTTTGATCGAACGTCCGGCGACGGTTACCAGGGAATCTGCTGGTGAGATTGCGCCGCGGGATTCTCAAGTTGGTAAGTTGCTGCATACTGGTTTGGCCGTTCGCAGCCTGGGCCGGGGCGAAGTTTTTGATAACGGAGGCGCCGCTCGACAAAGCCGATGCCATCGTCGTGCTGGGTGGCTCGGCCACGTACAAGGAACGCACGCACGAAGCCGCGCGGCTGCTGCACGAAGGTCGCGCACCGTTGATCTTGATAACGAACGACAACATGCGCGGACCGTGGTCCAGTGCGGAGCAGCGCAACCTGTACTATTACGAGCGGTCGTTTGAAGAACTGGAAAAGGCCGGTGTAAGGCCGCAGAATATTGAGGTGGCGGCGACGCCGGCGGCGAGTACTTACGAAGAAGCGCAAGTCGTTAGAGAATATGCGCAGCAACGCGGGCTTCACTCGATGTTGATTGTCACGTCTGCATATCACTCGCGCCGCGCGTTGTGGGTGTTTTCGAGAGTTTTCCGGGATACCGGCATTAGCATCGGGTTAGTAAGCGTCCCGCCCGGAGAACAGACGCCGCCCGCGGCAACGTGGTGGCTGACATTGCGAGGCTGGAAATTCGTGCCGGGTGAGTATGTGAAGATGGTGTACTACTTGATCAACTACTAAGACGTTAGACAGGATTACAAGCTTTCTACAGGATTGACAGGATGACGACGAACACGAACGCTGCTGAAATCGCAGCCGGCGAAAGATTCGAATTCGGCCAGAACTGGTCGCAGTTTCTGGCGAGTGTCGACGACGAGCGCATTCAGCAAGCAGAACAGTCTCTCAGGGAGATGCTCGAAGTCGACTCGCTCGCGGGCAAGACGTTTCTCGATATCGGCTCGGGCAGTGGTTTGTTCAGTCTCGCCGCGCGTCGACTCGGCGCGCGTGTTCACTCATTCGACTTCGATCCGAAGTCAGTCGCGTGTACGCGCGAATTGAGGAAAAACTATTTCGCCGACGATGATTCGTGGAAGATCCAGGAAGCCTCCGCACTCGATACGGAGTTCATGAACTCGCTCGGGCAGTACGACATTGTTTACTCGTGGGGCGTCCTACATCACACCGGCAATCTCTGGCTCGCGATGGAAAATGCGCAGGCGCGCGTGGCGCCAGGTGGGAAGTTGTTCATCGCGCTCTACAACGATACCGGCAGCCAGAGCGCGCGCTGGTACTGGATCAAGAAGACGTATTGCGGCTTGCCGGGAATGCTGAAGACGCCGTTCGCAGTGCTCGTGACGATTCCGGGTGAAGTGAAGTTGTTGGCGAAGTCAGTGCTCACGTTGAACCCGCGTCTCTACACCGATTCATGGACGATGTATCGCCGCAATCGCGGGATGACGAAGTGGCGCGACATTATCGACTGGGTTGGTGGTTACCCGTACGAAGTCTCGACACCGGATCAAGTGTTCGACTTCTGCAAGGAGCGCGGGTTTCGGTTGACGAAGTTACAGTGTGGGAATGTCGGGTTGGGATGTAACCAGTTCGTTTTTGAGAAGAAGACGTAGACAGGATTCACATGCATTTATCAAAGCCGTTGGTGTTGTTGAGTATTTTGGCGGTCGTGGGAATCGGCGTCGTTGTTGCGCTCAAACAAACCGCCGGTACGTTCACTGAGACCATTCAGAACGGCAAACGCATCATCAACGTCGGCCCGAAGGACAGCCTGCAGGCAGCCCTCAACGCCGCCAACTACGGCGACACGATCGTCGTTCAGGCAGGCGTGACCTTAAGCGGCAATTTCACGCTACCAAAAAAAACCGGCACCGGCGAAATTGTGATCCAGAGCTCACGCATCGGTGAGCTGCCAGAGAACGTCCGCGTAACTCCATCCAAATCCGCGTTATTCGCAAGACTGCAAACACCAAACACCGACCCTGTTATCGCAACCGCTCCCGGCGCGCATCACTATCGTTTCCAGGGCATCGAGTTTTCTACGGCCGACTCTACCAAGCTTGTCTACGATGTGGTTCGTTTGGGCGGCGGACGAAAAGAACAGAAGACGCTGGATTCAGTCCCGCACCACCTCGTGATCGATCGTTGTTACATCCACGGCTTCGACACACAGGACGTGCAGCGCGGCATCAGCTTGAACAGCGCTGAGACCACGATCACCAACTCTTACATCTCGAACATTCACGGCGTCGGTTACGACACACAAGCCATCGGCGGCTGGAACGGCCCCGGCCCTTTTCACATCGTCAACAACCATCTCGAAGGCGCGGGCGAGAACATTATGTTTGGCGGCGCCGATTCGGCTTCCGAGGCTCTCCTTCCGTCGAACATCGAAATTCGTGGCAATTACATTTTCAAGCCGATGTCATGGAAAGTCGGACACCCGACCTACGCGGGCAAGCACTGGACGGTGAAGAATCTGCTCGAGCTGAAGAGCGCGAAGAACGTGGTGATCGACGGCAATGTGATGGAGAACAACTGGACGGATGGTCAGGATGGCACATCAATTGTCATAACCGTGAGAAATCAGGAGTGTTCGGCTAACTGGTCCACCGTGCAACAGGTGAAATTCACGAATAACGTAGTTGTGACCGGCCAGGGCGGTATGAACTTTTTAGGCAAGGACAATGAGGCAGAGCCCAAATACGGCAAGTGTCCCGCGGGATCGACATCAACGCAAGGATCTGATGTATTAGTTAGTAATAACCTGTTCTACGACATAAAAGGCCCGTTTCTCGTCTTCAACGGCTTCAACAACGTGACTTTCACTCACAACACGCACATTCAAACCGGCAATATCATGACGCTTTACGGCTCGCCCTCAGAGAAGTTTGTCTATACCGACAACCTCACGCTCCGTGGCAGCAAAGGCTACGGCCTGGTTGGCGACGGCTTTGGCGAAGGCACCGTGGCGCTCAGGAAGTACGCCGCTGACGGCGTTTTCAGGAACAACGTTTTGATCGGCACCAATCCATCGGAGTATCCGAAGGAGAACCAGTATCCCGCGTCGGTCGATAAAGTGGGTTTTGTGAATTTCGAGAAAGGCGATTATCGCCTCAGTCCGCGGAGTCCGTTCAAAGGCGTAGGAGCCGATTGGGACAAACTGAACTTCAGCGCAAAAACTCCTGAATGACGAAACGCCGCCTCCGCATCGGACTACTTGTCGACTCGCTCACGCAACCACGTTGGGTCTCAAAGATCATCAACGACATTCAATCGTCCAGCTTCGCCGAGATCTGTCTCGTCGTTAAAAATGAGACGACTAGTGAGCCGCCGCGCGGACGGCTTCAGACTTACTGGAAAAACCGCAAATTCCTCCTTTTCGCGCTGTACAACCGGATCGACAACCGCGTCTCGCTCGCGGAAGAGGATGCGTTTGAGGACGTGGAAATTCAGGAGCTGCTGTCCGGTGTTCCGGTGTTGGGTGTGATGCCCGTGATGAAGAAGTTTTCTGACTGGTTTCCGGATGATGCGGTCGAGAAGATCCGTAGTTATGACCTCGATGTCGTGATCTCGCACGGTTTCCGGATCCTGCGCGGCGAAGCACTGCGGATCGCGAAGCATGGCGTTTGGTCGTATCACCACGGCGACAATCTCGTGAATCGTGGTGGACCAGCCGGTTTCTGGGAAGTCATGGAGGGATCGCCGATCTCGGGTGCGGTGTTGCAGATCCTGTCTGAAGATCTCGACAACGGCGAGGTCATCAGCCGCGGCTGGTCGCGCACGATCGACCGCTTTTCAGTGAAAGGCAGCAGAAACAATCTTTACTGGCGCTCGTCAAGTTTCGTGGTGCGGAAACTGAAAGAACTTTACGAGAACGGAAAAGTCACGAGCGACGCAGACGCCTTCCGGCCTTACTACAATCGCCTGCTCAAGATGCCGACGAATGCCGAGCTGCTGCCGAGGCTGTGCAAACTCACCTGGTCCTATGCCGCACAGAAGGCGCGCTATTCGTTCTTCTTCGATCAGTGGCAGCTTGCGTATCGCTTCCGAAACAGTCCTGACGATCCAAACAACAGTTTCTACCGTTTCAACTATCTCGTGCCGCCGAAAGATAAGTTCTGGGCCGATCCTTTTGCGGTCAGGTTCGAGGGAAAGTATTTCGTCTTCTTTGAAGAGTATCTTTACGCGGACGACAAGGCGCACATCTCGGTGATCGAGTTGAGTAAGTCAGGCGCGAGCGAAGCGACGCCCGTGCTGAAACGCGATTACCACCTTTCGTACCCGTTCATGCTCCAGTGGAACAATCGTTACTTGATGATTCCCGAGACGGCGGGGAACAAGACGATCGAGGTCTACACAGCGGAGCGTTTCCCGAACGAGTGGAAACTCGAGACGGTTTTGTTTGAAGGTATTGCCGCGCGCGATGCGACGCTGTTTGAGGTGGATGGAGTGTGGTGGATGTTTGTGGCGATCGCGGATACCGAGTTTTCCGACGAGCTGCATCTTTATTACAGCGAGAGCCCGCTTGGACCATGGAAGCCGCACGCGCAGAACCCGTTGAAATCAGACGTGAGAAACTCGCGGCCCGCGGGGCGCCCGTTTTACTGGAAGGGAGAGCTTTACCGGCCCGCGCAGGACTCGTCGCAGCGTTACGGTTACGGGATGAGGATTAACAAAATCACTCGATTGACGCCGGCGGAGTTTCGCGAGGAAGAGGTCTCACAGATCCTGCCGCAATGGCGGAAAGACCTGCGCGGAACGCACACATTGAACATCTGCGACGACCTCACCATCATCGATTGCCTTGTTCATAGAAGAAAGTAACCACAGATGAACACGGAAAAAATGCGGATCTCTCATTTTGACCGCTAGAGACCGTTCATAATAAAAGAATTAAAACTTGACAAAACCAGTTGAGCACGGCAATATCCTCCTCGGTAGCTTGCTCTTTTCAGTTCGATTGCAACGATAAAGGCAAACCTGTTGTGAAGCAGGGACGCAAAGCTGTGAGTCTCGCCAATTAAGTCAGAGTGACCGGTGAGATTGTCTAGCTGCCGAAGGCTTTCGGATGTGCCGCCTCCATCCCGGAGCGGCAGATCTATGTGTCTACGAGTCTTTCTCGATGCAATCGTAGACATAATCATCCGACTACTTCCTTCCTTTTTCGCCCATTTCACTGCAGGTTCGAATGCAATCGAGACTCCCTGTGTCTCGACTCGTCGGGACGGGTTCTGTCCAAAATAAAACAAGAAATTAGCACTCAACCGGCCCCTGGTTCCTTTCCACCGAGTTCGCCAATTTCAATTCAAGTGAGGCTGAAATGGCTGAGTGTTCTATTAAAGCGGCACATTTGTCTTTTCTTCCAATTCATAAATGGATCTCAATCGCAGTAATTCTGATCGTTGCTTCGCTCACGGCACACGCAGCCACTATTACTGTGCCCGCCGGCGGTAACGTTCAGTCCGCCATCAACGCGGCACAGTACGGCGACACGATCATTCTTCAAGCGGGAGCGATCTACACCGCCAGCATCACTCTTCCGCTGAAGAGTGGCACCGGTGAGATCGTCATTCAGAGCTCGCGCTTGAGCGAGTTGGCGGAAGGCGTGCGCGTCAGCCCGGCGCAGTCAGCGCTGTTTGCGAAGCTGCAATCTTCAATTCCCGCGGAGCCGGTCCTGAAGACGGTCGCGGGAGCGCATCACTATCGTTTTCAGGGCATCGAGTTTTCAACGAGCACGGCGACCACGGTGGTCTACGATCTGATCCGCTTCGGCCAGGGCCGCGATCTGCAAACATCGCTGGACCAGGTACCACATCATCTCGTTATCGATCGTAGTTACATTCACGGCTTTGATACCCAGGACGTGCAGCGCGGCGTCAGCGCGAACGGCTCCGAAATCACGATTAGCAATTCATACATCTCAAACATTCACGGTGCCGGTTTCGACACGCAAGCCATCGCCGGCTGGAACGGCCCTGGCCCGATCCGCATTATCAACAACTATCTCGAAGCTGCGGGCGAAAACGTCATGTTTGGCGGCGCCGACTCGGCCAGCGAATCACTAATGCCGGCCGATATTGAGATAAGGCGCAATCATCTATTCAAGCCGTTGTCGTGGAAAGTCGGGGATCCGACTTATGCAGGCAGGCATTGGACAGTAAAGAACCTCCTGGAATTCAAAGCAGGTAAGCGTGTAGTGGTTGACGGCAATGTGATGGAGAACAACTGGACGGATGGTCAAGATGGAAAGGCGATTCTCTTCACGGTGCGCAATCAGGAATGTTCCGCCAACTGGTCCACTGTTCAGTACATCACTTTCTCAAACAACACGGTGAAGAATGCCGAGGGTGGATTCAATCTACTTGGTAAAGATAATGAAGCTGAGTCATCTTACGGCAAATGTCCGGTTGGCTCGACTTCTGTGCGCGGTACTGACATCACATTCAGCAACAATCTCGTGTACAACATACGAGGTCCATTCCTGACACAAAACGGCTTTAATAATGTCTCGTTTGATCGCAATACCCATGTTCAGCAAGCAAACCTGGTGACGTTCTACGGAGAGGTTTCCAGCGGCTTCAGGTACACGAATAACCTGACCATCGACTATCCTTATGGGATTGTAGGTGACGCGGTATCAGGCGGAACTGTGGCGCTAAACAGGTACACCCCGGGCTGGATAGTAACGGGAAACACCATCGCCAGGCCCTATGATCGCAGCGCATATCCGACAGGCAATAACTATCCTGATGTGTTGACAATACCTGCTGACTGGCGCAGTCCGATCGCGGGAACCGGGGCAGACATTGACGCGCTCAACGCGGCGCAGAGTGGCGTCGCCAGCAGCACGCCGACCCCGACCCCGACGCCGACACCAACCGCGACCCCGACGCCAACACCAACCGCGACGCCAACGCCAACCGCGACGCCAACCCCGACACCAACCGCGACACCAACGCCGACGCCAACCGCCACGCCAACGCCGACTCCAACGCCTGTGCCTGTGGCCAGCATCTCGTTCGTCCAGATGGACACCACGACGAAAGGCAACTGGAAGAACACGTACGGCGGCGATGGCTACAACACCATCAACGACACGTTCAGCTATCCTTCTTACGCACAGGTAAACGTCGTTGGATATTCGGCGGCAACGTGGGCGTCCTCCACGACGGACGTCAGAGCACTCCAGAAAAGCAGCGGCTCCGATCGCATCGCGGCGCGATGGGAATCGAGCTCGTTCTTTACGATTGAAGTGAATTTCACTGACGGCTTAACACACCGCGTTGCGATGTACGCCGTTGATTGGGATGGCAACAATCGCCAGCAGCGTGTTGACGTCGTTGATTGGGCCACGAACGTGTTGCTCGAGAGCCGCAGCATGTCGTCCTTCAACGGTGGCCAGTATCTTGTTTGGGACCTGCGCGGCCGCGTGAAATTTATCGTCAACAAACTGGGCGGCAGGCCTGCCGTCATCAGTGGTCTTTACTTCGGCGGTGCGGCGCCAGGCTCGACGCCTACACCCACACCGACGCCAACTCCAACTCCGGGCGCACCGCAGGTGACGCTGACTGTGCCGACAACGGGTTCGATATTCGTCGCCGGCGACAACATCACTCTCGCAGCGACCGCCAGTGATTCCAATGGAATCTCGAAAGTCGAGTTTTACCAGGGCACAACTCTGATCGGAACCGACACGAGCAGCCCGTACAGCATCGTGTGGAACAGCGTTGCGAAAGGTAATTACAACCTGACTGCGAAGGCGACGGACAATACCGGACTCAGCAGCACGTCAGCAGTAGTTTCGATTACGGTGACGAATTCGCCTAACAGCGTGAACCGTGCAAGGGGCCGTGCTGACTCGCTCGTCACCCAAACGCAGTCGCAGACCTATGCCGGCGCGGCTGACACAAACATTGTTACAAACACCGCGCTCGCGTCTGATATAGCGCTCCTGACTGCCGACATCGAACAGGCGTACTCCGAGTTTCAGCTTGAATCAGTATCGTTTGGAACAACGATGCCTGCGATCGATTCGCAGCTCAGGTCGGCGATCCTGTTCAGCAAAGCGACTGCCGGACTCGCGCTGAGAGCGGCGTCGAGCCCGAACATCAAGAGCAACCTGATGCGCATCACGACGCACCTTGCGATCGCGGAAGATCTGATGCGCTTCGGCAACATTACGAAGACGACACTCGATGAGGCGACAGCCACGAAGACGAGGACCAATATCGTCGTGGGCCAGGCCAGCATCGGAGCAGCGTCGCCATCGAGCCTCGCCTCGATTTCAGGCACCGGCAACGTTCAGCCGATGACAGTGAACACGGAACTCGCGTCGCTGCTCGCTGATGGAACTCTGCCGTACGAGGTTAGCGGCTTGAGTGTGACGATTGATGGAGTGGCGGTGCCTGTGTTCTACGCGTCGCCGTCCAATGTGAGATTCGTTGTGCCGGCGGATGTGTCAGAGGGAATCGTGGAAGTGATCGTCTCGTCGCAGGATGGCTACATCTGCCAGGGCTTAGTCAGCATCGAGCGTAATGTCTCGCGAATAATGACAACGAACGATGATGACAATGGCAGTATCGCGATCGCGAACGGCCAGAACCTGATTGCTTCGAATTTCGAAGTGACGAGTCAGAACAACTTCGGATCGGATAAGCGCACGCGGCTGACGTTCTTCGCGACCGGTATTAGCGGCAGCGTCTTCAACAGTGATGGTGGTAACGATATCAATGTTGGCGGCAAAGTTCGCGCGAACCTCGCGGAAGCGATTACGGTCGAGGCGCGTTTGGGAAATGGCACGGTGATGACGTTGCCGGTCGAGTTTGCGGGGGCGCAGGGCTCGATGCCCGGTTTGGATCAGGTGACGGTGATTCTCCGGCCTGAGCTGAAGGGCGCGGGCGTCGTGCAAATGACGTTGATTGTTGGTGGACGTCGCAGTAGTTCACCGACCGTGTTTATTAAGTAATTTGTGGACAGGATTTACAGGATTTTTCAGGATTGATATGTAAATCCTGTCTAAATCTTGTAAATCCTGTCTACGTACCTCCTTAACACCGGAATCCTCCCACCTTTAAACCTTTCCTATACCTGTTGTCACCCGAGGCTTATTGCTGTAAGCTTTCGGCACTTAGTATTTTCGTAAAGGAAACTTGCCCTTTCCTGCCGGAAATCATCAGGTATATTGGAAATGAGTGTCCCGGCCGCAAAGAAACTGTGGCAAGGTCTAGCCATCAGTTTCGCTATCGCCTTCGCCTACGCCACTGTCCTGGCAAAGCTTGTCCATGACTGGTGGTACGACGAAAACTATTCCCACGGCCTCCTAATCCCTTTCATCATCGGCTATATCGTTTGGGTCCAGCGCGACAAATTCGCCGCGGTTTTAGTGCGTCCGTCCATGTTCTGGGGCGCTGCCGCAGTTGTTTGTGCGTTGTTCGCACTATGGGCGGGCGTCGCGGGTGCTGAGCTTTATACCCAGAGACTCTCGCTGATCCTGATTGTTGCCGGAACTATCGTTTATTTCTGGGGTTTTACCCTCCTGCGGGCGCTGCTCGTGCCCCTCGGCCTGCTGTTTCTGGCGATGCCGATTCCGGCGATCGTCTTCAACAAGATCGCGTTTCCGTTGCAGTTGTTCGCGTCGCGTTGCGCGGTGTGGTCGATGAGCGTGCTGGGGATTCCGGTGCTCCGCCAGGGAAACATCATCGAGCTAAAACCGCTGAACTCGTTTGACACGAAAAAGCTCGAGGTCGTCGAGGCTTGCAGTGGCATCAGGTCGTTGATGACGCTGCTCACTCTCGCGGTCGTATTTGCTTACTTTACACACGCACCGGCGGACGGTAATGGCTCAGGTCCGGGCCAACGTTCGGGCTGGCTGAAGAACTACTGGTTCTGGCGTGCAGTCATCATTGTCGCCTCGGCAGTTCCGATCGCCATTCTGACGAATGCATTCAGAGTGAGCGGTACCGGCGTGCTGGCGCATTATTATGGAACAGAGGTCGCGGACGGATTTTTCCATTCTTTTTCGGGCTGGGCCATCTATATCGTCGCTTTTATCCTCTTATTCGGCATTGGCATGATTCTTGATCGTTTTCGACCGGCTCAGGCCGACGTCGAGTCGTCAGAAAGGAAAGCGCCTGAGCCTGATACTGCTGTTTCCATCAGTCCAGTAGTCTCGGCCAAGGGCTCGGAGTTATGAAACCTTCGTTGCGTTTTGGCGTGTTACTGGTCCTGATCCTGTTGGCAGGGGTCGTTGTCAACGCGTGGTCCTATCTCGGCGAAGCTCACGTTGAGCGCAAACCACTGAAGGACTTTCCCCAAAATGTCGGGGCGTGGCAAAAGACCGGAATCGATAAAATTCTTGATGACGAGACACTCAAAGTCCTGCGGGCCAGCGACTACCTGTTGCGCGACTTCCGCAAATCTGACCAGGTTGCGAACCTTTACGTGGGCTACTACGCGAGCCAGCGTACGGGTGCGACGTATCACAGCCCGTTGAACTGTCTCCCCGGTTCCGGTTGGACTCTGAGCGAGCCAGGCAAAGCAACGATCACGCTGCCTGACGGGTCAAATTTCGTCGCCAACAAATACGTGATTCAAAACGGCGAGTACAAAAGCATGATGATTTACTGGTACCAGGGACGTGGCCGCAACGTCGCCAGTGAGTACTGGGGCAAGGTTTACACCGTTTTCGACAGTGTGCGTCTGCGCCGTTCCGACGGCGCGATGGTTCGCGTCACCGTGCCGATTCAAAATTCAGAAGCAGCGGCGGAGCAAACAGCAGTCGAGTTTGCCGCAAATGCGTCGCGAGTTTTACCGGAATTTGTACCCTAACGTACCTTTGATAAATGGCAGGAAGGACTATAGTTTCGGAATTCACGATGAATTGAACCTATTTCAGAGTTGTCTCAGCTTCTGAGGGACTACGGCATTGCCCGCCGGAATCCTCGCAGAATCTGAAACAAGATTATGGCTGCTGCCCGCATCGTGACGGGCCAGCAACAACGGAGCAAAAATTAATGAGAAGCGAGTGCCGCGCATATACCTTTCAAATAACAGTTCTCTGTCTTCTTCTAGCAGTCGCGAGTTCACTTTCCGGCTGCGCCAATCCCGCAAAAGCCAAAGCCGATCACGTTCAGCGAGGCGAAGAGTACCTGGGCCAGTCGAAGTTTCAGGAAGCGTCGCTCGAGTTTCGCAACGCGATCCAGATCGACGACAAACTCGCCGCGGCTCATTGGGGTTTAGCGCGCGCCTATGAAGGGCTCGAGCGTTTTCCGGAGATGATCGATGAGTTGCGCAAGACGACAACTCTCGACAAGGAAAATCTCGACGCGCGCGTCAAGCTCGGCAACTACTATCTCGCCGGCAGCCGCAATCGCGCAGACATCATCGCGGAATCAGAACGACTCGCCAAAGAAATCCTCGATAAGGATCCGAAGCACATCGAAGGCCACATCCTGATGGGCGGCGTGTATTTCGCTCAGCAGCAGAAAGACAAGGCATTCGCTGAGTTGAATCAGGCGATCCAGTTGGATACAAGCAGAGTTGAGTCGTACCTGAGTCTCGCCAAGTTTCACATCGCCGCCAAAGAACCGGAGAAGGCTGAAGAGCTTTACAAGCGTGCCATTTCGATCAATGGGAATTCGGCGGTGGCCCACGTTGAGTACGGCAAGTTTCTGACTCAGCAGAACCGCCAGCCCGAGGCCGAGGCGGAATTGACCAAAGCGGTCCAGGTTGGTCCAAACGATCGCAACGCGCGATTCATCCTCGCGAGTTATTACCTCGTTAACAGGCAGTTTGATAAGGCTGAAGAGGCTTACAAAGCACTCGCGGCTGTGCCTCCGCAGAAGCCTGAAAATCAGGCTGTGCTGGCCGATTTCTATTCCGCGATTGGTCGTACCGACGAAGCGGTGAAGATCTATCAGGACCTCGTTTCCAAGACGCCGGATTTTCTTCAGGGTCGTTATCGTCTCGCCGAGATCTTGTTGACCAAGGGCGACGCGAAAGGCGCTACCGTTCAAATCGACGAAGCCTTCAAGAAAGACCAGCACGATCGTCAGGCACTCTTGCTGCGTGCGCGTATGAAAGCGCAGCGCGGCCAGCCTGATGATCTGAAGAGCGCCATCGAAGATCTCAAAGACGTGCTCAGGCAGGAACCGAATTCACGTCCCGGTCTCTATTTCATGGCCCAGGCGAACTACAACCTCGGCCTGATCGATCAAGCGCGTGCGTTCGCTTCCGACCTCGAGAAGAACTATCCCGACTACTTACCGGCGAAGTTAATGCAGTTGCAGCTAACGATGGCCGGCGGTAAACCCAACGACTACACGTCGGCAATATCGCTTGCGACCGACCTGCTCGCGCGCGTTGATAAGACCGCTCCCGACCGTGAGAACTCGCCGCAGATGCTGGCGGAAGTCCGCGAGAAAGCTTACCTGGTACGCGGCACGGCCCAGCTTCAGTTACGAAACATTCCGGCGGCGCGCAAAGACTACGAACTCGCAAAAGCGGTCGCTGAACGGGATCCGATTGTTCACAATAGTCTCGCGCTCGTCTCGCTGGCTGAGAACAAGCCGGAAGATGCGATCAGCTCGTTTGAGAACGCGCTCAACGTTGACGCTACCAACTTCGACGCGCTCAACGGATTGATCAATCTCTACGCGCGCACCAATCAAATCGATAAGGCCCACGGCCGCATCGATCAGGCGTTGAGTGCTTATCCAAACATGGCGGCGCTGCACTACCTGAAAGGACAGGTTTACGGGTTCCAGCAGAATGGCCAGATGCTCGAAGCCGAATTGAACAAGGCGCTTGAGCTCGATCAGAACTACCTGCCGGCTTACTCGGCGCTCGCAGCGCTTTACATCAAGTCGAAACAGGAAGATCGCGCGATCGCGCAGTATCAGAAGATCATCAACCTGCGACCGGAAAACGCCACGCCTTACGTGTTGATCGGAATGCTGGAAGATCAGCGAAAGAACCACGAGGTGGCGGCCGACAGTTACCGCAAGGCGCTCGAGAAGGATCCAAACTCGGTGATTGCCGCGAACAACCTCGCGTGGCTCTATGCGAGCACCGGCACAGGAAATCTTGATGAAGCCGTGCGATTGGCCCAGAGCGCAGTGCAGAGGAATCCGAACATCGCGGGTTTTGTCGATACGCTCGGTTGGGTTTACTACAAGAAGAACCTGCACGCCGCAGCAATCGAACAGTTGCGCAAGGCAGTATCACTTAACGAAGCCCAGGCTCGTGCATCGAATACCGCGCCGAGTGCGGCTTATCACTACCATCTCGGGTTGGCTTTGAAGGAAAAGGGCGACAAGGAAGAGGCGCGTCGTGAGTTGCAGACCGCAATCAAACTAGCCGAGAAAGCGCCTTTTGCAGAATTGGAAGACGCCAGGAAGACGCTGGCGGGAATGTGATTTGACAGAAAGAAGATAGGAGCGCGATATGAGCGTTGATTTCAGACAGCGAAGACCGAGTGAATACCTGAAGATTTTGCGCCGCCGGAAGTGGCTCATCATTCTGCCGACCGTGGCAATCGCCACTGCGGTGGCGTGGGTCGTCATCAAGCTCCCCGACGTCTATCAATCGACGACGCTCATCGTTGTCAAACCCTCGACGCTGCCGATCTCGGTGGTCCCAACCAGCGCGGAAGACAACTTGACGCGCCAGTTGTCAGCCATCTCGCAGGTCGTCACGAGCCGCAGCTCGCTCGAGCCGCTCGTGGACAAATATGACCTTTACAAAATCGAGCGCATGCGTGGCGAGCCAATGGAATCCGTCATCGACATGATGCGCGACAACATCAAGGTCAACCTCAACACGAGCCGCAACGACATCACCAACGGATTCGACATCAGTTTCAGATATCGCGATCCCAAGGTAACGCAGGCCGTCACTGCGGAGCTGGCCGGCAAGTACATCACTGTGCAGACGCAAAACACCGTCGTCTCGACCGCGTCAGCGCGCCAGTTCATGACCAACCAGGTGAACCAGG
Source organism: Pyrinomonadaceae bacterium (assembly GCA_035760085.1). GTDB lineage: Bacteria > Acidobacteriota > Blastocatellia > Pyrinomonadales > Pyrinomonadaceae > PSRF01. Next base: position 17,032 of record DASTTS010000086.1, read on the forward strand.
CCCGCGAAGCTCTCGGCGAAGTCGACAAGCAACTGCTCGACTTCAAGTCGCAGCACGTTGGCGAGTTGCCATCTGAAGCAGAAGCTCTATTCAACCAGTTAGCTGGTTTGCGTGAAGAACAAAAAGCCTTGATCTCGGAAGTGGGCCGGCTGCAAGACCGCCGTGCAGCGGCTGCTACGCAGTTGACCACGATCAAGGAAGCGAACGCCGTCGCGATCGACGAGGCGGCCACAAGTATGACGGATCCAAAAACGACGTTGGCCTGGTCCCAACTCGTGACGCGCAAAGCTGCGTTGCAAGGTGAGTTGACGCGCATGAAGCAGGAGCTGCGTGAGAAGCACCCGGACGTGATCGCAAAGCAGAAAGAGATCGATCAGGTCAAGGAGCAGATGGATCAGATGGATGCTGCCTGGAAAGAGGATATTGCAAACAAGCAGAAGAAACTCGAAAGGCGTCCTGATATCGCGGCCAAAAACGTCGAACAAGAGATCAAGCTGGTCGAAAGCGAAATCAAACGCCAGCAGGGTTTGCTCGCCAAGAATGACCAGGCGATCTCCGAGATTGTCGGACGAATCAACAAAGTGCCCGGTGTTGAAGTCGCACTCAGCGCGATCGAGCGTGACTACCAGATGAAGAAGGCGGTGTTGGATTCGCTGCTCGCGCAGGAACAGAAGATTGCGCTCGGCGCCGAAGCCGCGAGCCAGCAGCAGGGTGAAGGAATCGAAGTGGTTGACCCGGCGAACTTGCCGTCCAAACCGGTCGCTCCGAAGCGTCTCATGTTGAGCAGTCTCGGTATAGCCGCTGGTTTAGGCCTGGGCTTCTTGCTGGTCCTAATCTTCGAAGGCCCACGGCTGATGACGATCCAAAACTCCGATGATGCTCGTCACTACACCGGTCTCCCGGTGCTGCTCGCTGTGCCCGAATTACTGACCCCGCAGGAAGCGCGCGCGATACCGCGTCGTCGCAAGTTGATACTCGTCGCCGGAGTGATCGCGACGATCGTCAGCATCCCCGCATTGGCACTGGCGCTCAAGCTCACGCACGTTTTCGAGCTCCTGATGCAAGGTAAAGGGTAACTGGAGGTTCAATAAGTGTACGCAGAATTTTACGGTCTGAAAGAGTTGCCATTCGCGCTTACGCCCGACCCGCGCTTCATCTACTTCACTCCGTCGCATACGGAAGTGATGGCCAACTTGCACTACGGCATTGAAGCGGGCAAGGGACTCGTGGTGGTGACCGGCGAAGTGGGTACTGGAAAGACGACGATTCTCCGCTGGATGATGGAGCGTCTCGATCGCACAGTGCTCGTCGCTTACGTCTTCAACCCACGCTTGTCAGTGCCCGAGTTTTACCAGCACGTTGCGACATTACTCGATGTGCAGAAGTGGGAAACAAAGTCGGAGTTGTTGCTTGAGCTGGGACGAGCGCTCGAGTCGCGTCACTCACGCGGTTTGCGAACGGTCCTGATCGTCGACGAAGCGCAGGGCTTGTCTCCACACGTGCTTGAAGAGATTCGTTTGCTGTCGAACTTCGAATCAAACACGGCGAAGCAGTTGCAGATCGTGTTGACTGGTCAACCGGAGTTGCGGGAAGTGCTGAACAATCCGGACCTGCGCCAGTTGAAACAACGCATCGCGCTACGTTGCGTGATCAAGCCGCTGCCGAATGTTGAAGAGACGGACCGCTATATCACTTCGCGTTTACTCGTGGCGGGCGCTGAGCGTACTGACGTCTTCACGTCCGAAGCTGTCGATTACATTTTCCGGTGTTCTGACGGCATTCCGCGAAACATCAACAATCTTTGCGACAACGCGCTCCTCGCGGGCTATGCGGCCGGCGATGCGACGATCGGCAGATCGATCATTGAAGACGTGGCCGACACGTTTGACATGTTGCCGCGCGCTGATCGCGGTCGAGGACAAAGCGGAGAGGAACGCGAAGCTCCCGCACGGATTTTTACCAACGCCGGCCGGTCTGAGTTATGGAACGCCGGCAAAGGCGATACGGATTAAGTTCCATGTGCAGCCGTTTAGGGCTGCGTTAGTTTTTGACAGGATTACAGGATGAGCAAGATTTACATGTAAATCCTGAAAAATCCTGAAATCCTGTAAAAACTGACTTTGAGTTCTAAGCACCCAATATCTATGAGGTGAATCGATGGGAAGAGTTTTTGACGCCATGAGACGACACAGCGCTACCGATAACAACGGTAACGCTGCCAAACCAAAAGCAAATTCAGAGCACCGCGACGAGACACCACGCATTACCAACCTCCCCTCGTCGGAACAGATCGAGGAACAGCTATTGAGCGGTTCCACCATCATGTCTGTTCCTAATAAGCCGGTGCGAAGTTCAGCGTCCACTGCGCACACTGCGGATGTACCCGGCGGGTCGGCACTCCCCGGCGGTCTTGATTCGCGTGATGCTGGGGCAACTTTGGGCGCTGCCGAGGCGACGCGCGCCGGAGGATTTGTCACTTTCGACATCTCCCCGTCGCGCGTCGAGCCTCACCTGATTGCTGTCAGCCAGCCGCGCTCGGCTTACACCGAGCAGTATCGCGATCTGCGTACCAAGATTCTCCAGGCTGGCGAGCGCATGCAGACGCGTGCAATCGTCGTCACCAGCGCGGGTATTGGCGAAGGCAAAACGCTTACGGCGCTCAATCTCGCGTGGTTGTTGGCTCAAACTGAAGGCGTGCGCGCACTCATTATCGATAGCGACCTGCGTCGCCCGTGCGCTACTGAGTACCTGGGCATCGATACACAGGGCGGACTGTCGGAAGTGCTCGGCGGTCAGCTAAATCTTGAAGACGCCATCGTACGTCTCGAACCCGCGGGCCTGCACCTGTTGCCCGGCGGACGCCCGCGCGACGACGTGGCCGAGTTGCTTTCCGGTCCCAGCTACGCGCGCATTCTCAGTGAAGTCCGTCGCATGTTTGACTACATCATCATCGATGCGCCGCCGCTCGGCATCTTCACTGACGCAAACGTGTTGATGTCACGTGCCGATGGCGGACTGCTCGTGGTCCGGGCCGGCAAGACGCGTTATTCGACCATCGACAAGCTGCTCGAACAGATGCCTAAAGAGCGTTTGCTGGGCGTCATACTGAATCGTGTTGAGGAACAGCCGGTAGCTTCTTCTTATTACTACCACCGCTACTACAACCGCGAAAAAAGAATAACTGAAATGTCGCCTGTTCCAACGGAGAGAATTGAAGAGGAGGTAGCGACCGTCAATTGAGAGCCCTACGTCTCAACGGACGAAAGATCTTACTGCTGATCGGCGAGGCGGTACTCGTCTACGGCGCGATCATAGCCGCCGTGTACCTGCGCGTCGGCGTTGAGGGCGCACATTTCGAGCTCATCGAAAAGCATGGTTATTTGAAAGCGGCTATCGCCTGTTTTTTCTGTATCGCGGCTTTCTATCTTTTCGATCTTTACGACTTTCTCGTGATGCACGACCGGCGCGAGCTGGTGTTGCGACTTATTCAGGCGCTCGGCCTGGCGTGGATCGCGCTTGCGTTCTCGTTCTACATGTATCCGGACCTGAGGCTCGGTCGTGGTATCTCGCTGATCGCGTTGCCGCTCGCACTCGGGTTGATGGTTGCGTGGCGAGTTTCGATTCACTGGTTCCTCGGCCATCCGGATTTTGGCGAGCGCATTCTGATCGTCGGATCAGGCAACCTCGCGGTCGAGCTCGCGCGTGAAGTGCTGAACCGTCCTGATGCCGGTTATCGCATCATTGGTTTCGTCGGCAACGATGCCGAGTTGTTAGGCAAGAGCCTGATCAACCCGCGCGTGATCGGCCTGACCGAACAACTCGACGAGATCGTCAAACGCGAAAACATCGATCGAATCGTCGTGGCGATGGGTGAGCGGCGCGGGCAGTTGCCAACGAACAAGCTTTTGCAACTGAGCCTCGCGGGCCAGGTGTCGATCGAAGAAGGCCAATCGTTTTACGAGCGCGTCACTGGTCGGGTGTCTCTGAACATGCTGCGTCCGTCGTGGCTGATCTTTACCGGCCGCGGACGGCAGAAGAGAATTTCCGGGCTCGCGCGCAGCGCCGTGCACTGGCTCG